>CAYIZE010000001.1:0-55106 GCA_964367785.1 uncultured Christensenella sp.
TCTTTATTGCCCACTCTTGTGAAAATCTTTTTAACTTCTTCAAGGCTTCCGCCACACCACACAATATCATCATGTTTGACGCTTTCATTTTCCAAAATTTCTGTGTCAAAAACATCTTCATCAACTTCCAATTTTTCTTCATTATCTGTTGAAATCATACTTGCGTTAAATGTGAATTTATTAAATTCGTCCATATAATTGTCAAGAGGATGACCTGAAAGGTATATTCCCATAACTTGCTTTTCAAACTTTAATTTTGTCTGTTTTGTGTATTCTTTTATGTCTGGAATTTCAATAAAACTTTTTTTCGTGCTTGCAAAGGCGTCGTCAAAAAGAGTTGTCTGCCCCGGCAACTTTGTTTTGTTATCTTTAGACACTGTGTCCATTACATTTTCATAAATACTCATCATCTGAGAGCGTCTTAAAGAAAAGCAATCACAAGCACCAGCCAAAATTAGGCTTTCAAGACACCTTTTGTTGAGACATTTCCCTTGAGTTCTCTCCACAAAATCATAAAAATCGGTGTATTCCCCTTTCTCAGTTCTCTCTTTAACAATCTCGTTCACAACGGCAATACCCACATTTTTAAGAGCAGCCATTCCAAAACGAATACAGTTTTTTTCCACACTAAAATACGTCTCACTTCTGTTGACATCTGGTGGCAAAACTTCGATATTATTTTGTCTTGCATAGACGATATATTTTTTTATCTCGTCAATGATTGTAATTCTGTTATTTAAAACTGCCACTAAAAATTCAACGGGATAATAGCATTTTAGATAACCCGTTTGATAGGATAAATAGGCATACGCAGCAGCGTGAGATTTGTTGAAAGCATATTTGGCAAAGTCTTCCATATCGGCAAAAACTTTCCTTGCAACATCTTCACTCACTCCCTTTTTCAAAGCCCCGTCAATGCTCTTTTGTCCTTTTGGGTCTTGCCAGCCATAGATAAATTTCACCTTTTCGGCTTCCATTTTATCCACTTTTTTCTTGCCCATAATACGCCTGACCATATCGGCTTGTCCCAGCGAATAACCTGCCATTGCTTGCACAATCTGCATAACTTGCTCTTGATAGACAATAATTCCATATGTCGCTTCCAAAATAGGCTTCAAACATGGGTCGGCATATTTAATTTTCGCGGGATTGTGTTTATTTGCAACATAGTCGTCGATATATTTCATAGGTCCTGGGCGATAGAGTGAAATTCCTGCGATGATATCTTCCAAACTGTCAGGGCGTAGCTTCTTCATAAAGCGTTTCATTCCGCCACCTTCAAGTTGAAAAATGGCGTCTGTGCTTCCTGAACCAATAAGTTTGAAAACTCCGATGTCATCATATTCCATTGCATAAAAGTCGATGTCTTTATTATGAATTTGTTTGATAAGTTTAAGTGTCTTGTCGATATCCGTCAGCGTCCTCAGTCCCAAAAAGTCCATTTTGAGAAGCCCTAAATCTTCAAGTTCAACCATGGAATATTGCGTTGCAATTTCGTCGCTATTCCTTGAAAGAGGAACAAAGGTATCAACGGGCTGAGGTGCAATCAAAACACCGCAAGCATGGGTTGAAGCCTGTCTTGGCATTCCCTCTAACTTGATGCTCATATCAATGACTTTGCGGATTTTTTCATTCTCTTCATATACATTTCTCAAAGTTGGAATAATGAATTTATCGTTTTGTTTTTCTCCTGTCGTGCCAAAGTAATATTTTAAAACGGGAGGTTTGCTTATCCCGTCGGGAAGTTTTAGTGGAATTTCCTTACAAATTTTATCCACTTCAGACAGCGGAACATTAAGGACTCTACTCACGTCTCTAATGGCATTTTTTGCGGCCATTGTGCCGAAAGTGCCGATGAAAGCAACATTTTCTTCGCCATATTTTCTTTTCACATATTCAATGACTTCGTTGCGTCTGTTATAGCAAAAATCGACGTCAAAGTCAGGCATTGAAACTCTCTCACGGTGAATAAATCTTTCAAAAAGAAGATTATATTTAATAGGGTCAACTCTTGTGATGCCCGTTGTGTAGGCGACAATGCTCCCTGCTCCACTTCCTCTGCCAGGTCCAACTGGAATATTTTGTTGTTTAGCGAAGTTTATGTAGTCCCACACAACGAGAAAATATTCAACAAACCCTTGTTCATCAATAATGTTTAGTTCAAAATCTGCTCTTTCTTGAATTTCAGGAGTTATAACAGGATATCTTTCTTTCAATCCGTCAAAACATAATTTTTTCAAAAATTCAAAAGAAGTCATTCCTTTTGGAATATATTTTGGAATAAAGTTTTCATTATCTTTAAGTGTGCAACCCTCTGGCATACTGTCCTGCAAGTCTTTGTGACTCTTTGCCTTAATGGTGACTAAACACTTGTCCGCAATCTCTTGCGTGGTGTCAAGCGCTTCAGGATAGGCACCCAGCACTTCTTCCATCTCCTGCCTTGTCTTAACATAAAATTCGTCTGTGCCAAATTTCATTCTATTTGTGTCGTCAATAAGTCTGCCTGTCCCGATGCACAAAAGGACGTCCTGCATTTCAGCGTCTTCTCTGTTGATATAGTGGCAGTCATTTGTGGCGACTGTTTTCACTCCCAAATCTTTGGCAAGTTTACTCAGTGGCTCTAAGATTTCCATTTGCTCGGAAAGATGATGATTTTGCAGTTCTATGTAAAAATCGCCCTCATCAAACATATTTTTGAGTTTTTGTCCCAACTTATAAGCCTCGTCATACTGTCTATTCAGAAGCAGTTGAGGAATGTGCCCCGCCAAGCAAGCACTCAAGCAAATGATGCCTTTTGAGTGTTGTGAGAGAACATCATAATCTATTCGTGGCTTATAATAAAAACCCTCTCTGGACGCTATGGCACTGAGTTTTAAAAGATTACCATAACCCTCATTATTTTTTGCGAGAAGAATTATATGCCCCATATCGCTTTTGTCTTCTTTGCGAAGTCTGTCGTATGCAATATAAAACTCACAACCAATTATAGGCTTTATTTTGTTTCTATAGCATTCAGAAAAAAATTGCAAAGCACCCGCCATTGTGCCGTGGTCAGTGATAGCAACGGCATTTGCACCTTGTTCTTTAACTGTTTTTATCAATTTTTTAATTCTTGCTGCACCGTCTAGCAAACTGTATTCTGTGTGAACGTGCAAGTGGACAAAATTCTTCATAGATTACCCGTCTTTTTGGTTGAATTGGCTATTTTTTTAGACTTATTATCAATCCTCTCCGCAATTTTTATAAGTTTGTTGAGTTGATGATTAATTCCACTTTTAGTTATATGTGTTGAAATCATCTTTGTCAAGTTTTCGAGTGACTCATATGGATTTGATAATCTAATTAAACTCAATTCTTTCAGATTGTTTGGCAAGGCATCAAGCCCGATTGTCGACTTTATCTTTTTAATCGCAACAACTTGTTTGAGTCCTGCTTGCACAGATTTTGTGATATTTGCATTAAGGCAATTATTTTGCCTGTTTATGTTGTTCCTCACTTCACGCACCGTCATCTCGTTTTGAAGTTTGAGTAACCCACGAAAAGCCCCGACTATGGCAAATAGGTCGCTGACTTTGTCGGCTTCTTTAATGTAGAGAATGTAAAGGTTTTTCCGTTTACTCTTGCTATTTGTAATGTTCAGTGAAAAAAGAAGATTAGAAAATTCAATGGCAAAAATCTCGTTTGTAAAGATAAATTCCCAATGATAGCCACAAAATGTTCTAAGTTTTTTTTCTTTATTATCGCCCAAAATTATGTTTGAAGTGGACGAGGAAGCAAATACGCCTTTCACATAAGTTTTGGCACAACACTCGTTCTCAATTATATGCTCGTCCAGTCCCAAAACTAACGATGAGGAGTTGTCCATATTATATTTAGCGAGTCCGCAATCAAACAAAATCCTGCTTGTCAGGTTTGCAGGAAGAGAGATGACATAACGCACGGCCTTATTGATGTTTGAATCAGTGTCAATTCGCATCTCTGCATATTCACCATAAAGGGTTTTAAGGCAATCATTCACTTTTGTGTAAACATTTTCGATATCTGTCCTAAGTTCCACTGTTTTAGTGTCACCATTTTTTGAAAGTTCACCACACGAATGAATAACAGCCGACAAAAACGCCAATTTGCAACATTCATTTTCAATTGGTGCTTCTAAAACTTCATTTTTGACTTCGTGTGCAAAAGACATTTTCTTTCCCCTTTATTCTAAAATTTCAATCTCTGTTTCTAGCATTATACCAAACTTTTCAAAAACTGTCTTTTTAATTTTGCAAATTAATTTTAAAACTTGGTGAAAAGTTGCTTTTCCATTTGCATTTATGATGAAGCCACAATGCTTTGATGAAATCTCGGCATTTTTATATTTTTCTCCTTTTAAACCACATATTTCAATCATCACAGGGGCATAATTTTCTTTTGGTTTTTTGAAAACACTGCCCGCATTTAGTGTCCCATAGGGCTGAGTTGCAATTCGTTTTGAAAATATTTTAGAACAAAGATTGTCAATGTTTTCTGGCAAATCTTTTTTAAGTTTTAAGACAACTTTAAGGATTATGTAGTTATTTTTTGAAAAAAAACTATTTCTATAAGAAAAGCCCAGTGATTTCACATTTTTCCTAAATATTTTTTCTCCGTCGGTGTAGTAAACACATTGGACAACATCTTTCATTTCCCCGCCAAAACTTCCCGAATTCATCTTCACCCCGCCACCCACAGTGCCAGGAATGCCATAACTCCACTCAAGCCCTGAAAGCCCATTTTTTATGGCAAAATGATTAAGACTAAACATATTTACGCCCGCACCACAAACGATATTTTCATTTTTCACACGAATGCTTTTAAGAGAAATTTTAAGCACCACTTTCTCAAAAGATTTATCGCTCACAAGCAAGTTACTCCCGTTTCCCAAAACAAAAAACTCCAACTTGTTCTTTTTACAAAGTGAAATAATTTTAAGAAGTTTAGTCACTTCTTTAATTTCAATAAACGCACGAATTTTTCCCCCAATTTTAATGGTGGTCAAATTTTTAAAAGTTTGGTTTTTGACAACCCTTACAGTTGGCAAAAAAGTCTTCATATCTTTAAAAAAGTTTTTAAAAGATTTTTCCATATTCTTTTATATGCAAAAAAGATATTTTAGTTTAGTTTAAAATCAAATTTCCTTTTGAAATTGTCAAATTTTGTGCCATTTCTTCATAAGAAATAAACGCAGACACAGAAGTAAGTTCCTGTTTTAAAACATTTTCAAATTCCAGCATATACCCCTCATCATAAATATTATTTTTTAGAGTTGAAAAAAGTCCATAGTCCGAAAGATTTTTTTGAGCGTCTTTACTTGTCAAAAATGTTGCAAACTCTTTTGCATAAAGCGTTTTAACACTGTTCCCGCTGTCCACAACTGAAATATACTGCACAAGGTCGCTGTAACCTCCTAAAAAATTATATTCACACGCTCCCAATGTTCCAAGACTCTCTCTGTTTTTACACCTTGCCAAATCACGCGCTGTTCCAAGAAGAGATTTTGTTTTTTTGCCTATAAAGTTTTTATAAGCGTCATATGAAGACGCCGTTTCAAGTAAATCATTTTCGCTTAAAGTTATGCCATTTTGCACTAGAACTTCTGCTCCATTAAAACTGTTTGAAAGAGAAAGTCCTAAAATATTTTTTTTAGCGTCTGTTGTGACAAGTGAAGACAAGTTCTCACTTTCATTTGCATAATTTTCATATGAAATTAAAGAATAACCCGACAAAATGCAGGGATATGCAAGAAGTTTCCCGCTCTTTTTGCCATATTGCACAAGGTCGCTTCTTATTTGAGAATTATTTTCAAGTTCACTCAAAAAGCCCTGAATATAGTTCCCCACTCCCACTCCAAAAGAATAGAGGTCGGGCAGATTATTATTCCTGATATTTAGTGCAAGTTGGTCTGGAGTGAGCGTTTTTATAACAACAAAACAATTATTGTATTTTTTGTTAAATTTCATTGCTTGTTGTTGAAGATAATTTGTTCTGCTGTTTGTCCCGCCTTCAAAAGTTTCGACATTATAAAGGGTTAAGACAACTTTTGTGGAACTTTCCAAGTTAAAATATTCGTTCAATTTAAGTCGGTAATTCTCCTTGTTAAAAAGATAAAATGGAGAAATTGCAACAAAAATAACGCAGGAAAAACAAAAGAATAATTTTAAAAAATTTCTTTTCTTTATTGTTTTTATTTTTTTAAAAAAATTAAACCGCATAAATATTTATATGCGGTTCGTAGTTTTTTTTAGGACAAGTTAAGTTAATTTAATTCTTCAAGTTTTTTTATAATCTCGTTTGCAAGTTTTGGATTAATTCCACTAACGGAAATAAGGTCGTCAACCGATGCTTTTTTCATTCTCCTCACACTCTTAAAACGCTCAATAAGATTTTCTTTTTTCACCTTCCCGAGCCCTTCAATCTCGTCTAATAAACTAATCACTTGCTTTTTCTTTCTTAGTTTTTTGTGGAAAGTGATGGCGAAACGGTGTGCCTCATCTCTCACTTTTTGCAGAAGTTTTAGTTCGTCATCGTCCTTTGAAAGTTTCTTTGAAATAGAGTTGTCCTCCACAAAAATTTCCTCTTGCTTCTTGGCAAGACTTATGACATCAATGTCCCTATCAAAACTCTTAATAACTTCTCTGCAAGCATTTATTTGCCCCTTTCCGCCATCAATCAAGATGAGATCTGGCGTGGAGGAAAAACTGATATCTTTGCTAGTTAATTTTTCAAGCCGTCTTGTAATACTTTCTCTCAAACTTTCAAAATCATTTGGCCCAACAACTTCTTTTATTTTAAACTTTCTGTAATGTTTGCTCTCTTTAACTCCATTAACAAACACCACAATGCTACATACTGAACTTGTGCCGGAAATATTTGAAATGTCATATCCCTCTATGCGAAATGGAACGTTTTTCAGTTCCAATTTTTCTTTTAAGCCGTTTAAAATGCTAATTTTTTTTCTTTTTCGCTTGCTTTCAAGTTCGCAATTTTTCTCCAAATATTCTTTTGCATTAGCATTTGCCTGCAAAACAAGTTTCTTATTCACTCCTGTTTTTGGGCTGATAACTTCCATTTTCTTGCCCAATTTGTTACTGAGAGATTTGAAAAGTGCGTCTTCAAAGTCAACTTCAATTGGAAGTAAAATCTTGTTTGGAAGCAGTGCATTAATTAAATAATATTGCGTCAAAAAGGATATTAACATTTGTTCATCGTCAATTTGAGCATTGTCAAAACTATAACTCTTTGCTCCCATCATCTTGCCTTGGCGAATGATCAGAACTGTGAAAACATAGAACATATCGCTTTTTTCAAGCCCAAAAACATCAATATTATCAAAGTTTGCAAGAGCGGTGACTGTCTTTTCACGAAGTTTGAGGAGCATATATTTTAAATCTCGAAGTTTTATAGCAAGTTCAAAATTTTGCGTCTCCACTGCTTTTTCCATTTTTTTGCAAATGATGTCATAGACAGCACTGTCTTTTCCGTTTAAAAAGTCATACACTTTTGGCAGAAGATTGTTATAATCTTCCTTAGTTATCTTGCACATACATGGAGCGGAGCAAAGCCCGAGCGAAAAATCCAAACAGCCTCTTCTCATTTTGTGGTCGTCTTTAATCTTTTTGTCGCAAGTCCTGATTGGATAAGCATAGTTCACTGCCCTGACAACATCGCTGACGTTAATCCCGAAAAATGGCCCAAAATATTTTGCATTATCTTTTTTAATCTTCCTGACAACTTCCAATTTTGGAAAGTCTTCTCCTGTGTCAATTTTAATGTATGGATAAGATTTGCCATCTTTTAACAAAATGTTATAAAAAGGCAAATGTTTTTTGATTAAATTGCATTCAAGAATAAGAGCGTCCAGTTCGGAATTTGTGAGAATATAGTCAAAATCGGCAACCTGAGACACCATACTTTTTGTCTTTTCAGCCTGATTTTTGTTCAAAAAATATTGGCTAACTCTATTTTTAAGTCTTTTAGCCTTTCCGATATAGATTACATTGCCGAAAATATCTTTCATTATATAAACGCCCGGCGACAGTGGCAATTTATTTAATTTGTCTTTAATATCCATCTTATTCCTTCAAGAATAGAATATCACAAATGAAATAAAAAACAAAAGTATTTTATTATTTTGTGATTTACCCTAATATGTAGTCAACCCCGTCCGACATAATACTTTGCACAAAATCATTACCCAGACTATACAAGATATATTTTCCACGCCGTTTTTGAGCAACCGCATTAAAATTTTTCAAAAAACGAAGTTGGTGGCTAATTGTCGTTTGATTTATCGAAAGATATGTTGACAAATCATTGACACACATTTCACTTAGCGCCAGTGCTGATAAGATTTTTAGGCGTGTGGAATCTGCAAACAAACTAAAAATGTCGGCAAGTTGTCGCAAAGTGCCACTTTCGGGCATATAATACTCCAAGTTTGATAAAGTTTTATTATCAATCGCTACATAATCCTGTTTCATTATTTGTTCCTTTTCATAAATTATAAAACAAAAAAGTCGCAAAGACAAAATGAGATTTTGGCAGAAAATAGATTATAAAACTTTATAAAATAATTTTTTAGAACAAAAAGGGGAAAATATGGACACGACATATCTCATACTTGTGCTTTTAATCTCTATTTTCACATCTGCCACAAACACCGACCTTAACACAAACACAAATTTCTTGCTTTTACTCTTACTCTCTCTTATGGGGACATCTTCAAACAATAATTGTTGCAATAGAAATAATTGTTGTTGTGGTGGCAATCGTGTGTTCTAAAGAAAAAAACCTCTTAAAGAGGCTTTAATTTACAAAATTAACTATTTATAATTTAAAAATTATATGTAGAATATAATTATTATTTAAGTGAAACCAGACCGATTTTCTCATAGACTTCTTTGAGTGTTCTAAGTGCAATCTTGCTTGCCTTTTCTGCGCCCAATTTCATCATCTTGTCGAGATAATCTTTGTTCGCTTTGAGTTCAATAACTTTTTTTCTAATCGGAGATAATTTTTCGATGACACTTTGTGCTGTCTGTGTTTTTAATTCGCCATATTGACTCCCCTCAAAGTGCTTTTCAGCGTCTTTAACAGATATTTCCTTCATTGAAGAATAAATCGTCAGCAAATTTGAAACGCCAGGTTGCTCATCGCAAAATTTAATTCTATTTAAACTGTCCGTAACTGCTCGTTTAAATTTTTTCATAATAGTGTCATCGTCATCGCTGAGATATATAACATTGTTATCATTATCTTCCGACTTTGACATTTTTTTTGTGGGGTCAGTTAACCCCATTATTTTTGCACCAGTCTTCGGCAAAACACCTTTTGGCAAAGTGAAAGTATCACCATAGCGAGAGTTAAACCGCTCCGCAATGTCCCTGCAAATCTCAACGTGTTGCATTTGGTCGATGCCAACCGGCACAACGTCTGTATGATACAAAAGTATGTCGGCAGTCATAAGCATTGGATATGCAAAAAGCCCCACCGACACGTTTTCTTTTTTTTGCTTATGGTCTTTAAATTGAGTCATTCTGCTTGCCTCACCAAAATAGGTCAAACAATTCATAATCCAAGCAAGTTCAGCATGTTCTTTCACCTGAGATTGAATGTAGATTATACTTTTTTCTGGGTCAAGTCCACAGGCAAGAAATGTTGCAAACTGCGTGTATATATTTTCTCTAAGTTCATCGCTATCGATGCTCACTGTGAGAGAGTGCAAATCTGCCACTGCAAAAATAGAATTATAGTTATTTTGCATTTCACACCAATTCTTAATTGCTCCAATATAATTTCCAAGAGTAAGTTTACCCGTCGGCTTTGTGGCACTATATAAAACTTGCATCATTCTCCCCTTAATTGTTTTTTATAAATCTTTTTTGTCTTGTTTCACTGTTTTTTTGATAGTCCTTTTCACAGTTGTTTTAACCCCTTCTGGATTTGTCTCCTCACTTGTTGCTGTCGCTGTGGTTGTTGTAACTTTTTTCAGTGATAACTGACTTGTTAAATCATTCTCTTGATTTTCAGTTTGTTTATCTTCATCTGCTAAGTCGGCTTTTATTTTGGTTTTTCTCGCCGTTTTCCTCGCAGTTGTGCTTACCGCCCTAACCTCTTTTTTATTTGCAACTTTAATTTCATCAAGAGTCCTATTCTCTGGTAAAGTCATACTACTTTTTTGCCCGTATTTGCTTTTTTCTCTTGAAAGTTTGAGTTGCATCATATATTTCATATGATTTTCTTTAAGTTCAATATTTCCCATAATGATAACGCTAATAATGGCAGCAAGTGGAGGTGCAAGCAGCATTCCCATCAGTCCAAACATTGCACCACCTAAAACGATTGACGCTGTGACTATAAGGGCGCTGACTTTCAATTTGTTCCCTGTGATTATTGGCACAAGGATATTTAAAACTATGGTGCTAACAATGAATGTGGCAAGAGCCATAAAGAGTGCTGCATCCATTGAGTTGAAGATAAGAGTGAAGAGAATTGAAGGCACGACTCCGATGTATATTCCAAAATATGGAATGAAGTTGAAAATGCCAATGATGAGAGCGAGTTCCCAAGTGAACCTCAAGTCAAGCAGTGAATAAGTGACGCCAAGAGCAATAAACAAAATTGAAAATTCGATTAATTTGCAAATGACATAATCAAAAAGAATTTTTCCAGAATTTGCAGTTAGGACACACATTTCGTCTGCTCTTTCTTTCTTGAAATTAGCATACACAAAACGTCTGGAAAATCTTGATATTTTTTCTTTGTCTTTCAAAAATAGAACAGTCAAAATCATTCCCATCAAAAAGTTAATAGCACCAAGCACAAGGCTCATAGAAAATTCCATAAGTCCATCGATATAGAAAACAGTTTCTCTCAAACTGTCGAACAGCGATGTCAAAACACCTTTCACACTGCCTTGGTCAACGTCTGCACCAAACCATTTTTGAATTAAAGTTGTAATCTCTGTGACAACATTATTCACCATTTGGTCCCAGCCATCTCCTGCGCCCGTAGTCAATTCCTGAATAACGGAAATGATTTTTGGCACGAGAATTGAAAAGATTAAGATGAAAATTGCAGCAATAATAACAAGAACAGTAAGAATGGAAATTGTTCTCTTTATACTAAACTTGTATGGACTGTTTTTAAAAGCATGTTTCAAAACAACATTTTCAGTGAAATTGACTAATCTGTGAAAAATAAACGCTCCTGCTATACCTATTAAAAGCGGAGTGATGCCAGAAAGAAGCCCGCTAATGATTTGCGATAGATAAGGACTCAGAACATTACTGAGAGCCATTGCTATAAAAAAGGCCCAAAAAATAGCCATAGTCAAACTAAACCATTTTATTTTAAAAGGCGAATTCTTTGAAGTGTCAAAGTTTTCAAATTTATTTTTTTCCATATGCTTTATTATAGTATAAAAGTGAGATAACAAGCAAATAAATAATTGAATTATGCAATTTTTGTTTTAAATTATGAAATTAAAACTAAACAAGAAAAATATTTACATTATGTTATCTTTTCCAAAAGATCTTTTCATAATCTCAATAGAATTATTATGTATATTCTTGTTGCTAGATGAAGAGCCACACAACGAAGATAGAATTATTGGTTTTATATTATTATCAAATAAATTATAAGCAATAGCCATAACACAGGCATCTGTGTCCGTTCCACACAATTCAATTTCAGTTATATTTTTATCTTTCAAACATTTAATCATTTCAGGAGTCAAACCATAGCCATTTTTTGTAAATATTGTTGAATTATTTAAAATATCTACAACAATTTGCTGTTCTTCAATTTTGAGCATACCATTCCATTTCAGAATTTCAAGAAAAGGACTGCCAGATTGATTAGTGCATTTTGTATATAAAACATTTTTAAAACAATTTGAGTGTAAATAACTATTAACTTTTTCAATTAAAAATTGATTATTTTGATTTATAAAACCCTTTTGCATATCAACTACTATTATGTTTTTCATTTAAAACTCCTCTAAAAAATATATCATATTGTGCAAAAATTTTCAATTAAATAGTTGTTAGTGGAAATTTTAGTTATGACTTTTTACTAAATATTTTTAAAAATTCATAAAAATAATTCATAAAAAAACACTTTGGAAATTCCAAAGTGTTTTTATTTTAAAAATTTTGATTAAGCAATGATGTCAACAACAACGCCTGAACCAACTGTTCTGCCACCTTCACGGATAGCAAATCTTAACCCTTTTTCGATTGCGATTGGGGTAATGAGTTCAATAGTCATCTTAACATTGTCGCCAGGCATAACCATTTCAACACCTTTTTCAAGTTCAACAGAACCTGTAACGTCAGTTGTTCTGAAATAGAATTGTGGACGATATCCATTAAAGAATGGAGTATGTCTTCCGCCCTCTTCTTTCTTAAGAACATAGACTTGTGATGTGAATTTTGTGTGTGGTTTGATTGTTCCTGGTTTGCAAAGAACTTGACCTCTTTCGATGTCTTTTCTTTCAACTCCACGAAGAAGAACACCAACATTGTCGCCTGATTCTGCTGTGTCAAGAAGTTTTCTGAACATTTCAATTCCAGTGATAACAGTTGTTTTGTCGGAACCAAGTCCAAGAATTTCCACTGTCTCGCCAATTTTACAAACGCCTCTGTCAACACGGCCAGTAGCCACTGTGCCACGTCCTGTGATTGTGAAAACATCTTCCACAGGCATCAAGAAAGGTTGATCTGTTGCTCTTTGAGGTTGTGGAATGAATGTGTCGATTGCATTAAGCAATTCTTCAATACATTTGCATGCAGGATCATCTGGATTTCCTGCTTGAGCGGCTTCAAGAGCCTTCAAAGCGGAACCTTTGATGATTGGAGTGTCGTCTCCTGGGAAACCATACTCATTAAGAAGGTCACGAATGTCCATCTCAACAAGGTCAAGTAATTCTGCATCATCGACTTGGTCGACTTTGTTCATAAACACAACGATGTATGGAACCCCAACCTGACGAGCGAGCAAAATGTGCTCTCTTGTCTGAGGCATTGGTCCATCAGTTGCAGCAACAACGAGGATTGCTCCGTCCATTTGTGCAGCACCTGTGATCATATTCTTCACATAGTCTGCGTGTCCTGGGCAGTCAACGTGCGCATAGTGTCTTTTTTCTGTTTGATACTCAACGTGAGAAGTATTGATTGTGATTCCTCTTGCCTTTTCCTCTGGTGCCTTATCAATGTCCTCATATTTCATTTTTTGAGCCCAACCCTTTGAAGCACACCAAATTGTGATTGCTGCTGTCAAAGTTGTTTTGCCGTGATCAACGTGTCCAATAGTTCCAACATTGATGTGTGGCTTACTTCTGTCAAATTTAGTTTTTGCCATATTATATTATCCTCCTATAAAAACAAAATCAATTATAATTTATTTTAATTGTATGTCAAGCGTAATTATATGAATATTTTATTTTTTTGTCAAACAAATTTACTCATTTTATTTAGCGTTAGACATTTTTTACTAAAATATCATTTTAGTCTTTTTTTCTTTCTCCCACGATTTTTTCCGCAACGCTCTTAGGCACTTCGGAATAGTGAGAAAATTCCATTGTGAATGTTCCTCTGCCCTGCGTTGATGAACGAAGTACAGTGGCATATCCAAACATTTCTGAAAGTGGAACTGTTGCATTGATTGCTATAATTCCATTTATCGTTTCTGTGCCTTGAAGCACACCACGTCTGCTTGTTATTCCGCCCATAACTGTGCCCAAATAATCTTCTGGCATCTCAACTTGAATTTTCATAATAGGTTCAAGTATAACAGGATCTGCTTTCCTTGCTGCTTCTTTAAAAGCCATTGAACCAGCAATTTTGTATGCCATTTCAGATGAGTCAACATCATGATAAGATCCATCAAATACAGTCACTCTAAAGTCAACAGTCTCATAGCCAGCAAGAACACCGTTCATTTTCGCTTCTTTAACACCATTGTCGATTGCTGGGATATATTCTTTTGGAATTGATCCACCCACAACTTTGTCGACAAATTCATAGCCTTTTCCAGGTTCAAGAGGTTCAAGTTTTATCCAGCAGTGTCCATATTGTCCATGTCCACCTGTTTGACGAATATATTTTCCTTCTGCTTCCACAGTTTTTTTGATTGATTCTCTATAACTAACTTGTGGTCGTCCCACATTCACTGTAACACCAAACTCTGTGCGAAGTCTGTCAACAATAACGTTAAGGTATAGTTCACCCATACCTGCAATGATTGTCTGTCCTGAATCTTGATCTGTCCAAGTTTTGAAAGTTGGATCTTCTTCTGCAAGTTTAACAAGTGCATTCACCATTTTTTCTTGCCCCTGTTTTGTGGTTGGTTCAACCGCAATGTTGATAACAGGTTCTGGGAATATCATACTTTCCAAAATAACTGGGTGGTCTTGATCACACAAAGTGTTTCCTGTTGTTGTGGCTTTAAGACCCACAATAGCGACAATATCACCTGCGTATGCTTCGTCAAGATCTTCTCTGTGATTAGCGTGCATTCGAAGCAATCTGCCGACTCTCTCTTTAACTCCTTTAATTGGATTTAAAGTATATGAGCCTGCTTTTAATGTTCCAGAATAAACTCTGAAATAACTGATTTTCCCAACGAATGGGTCAGTTGCCACTTTAAACACAAGTCCAGACATTTTTTCATTGTCGTCTGATCTTCTTTTTTCTTCCGTCACTCCGTCAAGTTTTGTGCCAACAACGGCATCAACATCAACTGGGCTTGGAAGATAGTCAACAATAGCGTCAAGGAGTTTTTGAACTCCCTTATTTTTGAATGAACTTCCGCATGTGACTGGTGTGATTTTCAAAGCAAGAGTTGCTTTTCTAATCGCTAATTTAAGTTCAGGAACAGTTATTTCCTCGCCTGCAAAAAACTTTTCAAGCAAAACGTCATCTGTTTCTGCAACTGCTTCCACAAGTTGAGCACGAAATTCTTTTGCTTTTTCCATCATATCTTCTGGAATAGGTCCAACAATCATTTCTTTTCCTAAATCATCTTTGTATAGGGTGGACTCCATTTCAACGAGGTCAATAATACCTGTGAAACTTGTGTCTTGTCCTATTGGAAGTTGAATTGGAACAGCGTTTGCTCTTAGTCTATCCTTCATCATTTCCACTGCTCTATAAAAGTTTGCATCATCTCTGTCCATTTTATTTATATATGCAATTCGTGGAACTTTATAAGTGTTTGCTTGTCTCCAAACTGTTTCTGATTGAGGTTGAACTCCTCCTCTTGCACAAAAAACTGCCACTGCTCCGTCAAGAACTCTAAGACTTCTCTCAACTTCAATCGTGAAGTCAACGTGTCCCGGGGTGTCAATAACGTTGATGATGTGACCTTTCCATTGTGCTGTGGTGCAAGCACTTGTTATAGTGATGCCCCTTTCCTGTTCTTGTGCCATCCAGTCCATAGTAGCGGCGCCATCATGCACTTCACCAATCTTATGTGTCCTGCCTGTATAGAACAGAATTCTTTCGGTGGTGGTTGTTTTCCCTGCATCAATGTGTGCCATAATACCAATATTTCTGTATGTTTTTATTGGAAAACTTCTAGCCATTTTATCTCCTTTTTTTGTTTTAAATTACCATTTGAAATGTGCGAATGCTTTGTTTGCTTCTGCCATTCTGTGCATTTCTTCTTTCTTTTTGATTGCTCCGCCAGCGTTGTTGTAAGCATCCATAATTTCACTTGCCAATTTCTTGTTCATTTCCTTATCTCCGCTTCGCTTTCTTGCAAACGAAACTAACCATCTGATAGCCAAAGTTTGGCGTCTGTCAGGTCTTATTTCAGTGGGAACTTGGTATGTTGCTCCACCAACTCTTCTTGATTTTGTCTCCAAAACTGGTTTTACATTTTCAAGTGCTTTAGTAAAGATTGTCATTGGGTCGGTTCCCAACTTTTCTTTTAAAATATCAAAAGCACTGTAAATAATCCCAAATGAAATTCCCTTTTTACCATCAAGCATAACTTGATTAACAAGTTTTGTCACGATGATTGAGTTATACATTGGGTCTGGTAAAACTTCGCGTTTTGTAGCACGGTTTCTTCTAGACATATTTTCCTCCTCGTTAAATTTCTGAAAGACTCCTTTAGAGTCTTATTATTAAAAAAAATAAATTGTTCTAATTATTTAGCCTTTTTTGCGCCATATTTCGAGCGTGATTGTTTGCGTTTTGCAACGCCAGCAGCATCAAGAGTACCACGAATAATGTGATATCTCACGCCGGGTAAGTCTTTGACTTTTCCGCCACGAATAAGCACAACACTGTGTTCTTGTAAGTTGTGACCTTCACCCGGGATATAGGCTGTGCCTTCTTGCCCGTTTGATAACTTTACTCTTGCAATTTTTCTTAAAGCAGAGTTAGGTTTTTTAGGTGAAGTGGTGGTAACAGAAAGACAAACACCTCTTTTTTGTGGATTTTGTTCCAAAATAGGGGTTTTAGACTTTTTTGTAACCTTGCTTCTGCCAAGCCTTACTAACTGATTGATTGTAGGCATATTTTCCTCCTTAATTATTGTGCGAGAATTTTTTAAATTGCAACCGATAAAAAAATTCTCTCTTAAAAAAATTTTTAAGTCCTAAAAAAGAAAGTGGAATTAATTTCTTTTAAAACATAAAAAGTCTTTTAAGTATGCAAGACCATCTTGCTAGAACAATTTATTTTGCGTTCCAAACAAATAAACTGATTGTTTATAGACGCGTTATACGCCATATTACAACGAAATAATATTAACAAAATAACAAAAAAAAGTCAACACCTATTTGACTTTTTCTATATTATTTCTCATTTATTTTAAGAATTACTGCAAAAAATTATTCAAAAAGAAAATTTTTAATATTTTTAGTCGATTTTCTTAATGTTATTTTTAACTTCTGCATCAACAAGCATTACAATGTCTTCCTTATGCTGTTCTCTTGCTTCAAGAAATGTTCTTGGCTTTTCCAAAACTTCTCCATACATTTTACACGAAAGTTTGCAATAGTCTCTAAGATATCTTCTGGCAATATAAAACGCTTCTTCCACTGTTTTGCCTTGACAAAAAAGACTAAGGTCGTCGAACGCCACAATAAAATTATCGTTTTCTTCGTCTTTATAAAATGTTGCTGGGAAAATATACTCCATAATTTAACACCTTTCTTCAAAATTATTCTATCATAGTATAATTTTTATGTAAAACAAAATGCACAAAAAAAACCACAATAAAGTGGTTCTTTTTTTATTTTTTAAAAAAATTACATTACGAGTTCTTCTTCAACATCTTTTTTACGATTTTCTTGGATTTCAATTAATCTTTTTAAAGATTTTACATTTCCGCTATAATGCACACCGTCAATAGTGACATTGACATAAGGACCTTGCTCCTTAAATGCCTTGTTAATCTCAGCGATTGATTGAGCCAACGTATGTTTTTCTGAGCAAACGCTTTTTCCCATTTCTTTTGCACGAGCCTCTGCATTCTTATCTGAGATCATTTCAGCTACTTTATTTTTGTTATTAATCATTCTTTTCTCCTTCAATGTTGTTTATCAATAATTTCTTTTGATATGTGTATTCTATCACACAAAAACACTGTTGTCAATAGCAAAAAATCTCACATATTTGTGAGATTTTTAACTTTTTATTCAGCTATTTTTGCTTTCATTTCTTTGGCTTTTTGAATTTCTCTATCGGCTTCTTGTCTTGCCAACCATTCTTTTGAAATTGTTGGATAGATTTCCTTATATTGTTTCATTCCTGTGCCTGCAGGAATAAGTTTTCCAATCATAATATTTTCTTTCAAGCCTTCAAGTCTGTCTGTTTTGCCCTTAATTGCTGCTTCAGTCAAAACTGCTGACGTCTCTTGGAAACTTGCTGCTGATAAGAATGATTCTGTTTTAAGCGATGCTTTCGTTATGCCAAGAAGCACACGTTTAGCAATGGCTGGTCTCTTATCATTCATCAAAAGTTCATTATTAATCTCTTCATACTTTTGAAGGTCAAGCATATTGCCAGGAAGAAGTTCAGAATCGCCCGGATCTTCAATCTTAACTTTTCTAAGCATCTGTCTAACGATTATTTCAACGTGTTTAGCACTAATTCGAACATCTTGCAAACGATAAACTCCCAAAACTTCTTTCAAGAGATATTCCTGCACGCCTTTTAGTCCACGCACTCTCAAAATATCATTTGGATAGATAGAACCTGAAGTCAAGCATTGTCCAACATTCACTGTGTCGCCTGTTTTCACTGCAAGCACAGTTTTGTTCTTTGGAGGAGTCATATATTCAACATCACCCTCGCTTGTGGAAGACACAATAATTCTATATCTTTCACCAGATACTTCAACTTTGACTTTACCAGTTACTTCAGAGATTATTGCTTCGCCCTTTGGTCGTCTGGCTTCAAAGATTTCCTCAACACGAGGAAGACCTTTCGTAATATCTGCTTCTGCTGTAACACCACCAGAGTGGAAAGTTCTCATTGTAAGCTGTGTTCCTGGTTCGCCGATACTTTGAGCAGCAACGACACCCACAGGTTCGCCAACATTAACAATTTGATTGTTTGCCATATTTCTGCCGTAGCATTTTGCACAAACGCCATGTTTTGCTTTGCAAGTAAGAAGTGTTCTTATATTAACTTCTTTAATTCCAGCCTCAACAATTTTAGTTGCTTTGTCTGGATAAATCATTTCGTTAGATTTAACAATAATTTCTTTTGTTTTTGGATCATAAATATTGTCCACGCTTACTCTTCCTGAAATTCTGTCTTCCAGTTTTTCAACAACAGTTTTGTCTTCAATAAGTTCAGTAACAATCATTCCCTTAGGTTTCTCTCCAAGAGATTCAAAACAATCTTCCTCTGTCACAACAACTTCTTGAGCAATGTCAACAAGTCTTCTTGTTAAATAGCCAGATTCGGCTGTTTTAAGAGCGGTGTCGGCAAGTCCTTTACGTCCACCACGACTTGATAGGAAATAGTCGATTGGGGTTAGTCCTTCACGGAAACAAGACTTAACAGGAATATCAATTTTAAGTCCTGAAGCACTCGCCATAACTCCACGCATTCCGCAAAGTTGGTTGATTTGCACAGGATTTCCACGAGCGCCTGACACAGTCATCATTTTCACAGGGCTAAATTCACCAAGGCTGCTCATAACTGCTGCTTTCACTTTGTCAGTGGTATCGTTCCAAATGGCAATATTTTTAGAAATTTTTTCGTCAAAAGCAATGAGACCACGCTTATATGCTTTTTCATTTTCAAGAACCTTTGCGTCTGCTTCTGCAAGAAGTGTCTTTTTCTCTTTTGGCTCTTTCATATCATAAACGTTGATTGTTAGAGCAGCGATTGTAGAATATTTATATCCTAGTTCTTTAACTTTATCAAGCATCAAAACTGTTGGAGTTGAACCCAAAACGTTGTAGGTTGCAGAAACGATTTTGCCAAGCATTTTTTTATCAACAGTTTCTTCAACTTCATATCTAAGAGCATTTTCTTTTTTAGTTCTGTCAATAAATCCAATGTTTTGAGGAATACAACGGTTGAAAAGAATTTTACCCACTGTTGAGACAACATTTCCAGTTATCTTCTCACCATTAAAATTAACTGTTCTTCGAACTAAAATCTTTGATTGAAGTTCAAGATTTTTTGTTTGATATGCCATTATTGCTTCGTCTTCATCTTTGTAGGCACAGCCTTCGTTCAAACAATTTGGCTTGTTGATTGTCATATAGTAACAACCGATGACAATATCTTGTTGTGGAGTCATAACAGGTTGTCCATCGGCTGGTTTTAGGACGTTGTTTGAAGAAAGCATAAGAATTCTTGCTTCTGCTCTTGCCTCTATGGAGAGAGGAATATGCACTGGCATTTGGTCGCCATCGAAGTCAGCGTTAAAGCCAACGCAAACAAGTGGGTGGAGTTTTATGGCTCTGCCCTCGCAAAGCACTGGTTCAAACGCTTGAATTCCAAGTCTGTGAAGAGTTGGAGCACGGTTTAAAAGCACTGGGTGATCTTTAATAACTTCATCGAGAACGTCCCAAACGATAGGTTTTTCGCGTTCAATAAGTCTCTTTGCACTCTTTATATTGTGAGATTCATTCATCTCCACAAGTCTTTTCATAATGAAAGGTTTGAAAAGTTCAAGTGCCATTTCTTTTGGAAGCCCGCATTGATAAATTTTGAGTTCTGGACCAACAACGATAACAGAACGTCCTGAATAATCCACACGTTTTCCAAGCAAGTTTTGACGGAAACGCCCTTGTTTTCCACGGAGCATTGCTGTCAAACTCTTCAAATCTCTCGATTTTGGACCTTGCACTGCCTTACCACGTTTTCCATTTTCAATAAGCGCGTCAACGGCTTCTTGAAGCATTCTCTTTTCATTTCTAACAATGACATCAGGAGCACCGAGTTCAATAAGTTTTTTAAGTCTGTTATTACGGTTAATAACACGTCTATAAAGGTCGTTCAAATCACTTGTGGCAAATCTTCCGCCGTCAAGTTGCACCATAGGTCTCAAATCTGGTGGAATGATTGGAATGACATCCAAAATCATCCATTGAGGTTTGTTTCCACTCTTAATAAAGTCATTAACAATTTCTAGCCTCTTAACTGCTTTAAGTTTTTTCTGTCCTTTTGACGTTTTAACAATCTCTTTAAGTTCTGCATAATCTTTTTCCAAATTCACTTCGCCTAAAAGTTGTTTGATTGCTTCAGCGCCCATTCCTGCTTTAAAGCCGTTTGCACCAAATTCTTCCACTGCATCACGATATTCTTTGTCGGAAATAACTTGTTTGTATGTGAAAGAAGTTGCTTTTGGATCAAGAACAACATAATTAACATAGTAAAGAACTTGTTCCAAAGTTTTTGGAGTAATGTCAAGCAAAACGCCAATCCTTGAAGGAATTCCACGGAAAAACCAAATGTGACTAACAGGGGTTGCAAGTTCAATATGCCCCATTCTCTCTCTACGGACTTTGGAAGTTGTAACTTCCACACCGCATTTATCACAAATCACGCCTTTATAGCGAATTCTCTTATATTTTCCACAGTGACATTCCCAATTTTTTCTAGGCCCAAAAATTCTCTCGCAAAAAAGCCCATCTCTTTCTGGCTTTAAAGTACGATAGTTAATTGTTTCGGGTTTTGTCACTTCGCCATAACTCCATTCCCTAATTTTTTCAGGTGAAGCAATGCCAATTTTCATAGAGTCAAAATTATTGAGTTCAAACATAAAAATTCTCCTTAAATTTTTGCGTTTTATTTAGTTGCTATTCAAAATCGTCAAACAAAGAATCTTCATCAAAATTTTCAAGAAGTTTATCTTCAGTATCGGCGGTATTTTCAGGATTTTCTTCAATTAAACCCTCAGCAACTTTATTGTCAAAGTTGAGTTCAATGTCCTGAGTTGGTTCTTTTGTCTTCACGGTGAATGGAGCAGTTTCAATGTCATCTGTTGCAAGTTCGGAAAGCGAAACTTCTTGTTTTTCTTCCGTAAGAATACGTAAGTCAAGACCCAAACTTTGGAATTCTTTAATCATAACTTTAAATGATTCTGGAATGCCTGGTTCGGCAATAGGATAACCTTTCACGATTGCTTCATATGTCTTATTTCTGCCTGTGACATCATCAGATTTAATGGTGAGCATTTCTTGAAGAAGATGACTTGCGCCATATGCTTCCAGAGCCCAAACTTCCATTTCACCAAATCTCTGTCCACCAAACATTGCTTTTCCTCCGAGAGGTTGTTGTGTGACAAGTGAGTATGGTCCAGTGGAACGAGCATGCATTTTACTGTCAACCATATGGTCAAGTTTCAGCATATACATAGTTCCCACGGTTACTCTATTTTCAAAAGGCTCGCCTGTTCTGCCGTCATGAAGCACCATTTTTCCGTCTTCTTCAAAATTATTGTCTTTCATAATTTTGAAAATTTCATTTTCTTTGATGCAATCAAATGCAGGCACAGCGACTTTCCAATCAAGGACTTTTGCAATTCTGCCAAGAAGGACTTCAAGCACCTGTCCCACGTTCATACGACTTGGAATACCAAGTGGATTGAGAACAACGTCCACAGGTGTGCCGTCTGGCATATATGGAAGGTCGGCAAGTGGAAGAACTCTACTAACAACACCTTTGTTACCATGACGTCCAGACATTTTGTCACCCACAGAGAGTTTTCTCTTTTGGACAACATAAACTTTGACCATCATATTAACACCAGGCTCAAGTTCGTCTTTATTTTTTCTTGTGAACACTTGAACGTCCACAACAATTCCGCCACGACCATGTTGAACACGCAAAGAAGTATCTCTCACTTCTCTTGCTTTTTCACCAAAAATAGCACGGAGAAGTCTTTCTTCTGGGGTGAGTTCTGTCTCTCCTTTTGGAGTGACTTTCCCGACAAGGATATCACCTGTTCTGACTTCAGCGCCAACACGAATGATACCATTTTCATCAAGGTTTTTAAGGACTTCGTCGCCAAGATTTGGAATATCACGAGTGATTTCCTCGTCGCCCAATTTTGTACTTCTAGCCTTACTCTCTTCCACTTTTAAAGTGATTGAGGTGAATAAATCTTCTCTAACAAGACGCTCAGAAATTAATATGGCGTCCTCATAGTTATAACCTTCCCAGTTCATATAGGCAATGGTCATATTTTTTCCAAGTGCAAGTTCGCCGTTTTTAGTTGCAAATCCGTCTGCTAAGACATCTCCAACTTCCACTCTTTGATTTTTAAGAACATTTGGTTTTTGATTTATGCAAGTGTCTTGGTTTGTTTTTGCAAATTTAATGAGTGGATAAGTATCTGTCTCGCCATCGTCGTTTTTAACACGAATTTCATTAGCTGAAACATAAGAAACAAATCCTGCAATTTTGCAAAGAACCATTGCCCCACTATCGACAGCAATTTTATATTCCATTCCAGAGGCTACAATAGGTGCTTCTGTTTGAATGAGTGGCACTGCTTGTCGTTGCATATTTGAGCCCATAAGAGCACGAGAAGTATCATCGTTTGCAAGGAAAGGAATGAGTGCTGTTGCAGCAGAAATAAGTTGTTTTGGAGAAACGTCAACGTAGTCCACTCCATTAGGTCCAACTTCAATGACAGATTCTTTCTTTCTCACGATAATTCTATCGTTGATAAATTTGCCTTCCTCAGTTGTAGGTTCTATGGCTTGTGCCACACAACAATTTTCTTCTTCGTCTGCCATTAAATAGACAACTTCATTTGTGACAATGCCTTTAACTTTATCCACCACTTTAAGAGGTGAAAGTAAAAAGCCATATTCATTTACTTTTGAGTATGTGGCAAGTGAATTGATAAGCCCAATTCCCTGACCTTCAGGAGTCTCAATGACGCAAATTCTTCCATAATGTGAATAGTGAATATCACGAACTTCTGCAGTTGCTCTCTCTTTTTTCACACCACCAGGTCCAACAGCGGAAATTTTTCTCTTTTGAGTGAGTTCACTCACAGGGTTCACCTGATCCATAAGTTGTGAAAGTTGTGAACTTGCCAAGAAAGCTTTTAATGCTTTATTAATTGGTCTTGCATTAATAATTGATGATGGGCTAACGGTTGTTAGGTCTTGTGCTTGTAATGTTTCACGAATGACTCCTGCAAGTTTGTTCACTCCGCTTCTGAATGCGTTTGCAATAAGTTCGCCCACAGTTGCAATTCTTCTGTTTGCCAAATGATCAATGTTGTCAATCTCGCCAACGCCGTCGTTTAAGTCAAGGTGATAGCTGAATGTTGCGATGATATCGTCCATTGTAAGTTGAAAATTCATAAGTTCTTTTGCATTTTCTCTGATTGCTTCTTGTCTTGCTTCTTTTGTCTTGTTTTCTTTCAAAATCTTTTGAAGAGCTGGGTAATATACTTTTTCAAGAATTCCAAGTTCTCTTTCATTGCATGGGAATATAGCGGACAAATCAACTCTGTTATTTCCCACTATCTTGTGAGGAATAAACTTCTCTCCGTCCATTTTAAATTCGCCTTTGAGAGTTTTTGCTCTAACCCAAACTTCATTAATTCCTGCATTTTGGATTTGTTTTGCAATCTCTCTGCCGATGATTTCGCCGTCTTTAACAACAACTTTATTGTCAATCTTAATCTCGCCATAAGCGGTTTCACTTGTCATTCTGGTGGCTATGGAAAGTTTTTTGTTAAGTTTGTATCTTCCCACTCTAGCAAGATTATAATATTGATGAGTGAAGAAAAGTGAATTTATAAAATTATAAGTTGCTTCTGCACTTGGAACTTCGCTTGGACGCATTTTTTTGCTCAGTTCAATAAGAGCCTCTTCCTGAGTCTCTTGCAATTCTTTTTCAAGCATACTCATAATGATTGGATTATTACCAAAAGTGCTTGCAATTTGATTTGAAGTGTAACCAAAGCATTTCAAAAACACTCCCAAAGTCACTTTGCTACTTCTGTCAACAACAACTTTCAAAACATCACTTGCATTTTGTTCCACTTCAAGCCAAGTTCCGCGAGTTGGAATGATTGTGCCTTTAAAAAGCCATTTGCCTGTTTTATCTTGCTCTTTTGCAAAATAAGCACTTGGGGACCTGATGATTTGACTGACAACAACTCTTTCAATTCCATTAAAAATGAAAGACCCTTCATCTGTCATAAGAGGAACGTCTCCTAAAAAGACTTCTTGCTCAATAACTTCGCCGTCTTCTTTTCTGACAAGTCTAACTCTTGCTTTGAGTGCAACAGAATAAGTGATACCTTTTCTTTTGCATTCCATTTTTGAGTATTTACTTGTTGAATCAAGAGTATAGCCCACGAAATAGATTTCTGCCTTTCCGCTATAATCCAAAATTGGAGAGAATTCTTCCAATATCTCCGCTATGCCAACTTCAAGAAAGTGCTTATAAGCATCTTTTTGAATAGCAACGAGATAAGGCATTTCAATAGGTTCTGAAATCTTTGAAAAGTTAACTCTCTCGACTTTTCCATACCTAGTCTTTTTAAAAGTAACGTTAGATTGTCCCATTTTGACTCCTATAAAAAATTTTTTCTAGCTAAATTGTTCAAATTGATTTTTAGTTTAGCAAACAAAAAATCATGTTTAATAACTCAATTTTTACATTATTTTAAATTAAATTATCAAACATAATTTCTCAATTCTATTAATTCCCTCTCTAAACACAAAAATAAACCCGCATAATTTAGCAGTCTAAGATGATTTTGAGTTTATCACAATCATATTTTTTAGTCAATAGTTTTTTAAATTTTATTTTATTTTTTTTAAATTTCATAATTTTTTTAATAATTGTATCATTTTTTTTATATAATTTATAAAAATTTTTATCTACAAAAATTATAAGCTTAAAAGATAATTGAAAAATGGAAAGACAGGAACTTCATTTTGAACCTCCTATCTCTTCATTAATCTCGAATTACTGTCACATAACATGTCACAATGTCAACTCCGTCTGCAACTGTTATAAAAGTTGACAAGTCATAGCCATTATCTGGAGTTGTGCCAAGTTCCATTTCAAAATATTCATATGTGAGAACATTATCGACAATTTTCACCACAGCGATTCCAATCTTATCTCCTTCTTCGAAGGCATCTTGCTCATAGGTTACTGTGTTTTCATTAAGAGACGAGATGTAAAGTCCTGGATTTGTTGAATTGATGAGAGGATTATCAATCGGAGAGTTTGCTTTTAAAGTTATTTCTCCGCAACTCATCAAGAAAATTCTCTTGTCTTTTAAAGTTTGATTACTATTACTCCAAAATTCTGATTTAAATATTCCGCTGTCGCTTATTGTTGACATTTCTGTCAAGAAAATTTCTTCCAATTCATCTATTATTTCACAACTCGAATCATAGTGTCCCACACTTATTGAAAAACCTGTTCCCTCTGTGGAATAGACATTTTCGCTATCAACTTCGCCTAAGTTAAAAATCTTTTGCTCGGCTTTACCAATGATCGCTCCCATATTTAAGTCCTGATTTTGTGAATTTGCACGAGTATTTCCGACACTCACACAATATTCCAAACTCCCGCTATATGTCCAGCCAACAATTCCGCCAACATATGACCAAATATTTTCGTTTGTAGTGTCTCTGCCTGTTGCTTGACGAGATTCAATGTATCCATCACTAAAATAGCAATTAGAAAGTCTGCTTTCGAAGGAATATCCCACTATTCCACCAACAACGTCATATTTTGAAGAATATGTCTTCACGTTTCCTTTGTTGTGTGAGGCATTAATGGAAAATGAAACTCCATATCCCACAATTCCGCCGGCATAGACATTTGAAGAATTGGAAGTGGAAACTCCTGCCAAATTCGTTTCATTATCAGCATATTCCACCACAAAATCATCACCAGTTGTGCTATAGCCTGAAAGATAACCAGCCACACCGCCAACATAGACAAGTCCACTACTGCAAACTGCCAAAATATCAACAGTGTCTTTTTTAATCACACCTAAAGAACCATTAACTTCTTCTGCAACCATATTTTCATAACTTCCAAGGTCAACCGTCGAACCTGTTCTATAGACATGAACATTTTTTATTTCATAACCTATTGAGCCTGTGTAGAGACCAACAATTCCACCCACATATGTTCCCGCTTTTGATAAGCCAACGATATTTGTGGAAACACTGATATTTTTGATGATTGTATTCTCTGCAAATCCAACAACTGTGCCGACATAAATTTTAGAAGTTGTGCTTTCGCTCTTAACTTTTATAAAGGCTTTGTCGATATATCCGTTTAATATTTGAGCGTTTGAAGTGTAGCCAAATAGTCCACCATAACTCAAATTTGAAGTATCAATCCTCAGCCCTGATATAACATGCCCGTTGAAATTAAATATTCCACGGAATGAATTTATTGAAGAATTGCCGATTGGCGTCCAATATTTTCCACTCAAATCAATGTCATTAACAAGCAAAAATTCGCAATTTAATGAGGAAAACATTCCACTATTTACATTTGTTGCAAGCCATGAAAGTTCTTCTGCAGTGGAAATGAGATAAATTGTTTTAATTGAAGTTGTGGTGTTGTCGCTACCAAAACTCACAAGTGTTTGAGAGACTCCCAAATCCTCAATGTCTTCTAAAATTTTATGCTTTGTTGCTAAAATAGCAGTTGCGTTATTCAAATTATAATTATAACTCAAAAGAGAATCACTTTCTGTATTCTTCCAATTTTGTCCTAATCCACGGAGAGATGGATATATGCTGAAAGCATCTTCGTGCAGGCTATATTCTTTTGTCCAGATGTCACTCAGTTCATATCCGTCCACAGTTAAGTTTTCAAAAATAGGATTTAATGTTGTTGCAACAACAGAACTTGTTGGCTCGTCAAGATAAAAGAGTTTTGGCGAACATGTGCTGTAAGTCGTGGAAGAATCTGCAACCGTTGGAGACAGGTTGAAGACATTAAGTAAAGAGCAATTTTCTTCCACTTTCCCGACAACAAGAATTCCATCATCAACTCCACTCACGGCTTCTTTTCGAGAAATCACTGCGTTTTCGCCATTATATGAGTTGTCTAAAATTGCATTTTGAATTTTTGCAACAATTCCGCCAACGATTTGCGTTTCTGCTCCTGACAAACTGCCCGACACGTCAACATTGTTATAACTATATTTCAAACTGCAAGTTGAATTGCTGTTAGATTCATCATTAATCATTTGATAGATAAGTCCGCCTGCACCTTTAAGCCCTTCCACTTTTGACTGCACGCTGTCGCCTTTTTCGGTGAAAACTTTGCTGACAGCACTATTCTCCACGCTGTATGCAACGCCTCCTGCATAATCCACATTTTTGATTATGACTGACTCTAAGCCAAAGTTTGTGACAACAGCGTCTTGCACAAATCCAAACAAACCACCATACAATTTGTTACTTAAAACGTTGCCGTCAATAGTTAAGTTTTTAATGACATAGCCGTCTCCATCAAATGTGCCACTAAATGGATAATCTTTTGTTCCAATCGGTGTCCAATATTTGTTTGCAAGATCAATCTGTTTTTTCAGTTTGAAAGTCACATTTTTAGTTGTTATATAGCCGTTATTTATTTGATCAGCAATATAGGCAAGTTGCTCTGCACTTTCGATTATAAAAATCTTATTCACACTTGTGACTTCGCTGGATTTATCCACCCACAAAGTTTTAATGTCGTTTTGTTTTAATGTTGGATACCATGTATCAAACTCTTGCCCCCAAATGTTTGAAAAATCCCAGTCTATAAAGGAAATTGTCTTATCTTTTAAATCAGTTGAAATTTGTGAATCGCAGAACGTAATAATGTCATCAGTTGCTTTATATGAATCTGTTGATATGTCATATGAAGTCATTCCAAAGTAGTTTGTGTTTCCGCTAGATGCCGAGCCTCTTAGGTAATAGTTCCTCATATATATGCTTTGCGTATCATCTGTTTCGTCCAAGTAGCCAGTATATATATAATCGTCCACTGCAACAATAGCCCCAAGTGCATTCTTCGATTCATTAATAGATTGAACGCTTATCTTTCCAATGTTTAAACAATTTGAAATGTTCAAATAATTAATTTCGACCGCACTAATTGCTTTGCCAGCAATTCCACCGACAAAGATATTACTTGTGCTATCAGCAGTTATATCACCCGAATTGTAGCAGTTCAGTATTGAGAGAGATGTGTCAAGATTTATAAGCCCGACGACACCAGCAATAGTCATATATGTGCTTGAATCAGAAGACGAAAGATTGATGTTATCCATACTATATGACTCAGAAACACTGCTAGAAGTCTTTGCAACAACTCCCGCCACCGCAATTTCTGCCAAAGTTGCCCGTCTACAATTAAAGTCAATCTGCCCTGCGCCACTTGCAAGAGTTAATTCTTTTGAAGAATAGCCAACAACGCCACCCACATAGCAATATGCACTAGAAATGGTTTCGTCTTTACAGGAATTTTCATATGAAATTGTGAAAGTGGAATCATTTTTAAAGTTTGAAATACTTGTTACGCTTGATGTATCCTCAACGATATAGCCTGTGACTCCTCCCACATAAACTTTGTGTGCGTTAGTTGTGAGAATAATGTTTCCATAATTTGCATTCTCTCCACCAAATGAGGTGAAACTTGACATTCCAACAAGACCACCCACAAACACAGAAACCTTGTTTGAACTTAGTGCTGTGTAGTTATTTAATTTGTTATTTAACAATAATTTTCCATAATTTTTATTGTTTGTAAACGTTGACAATTTCAAGATTTTTCCATCTAAAATATCCTGTACAGTCAAAACGTTAAGTTTGCCAACAATTCCGCCCATATAAAGTTCTGGGTCTGAACTAGTTCTTGTGTTAACAACTTTCACTTCACCATAGTTTTTGCAATTTATAAATGAGGACTCTTCAACACCTTCAAGAGAATAATTCACGCCAACAATTCCGCCTGCATTTTCCGTTGCAACGATTGTGTTTCTGTTTTCAACATTTGAAATGATGCTGTTTGTTGCAATTCCTGCCACACCACCAGTATTCACACCATAGAACTCACCACCAATGACGATGAAATTTTGAAGAGAGGCATTTTCCACTTTTCCAAAGAGTCCTGCATATGTTGGAAGAGTGTTTGACAAAGTATTTGTAGAAGAATAGAGTGAATTTTCATTCACAGAAGCATATTTTATGGAGAAAAGTGAAGTTGTATTTATTCCTTTGAAAGTTCCTTTAAAAGGTGTTTCATCTGTGCCAATAGGCACCCAATATTTTCCGCTTAAGTCAATATCTTTTAAGAGACGAACTTCTACCCCATCATAATTTTGCCCCAAGACGTTGACACTATATGCCAAAGCCGCCAAATCTTCGGCAGAATCAATATCTGTAATCGTCTGATTGCCTCCAACAAATGGAGTTATGAAACTGCTCCAAACATATATGTCAGCAAGTTCCTCGTTTGTTGGGAATTTTGAATTTACGGAATATGTTAATGAGAAGAAATTGTTGTCAAAACTCCAATAGCCATTTTCAAAAGCGTGATAAATAACTTTTTTAGAAGACACATTTAAGGAATATGTCGTTGTTACATTGATTGTTGTGCTTGATAAATTCACAAACACATCAAAAGCAGTGGAAGATGCTGGGGCAACATTTTCACACAAATAGTTCAGTGTCACATTTTCGGCATAGAACCATTTTGTTGAACCAGTCATATATGATTTGATTATAAAAGATAAACTTGTGATTATTCTGCCATCAGGCAATGTTAAATTTACATTAGAATACTTATATTCTATGCTTGTGAAAGTGTCTTCAAGTTCAAGGCTTTCGTCCACATCTCCCAAAATCGCAGTGTCAAGAGGAATTGTGATGCCATTAACTGAGATTGAAGTTTGAGTCTTGAAATCTAAAAGCGTGTTGAATGAATAGCCATCAGCACCCTTTTGGCTTGTTGGGTCTATTCCAAAGAAAACTATATTATTATTTTCTGTTAAATAATTTGTTGAATATTGAAAATTATCTATGACAGGAGTGGAAACATAATAGAACATTTCATTAGCATTTCCCTGAATTATCGAATTATATGAGTCTTCTGTTCCAATGGAAACATATGTGTCACTTCCCTCGGCATCAGTTATTTTTTGATAAAATTTTCCAAAATGATTTTTATACCACGAGTAAGTTCTATCCAAAGTTGTTGCCGTCCACGTTCCGTCTATTTCTTTGAAAAACTGACCGTCATTTGTTATACTTGTTGGACTTGAAGATGTTACTGAGTAAACATATTCCATATAGACATCACCCTCTGTGGAAGTGCCTGCTAATGTGTTTGTTTCCATCTTAATTCTATAATATGTGCTGGATAAATTAACTTCATTATAAAAAGATGAGGTTGCATAAGGATAGACACTTTGATTTCCATTTTCATCAGTTAAAGTTATTGGGTCAACTGTTATAACTGAGTTGTATGAATCTATAGTTTTTGAAGTGTAAATTGGTTTTATATATTTATTCACGCTTGTTGTGTTTGTTTTATAAAGTGTGTTTGAATAAAAACTTTGAGATGAAAATTCAACAAATTCATTCATTCTGGCAACGACATCAGTGCCAACAAATGCACAAGAAACTAAGCCTATAAATCCGCCGACACTTCCAACTTTTTTCAAAATTGAATCATAATAATCATAGTCCATAAACAGCCAGTTTGTTGCCGAAACACAATTTTTAATCACAGTTACTTTTTCATTTTCTTCCACCGTTGAATTTGCAATAAAATCTGCATAAGTTTGTTTTGTTGTTTCAGTTGCAAGATATTGCACTTTAATGATAGCGTTTGCATTATATCCGCCCTCATTCACAATCGTGTAGACATCATTTATCGTGCCAATGAGTCCACCCATAATGCTTTTTGCCACGACAGAGCCTCCTGTCACGACATAATCCAGCGTTCCTTCAAGCATTCTTCCAACAGCGCCACCTGCGATTGTGGCACGTTTATTTCTCACATTAATTGAACAAATACTATTACTTATCGTTCCACCATTATTTATGCCGACAAGTCCGCCAACTGCAATGGTGACATAACGAGAACTATTATAGAAAAAGTTATATTCTGTATTGAAAGAATAGCCGACATATACTGTGGTATTATCTTCCTCTTCATAATTTATGGAAGAACTAATGATTGTCCCTCTATTTTCCCCCACTAGTCCACCTGCATAGGAGACTGCTTTTATGTAAGAAGATTGGGCATAAGTTACAGTGGTGTTCACATAGTTAACAATGGCATTTTGTCCCACGAGTCCAAAGGCAGAGCCAACAATGCTTCCTATGTAGGAATTTCTTCCAAGAACAATAATATTTGTTGCATTATAATTCTTTTGAGTGGAATCATCGACAACAGCTGCAACATCAAAAATCCCCACAACTCCACCAGAATATGAAACATAATCAACTTCTTCATCAGTTGTGTAGAGTATTTCATCAGTTAGAGTGTTTGAAATCTCAAACGTTGCATTCACACTCACATCACAAGTGATATCTTTGATTATAACTCTTCCTGTGGCAATGCCAGCCAATCCGCCCACAGCATTTTTTCCATAAATATATGAGGAGTTGTTGCCTATTCCGCTGATTTTAATATTATTCAAGAAAATCTTTTGATTAGAATTTTGACTCTCAACAACTGTTTGTTCACCCGTTGTTTCATCTGTGACTGTATATGTGCTAGGTCCAATCCTGCCTGCCAAAGCACCCACAAATTTGTGTGCATTTGACAAGACTTGATCCACTTGTAGATTAAAGTTTGAAATGACAGTGTCAAAAGTTTCGTTACTGTTTAATTTATCGTCTGCCACTGTGGTTATCGAAGCAAATAGTCCAAAACTATCAACGTCAAATCCCTCCACAATGTTGCTGTTTAGATATGAAAGCGAGATGTTTAAAACAGTCATATAATTTCCTTGCAAAACGCCTTGAAATGAGGAATGAACTGTGGAGACAAAACTACTATTCAAATCAATGTCTTTTAAAATCCTATAAAATTTTTGAGAGGTATTTTTATTTAAAAGACTGTTAAAAGTGTTGTAATCATAAATCAAATATGGGTTCGTGCGTGTGCCTTGGACATCTGACACTCCTGAAACATTTCCAGTGTAACTATAACTTGCATTTTCAAGAACTTTATATGTAATCTCAATAATTTCACCATTCTCATTATAATCTATGACAATTGTGTCGTTTGCACGGAAATTATCGTCGCTTGTGATACTTTCCTCACTTTCGGTTTCGACATCAAGAACTTGAATTTCCTCGTCGCCGGTTTCTGCGGAAATGAGTGTCGCATTTTCAATTCCCTGCGTTATATCATAGTATATCGTCATCTTTTCAAGGTCGCCTCTTTCTGCGAACTCATAGGTCAAAGTTTTTAAAGCATTATCAATCGTTATGGAATAAATTTCATACGTGGTTAGGTTTAAAACGTCCACTCCATAATATGTTGTTTTTGTTTTATTGCTTGATATATTTTCAGTCGTTCCTGCATTAATTGTTTGGTTTGTGACATCGAAATAATTATATATAGAAGAATAATTTTTAGTTTTTCCAATATAATCACACATACTCACTGTGTTTATTAGCGTTGAAACAATGACAGGTTTACCTTCAATGATAACCCAAGTGTAGCCGTCGACAAAATTATAGGTGTGTAAATTTGATGCAGTGGAGTCGACATAATTTGAAGTTGAATAGACAAGTGATAAATCGTAATTTGTGAAACTGGTGTGTGTGGCAAAATTATCAAAACTTAACCCCACCGCTTTTTTATTGTCTGGTGTGTCAGACAATTTATTGCTATCTTCAATATAAAATCCTGTTTCTCTCCATGTTTCTGAACTTGTAAGATAGAAGCAATTATTGAGTGTTCCTTTCACTTCAATCCTTGGCTCAAACGACGAGGAAAGTGGCCCTGCAAATGGGAATGCCGTGGTGTTGTTATCGTTTGGATTTTTATAACTTATTGAATAGCATCTTGAAATGACGCTACTCGCAAGGTCAACATAGAAAAATCCTGCCATAGAACTAGAAGAAGATGTTTTTATGTTTGAATAACAATCACTGATAGTTCCGCTGTTAGTGTAGATAAATCCACCAATGTCTCCGCCATAGGAAGCAAGTCCATTGCCAGTGTTTCTTATATCTCTGTCAGAATCACTTCTAACACCCTGCGAATAGCATTCGTAAATGCTCCCCAAAGAGGAGTTTGAATAAGCGAAGCCCCCCATATTATCGCTCGACAAGTTGCCTACTGAACTTTCATCAAAAGAAGATGCAACAATTTTTCCTGAATTATTACACACAAATCCACCTGTCTGCCCATAGCAAATAAGAGAGAAATTCTCAACCTTTGAATTTGTGATATATCCCGTGGAAGAATTTGTGGCGACAAGTCCGCCATTTTTCTCTGTTTCAACAGAAGTTGAGTCGTCGCTTGTCGAATCAATATCCAAATCGATACTAATTCCTCCCGTCACTTTGCAATTTGACAAAACTCCGTTATTAACACAAGTTATTCCTCCAAAGACAACCGTTTGGGTTTGATAGAAATTAATTTGAAGTGGGACTGAACTTGGAATAAGTTCACCCTCAACTACTTGAACTTTGTTTGTGTATAAGACGGTGGTGTTTATGATTATAGTATCTTTTGAAACTTCACTAAACAAACCTAAGTTACACGCCTGCGTGGTGTTGCTTGAATAACTAAAACTTGAAATATATATGGTGTGGTTATTTCCGTCAAAAGAGGAGAAATTTGCAGAAAAAGGTGTGTAATTTGAAAGTTCAATGTCACTAACAAGTCGGTAATCATATCCCTCTTGCATATTCATAAAATCTTCTGAATTTGAGATTGGAATATAATTGATAAGTTCTGTTTTAAACACAAAAATCAAATTAAAATCATCAATAAAACTAAATGTGTGTTTATAGTTTGATGAAATTTCACTATTATAATTCTCAACGTTTGGCATTCCTGTTCCAACTGAGGCTGGTCCATAATAAGAGAGTTTGACATTATATCTTAAAGAGGAAGATTTATTTATTCTCAGCCCAACCAATGCAAAGAATTCTTTATAATTCTCCACACGGAAAATATCATCGTTATATGTTGTGTTTGCTGTTAAGTTTGTCTGAATGTCACTTTCCGAAACATATGAGAATACACCTGAAATTAATGATGAAGATGGGTTATATTTTGCTTGTGCAATTTTTTCTTTTAATTTTGTTATATAATTTTGGAAAAGTTCTTCAACATCATAACCCGACGCAACAATGTTTTGATAGAGTTTGTCGGAAGAATTGTCTCCATTATTTTCATACCACGATGTATACCAGTTGTTAGAACTTGAAGTGATTGCACTATCATAACTTGCCTCAACATTCACTTGAAGTGGTGTTGTTGTAGAAGTTTGCAAGGTTAAAGTGCCATCGGTGACATCTTGCACTTCAATATTAGTCACAGTAAACAAAGTTATAACAAAGTTTAAAGTGTAGTTGTAGATATTCTGTCCGTCATCAACCTGTGCTGTAAGAATAAATTCATTACCAATTATATATGGGTCATGCACATCTTCGCTATCACTATTATATCTTAAAGTCGTCAAGTAATATTTACCATTTTGAAGCACAGGCATAAGGATCTCTTCCACATCAGGAGTAAAGACATAATTTGTCACACTCTCAATCTGCCAATTTACTTTGCCAGAAAAGTTGACTAAATTAACATCAAGTTCATTTAAAGTGTTATATGGTAAATAGTATTTTCCGTCAGTTCCCTTCAAACTTTCGTCGAAAGAAAGAGATATAACAGGCTGAGCAAGTGTTATTATAGAAATTTCATTTGTGCTGATAACTTCTTTGTTAGAATTTAGCACTTTCACAGTCACAACAAACTGCGAGCCATTGGTTGTTCCACTGCCCACTATCAAAGAAAAGAAATATGATTTACTATATGAATATTTATTATCTGTGTTTATCTTATAGGTGTCTTGCCCACTTATTTTCTGCACAATAAGAGAGCCGTCGTTTTGAATTACTGCTCCTGAATCTTCATAAGAACTCCATTTGACGCCAGATGAAGCCGATGCATCATAACTTATTTGCATAATTGAAAGCGAGGAAGAAGAAGTTGTGGCATAGGATATTTGAAGAGTGTTAAATTTTGCAAAATATGGGTATACTTCCACAGAAAGCAATCCTGTTTCACCATTATATATAACATTATTCTTGTTTGACTCTTGTGGGAAATTGTCTAATTCATCATAGATAGACAAACCAACACTATCCAAAGCAGAAAAACTTGTTATAGTGAGGTTAAGAGTTTTTGTGAGAGATGAATTTGAAGATGCAAAGAAGACGAGGTTAAAATTGATATTGCCGTCGATTGCATTAGTTTTGTCTTTATACCAAATTGTATAGGTCATTGAAATGCTTTCCACAATCCCTGTATCTTGGTCGTATGTGTATGTGTATCCACCGATTGTTGAACCAAAATTCCCATTTTCCTGTTCAATTTGGTCAAAATTATCAATAATGACGTCATCGCTATAATCAGTGAAAATTGTCACATCAATAACTGCCACTTGTAATTGATTCATTTCAATCTTGCTTATATTGTTTTCAAACACCAAACTTGTCGCACCCTTGACAATGGAAAGAGTGAAATTGCCAGAATATTCATTAAAGAAAATTGTTGAAATTGCTGAATCAAATGTTGGGGTGATGTATGGATAAAATGATATATTCAAACTTTTATTCTCTTGCATTGCTTCAAGAGGCATAATCAAAAAGAGACCATTTGGATTAATGTCGACATAATAAATATGTTCCTCTTGATCATATCTCCAACTATTATTCCCAATTTGAAAAATACTGTTAATAGAATTTGTTTGATCGGTTGTCTCTCCGATGAGCAACTCTAAGTCAGCCTCTGTCACAACAAAACGAACACCAATGTCTTGCGTGCTTGTGAGGTTATATATTTCATTTTCTCCCAAAGTAACATCGTAAAAAGTCTCAACATACAAATTTTGACTACTTAACGTTAGAAGTTCAATCTCTGCTCCATCAAGCGAGGAAGTGAGTCCAACATTTGCATATATCTCTATGTCTGAAAAGCCAAGAATGACATAGACATAAATTTCTTTATAAAAATTGGAATTTAACTTTGAACTCAGAATAATCTTTGCACTACCCTCTCCCACAATAGTCATCAAACCATTATCGTCAAAAGTCACAACTTTTCCATTGTTTGAATAAACCTGAATTCTTGAAGTTTTACTTGTTTGAGGATAGACAATAATGTCCATCAAATCATTAATATTAATTTTATTTAAAGAGGCAATGTCTGCCGATTTATATTTTCCATATTCATCACTATTAAGGAAAATTACAAGAGAATTTTCATCATTCTTTATATATCCATCAAGCGTAATTGAAATGTTATCTTTCACAATCGCCACAATGTTTATTGAAGACGAGGCAAACATTGCTTGCTGAACACCTGTCCCCTCTTCTAGAATTTGAAGATATGGCAAACCTGAATTAATGTTATTTGTGTTGTCAATATTCCACATGTCATCATAGTTTTCAGCATTGAATGTTGAAATGATTTCAGCTGGGCTGAGAATTCCGCTCTCAACATTAAGGCAAGTATATTTTGTTGTCAAATTAATGACATTATAAACGCAAGAGTAAGAAAACCCATTCACCAATCCACCAAAACCAAGAGTGAAATCTCCGCTAGAAATTACATATAATGAGCCTATTGCAAAGGCATTTGTCACAGTGCAATCAATGACTGTTTGCACCACGAAAAGAGAAGCATTCGATTGTGCTTTGATGTTTAAATTTGTTGCACACTCATGAATGTCTGTGTTTTCAAATTCTCCAATTAAGCCTGCCACTTGCTGATTGCCAACAATATCATAGTTGTAATTTTGGGTAACATTTGTTGTAACAGCCGAGCAATTAAAATAACTGATAAAATAACTATAATTTAAGTTTAAAAATTTGGCATAACCTATCAAACCACCCACAACATTGTTTGCAGTCACTAAAGTTCTTGTCGTGTTGTTTGCAGAGTAGTTTTCAGCACTAATATTATACAAATAGACCATAGACTCTGCGCTTTGTCCTTCAATTCTTCCAACTGCACCTCCAACATAATCGTTTGCAGTGATGATAATAATGGAATAGGAATTGCTCAAAGAATAGAATGTTTTTTGAACCGTTGTGCCGTTTTCCTCAACGTCTTTCACCCCGTTATAATTTTCATCATAAGTGAGTTTGCCCACCAAGCCACCAACATTGTCGCAATTTGTGGCGATAATCTTTCCCTGCACCGATATGTTTGAAATCTTGCCAGAGTTAAGACCTGCCACACCGCCAATATTTGTTCTAGTCAAGACGTTGCCACTTATGATATTCATAATAAGTGAAGAGTCAAAGCCAGCGTCGTTAAAAGTGTAATTTAATGTTTGATTTAAACTATATTTTCCACTTAAAATTGAGTAATTCTCACCCACCATTCCACCAATGTTATAGTCATAATCATTGCTGGAAAGAGTTATATTTATACTTCCTTTCACTCCTGAAAGATTATTCTCGCTTTGTGTTATTGTGCCAAAGTTTTTACCGACAATTCCGCCAAAAGTCAGGGCTTTATTAGCTCCAAAATATACATTTGAAAAACTCACTTTCACATTCTCTATTGTGCCATAATTAACGGCAACAATTCCTCCAAAAGTGAAAGATTCGATGGACTGTGCAAATGAAGGTTGATAAGAGGAATATTTAACACTCAAATTTTCAATTTTTCCACTTTTCCCAAGTTTTGCAATCACGGAAAAAGAGTCTGCAGTCGTGCTTGCAGTATATGTAATGTTTGTTATTCCATAATAAGATTTATTCAGCATTTCATTTTGAATACCTGTAACCACATGTTCTCCCGAAAGAGTGCCATGGAAACCTGTTCTATAATATGTCAATGTTTTGTCAAAATCACCCGACAAATCAGCCAAAGTATAGACCCCAAAATTTAACAAGTAATAATCATCATCTGCAAGTTCCCCGCTAACATCGGCTTCATAGAAGTTTGACCCGAGAGTCTCAAAATTTCCAGATGAAGAAGCAGAGATGTCTTTTGTTAATATATAATTTTTTGTGCTTGATTCCTCGTTTGCACAAATTTGTTTTAATTCCTCTAATGTGGAAATATAATAAGCAGTGTCCTCGCCGTTTGACACTGTAATTTTAAAAACCAAAGTGCCTTGCCAAATCGAAAGAACACTCGAAATGTTAGATTTAATTTTCACAAAATAATCAGCATTTTCATCATATTCTTCGGCAGAAATATATTCGCCTTCTTCTAAAACATAATACATTCCCTCTTCAAAAGTGTCACTTGAAAGCGAAATGGAAAGATAGGAAAATTCATTACATGTTTCATTCTCCGTACTTGAAAGAATTTTGTCTTGTGGAATAACAATGATATAGGCAGTGGAGAGGTCAGAAGAGTTGACATTTATGCTCATTTTATATTGTGCCTCAATTCCTGTGCTATTAATTTGGACATTGATAAGCCCATAGCCCTCTTCAGGCAAGACAAGATATTTTGTTCCATTCACTTCTTTTTCGTTTAAGATTAGATATAAAAGATTTTTATTATAAGAAGTATTTTTCTGCAACTGCAAAGTGATTTCTTTTTCGCTCGTTAATCCCTTTTTAAAATTCAACTCGTAGTTATTTTCGCTCACACTGTCATAGTTCACTAAAATTGATGATGAAGTGAGCGCCTTTGAAACTGAAATGTTTTTGTCACGAGAAAGGAAATAATCAAGTTCTTTGATTAATGCGTTCACAACAATAGTCTTTACGGTTGAAAAATCATAGTTTTCATTCAGTTTAAACCAAAAATACCCATTCCACGCAGTGCTTGAAAGCAGAGTCGCAAAACTTGTTTGAACAGAATAACTACTACTCAAAATGCCTGAAGAAGCATAATATTCGCTGTCTTTAACGCCATTAATTAGGAAAATAATTCTTCCGTTTTCTAAAAAGGAATAAGAAGGAGTTCCGCCGTCTTTTGAAAAAGCATTCACCGACACTCCAAAAATACTATCGTCATTTGTTGGGATAGAATTTGAGTTTAGTTCCATATCATCAATAGTTTGAATTTTACTTTGATAACTTAGGGTGCTTGGGTCATAAACTGTCGTCACTGGAAGAGAAATTGACATTGTCTCCACACAAACATAACTTGAAAGAACAAATTCACTTTGCTTCATAACTCCATTTATATTTGTCAGTGTTACAGTTATTGTGTATGTATAATCCATATTTTGAGTGTTCGAGAAAATAAAAGTTCTGTTTACTAAGTCAATCCTAAACCTGCCCAAATCTTCAATAATAAATTTTTCGTTTATTGAAGTTCCTGTGACATTTCCGTTTGCATCTTTTGAATAAGTGCCAATCTGAACTGATAAGTTTGCGTCATTTCTTGTCACAACATATGAGATGGAATATTGACTAACTTTGCTTGGCAAAATTGTTAAATTAAATGAAATATTTCTATTATTTTTGACGGTTGCGCTTAGTAAGTTGCCATTTGCATCTTGTTCAAATTTCCCGACACCCATTTCAATAGATGTGTCAGTCAAACCTATCACCATATTTGTGATCGGCTTATAAATGTTCACTTTCAAAACATATTTTTGTGTTAAATTTGAAGCCGTTATCTCAATGTAAGTCGAACCAATGCTTTTTGTTGTGATTAAGTATCTGTTGTCCGCTTTTTTCTCGATTGTAAGAATTTTTGTGTTTTGACTTGTTATAATCAAATTTTCCAGCGAGGAGTCTTCTGGCAGACAGTTAAAAGATATGTAGGAATTAAAATTGTTTTCTAAGTCTAAATTTAAGTCGCTATTTGCATTATAGTTTGTGAAAGTGATGTTCCCGATTTGTTCAAGCACATTTTTTTCGTTATATTCGTCCAGCACATATTCGCCTGAACCATCAACTTCATAATACAAATAGGAATAATCTAAACTGCTTATTTCCCTTATTCCCTGTGCAACGGTCAACTCTATTGTCGCAACGGCTTGCTCTGTTGTGTTTGGGTAGACTGCCCGCAAAACCACATAATAAACCTGTCCAGCAGTGAAAGTAACACCCCCTGTGGAATTAAGTTTAATATATAATTTTGTATTAATGTCAAATTCAATGCCTTCTGACAAAATTTCTTTTGTTAGTTGTCTTGTTTGAAGATTGGTCTTATATGAAATGGACAAAATGTCCAAAGGTGAAACAAGAGCCTCTAAGGCAGAATTATAAAACTCTAAAATAAATTTGGCATCTTCATTGAGAACTGTAGTAGGATTTGACACCCCAATTTCAAAAGATGTGCCAAGTAAAGAATTATCGGTGTCCATATATAATTTTTCTTCATAAGCATAATCATCATATGCAGTTTCATCTCCCGCAGAGATACTTTCCATTTCTATGTTGTTTATGGAGAAATTTTTGATGAGATTAAAACATTTTGAGACATAATTGTGAGATAGTGGAAACCCGTCCACTTCGTAATCTGCATAATCACAAGTGAACTGCAATGTGAAAGTTCCATTTGGATAGGAAGCGTTTACCGTTGTTATAGTTTTAGATGCTGTAAGTCTTAAGTAGATTAAAGTATAAGTTGCATCTTCATAACTAACATAAGAATAGGTTAGGTCTTCATTCAAATATTCCACGTCATTTTCAACCGGCTGAGCAGTTATGTCAAAAGGAGACAAAGCGTCTTTCAAAAAAGAAAAAGACACCAAAACTCCTTTTGATTTAACTTTTAAAATTATATCTGCATAATTGAGATTATTAAAATTGACAGCAAACTCTTGTGTTTCACTATCTAAAATTTTATTTTCTTCAACAGCATCAGTTTTCTGCAAACCAGAGAAGATTTCAAATTCATCAATTTCAGGTAAAACTTGCAGAACAGTTGTCGCAATAAGATCCTCTTTTAAAGGATTATCATACACAGCCGTCACCACAAGACTTTCCAATGTTGTTCTGTTTGCAATGACTGTTAAATTTTTTGAAACAGCATTAAAACTCAGCCCAAACCCCACAAGTTCACTATCGCTATATTTAACAAATTCTCCACTAACTATTTGTCCAAATTCATATGTGATTGAATTGTCGCCTATTGATGAAAAAAGTGGGTCGCAAATTACTTGCTCCGCAAAACTGACAGTTGAATTTTTCTCATTTGTGATTGCAAGATTACTATTTTTAAAACTAATGCTTTCAGCAACTTGCTTGACAAAAACTTTAATGGTGGAAGTTTTGCCACCTTCAAGACTTATAACATTAACATCGGCTTGTCCAACAGAAGTTGCAGTTATTCTTGTTCTAATTCCACCGTCAATATATTCAAGGTTGTCATTAACATTGACAACTGCGTTTGAAATGTTAAAACGTGCGCCATATCTAAAATCATTTGGCACATTTTCGAAAAGGACATCAAGACTTGCAGAAGTTGAACTTGAATCCTCAATGTAGAAAGTGTAACTTCCATCAACATTTATATCAAAAGTGCCAGTTGAAGTGGTCACACGTTGTGCACCATTATCAAGAGAAATCGTGTTTTCCTGAGAAAAATTAAGTTGCGACGTCATAACAAGGTTGCCATAACGAGAATCACAACCGACCAAAGAAAAACAGCATGAGAGTAAAAATATTAATATAAATCCGTAAAAAACTCTTTTCATATTTCCCTTTTTGTCGTTTTCCTTTCCCATTATTAAAATCAATCCAGTCTATTCATCTATCTTATCAAAATCTTTCAATAAAAACTATCAAAATACTCTAAAATTTGTCAAAATTTTTCTCTTTTTTCACCACCATTTTTTAGGGCGTCCACCCTCGCCCGTTTTTCAGAAATAAGACCAGTTATATTTATATAGCATTCACATTATATAAGAATAATACTCCCATTGGAACAAAGCCTTTATCCCATTCAAAGTTTCCAACATCTTCGCTTGTTGTAACATTATCAAGTTCATAAAGTTTTTCCAAGATAATTGATTTTGAAGACAAATCAGTCATATAATTAAGTTTTGTATAAATATTTCTTGCAAAACTGACATCTCCACCACAATCTTGAATAGCACTTGTTTCATATTTTCCGTCATAATAAGATGTAATAACTTTATAAACTTTAAAAGTTGTTTCAATTTTTGTAATGCCGTCCCCAGCAGGAGGTGAATAACTCACAGAATTTGAAGAACCAACACTTGCCCCTTGAACTTCTAAAGAAACAATTTTGTTAGAATATAAGGCGGCTTGTTCTCCTAAATAAATCAATGTGCCTGATGAAGCAGAAAGACCCAAAGAGGCTATGTCTTGTATGATTGAAGCTGAACTTTGTATGGCTTCATAATTTGATTTAACACTCTCCCAACCATTCAAACTAGTTGAACTGTTAGCTACGGCCATAAGATTATAATAGGTTGGTAAGTTACTTATACTGTTGTATTCATAACCTGTTATCTGTCCTTCCGTATCATAAGTTGGAACACATCCAGTGGTTGTAACAGCAACTTCAATCACATAACCCACCTGAGCTTCTTTTGAATCACCTTCAAGTTCATCTTGTCTGTCAGCCCAAGAAACTACTTTAACAGCAGCGCCTCCGACATCAGTCGTCCAAGTGCCAAGAGTTCCAAATTCAACCGCTTCATTAATGGCTTTCGCTCCGTCCTCTTCAGAATTTTCGTTTAAGCCAGCAATGTTTCCTCTTCTATCAACAATTTCATAAGTGTTAACTAATTCATCACTATCACTAAAGTGAACAGTCGATTGTTGAGTTTCGTTGAAACCATAATAATAGTAACCAGAAATTATTCCAGTGTTTGTGCCGGAGACATATGATGTGCCACTTATTTTTCCTGCAATTCCTCCAACTGCTCCAGAATATACATTAGAGAATTCAGTTGGACTATCATATTCTGTGGTATCGCCCGTCATCAAGTTAATATAATTCAAACTTGGACTGCTTTCCCAAGAACTGCTGTCAATATATAAAGAACTACTATGTCCGCCCAAACTTAATGTTGCTGAATTTGTGCAATCAGTTGTAACTTTGCCTTCATCTGCACTAATTCCAACAATACCACCCAGCATACTCTTGTTTGAAGCAGTGAGTGTAATCTGTTCGCCACTTGATGTGCCGTTTGTGCAATAGAAAATTGAACCAAGATTTTTGCCAGCAATTCCACCAATGCCATCAAAGTCTGATGTAATACTTGCTGAGTTTTTGCTATTATAGATGTAACTATCATTGAAACCACAAATTCCACCAAGGACAGCATTGTCTGCAGTTGAATTTAACAAAATTTCAAATTTGTTTTCGCATCCATAAATTATTCCTGACTTTTCGTCACTACCTGTGCCGAAAGAGGTGTTGTATCCGACAATTCCACCAAACATAAAGATCTCATCACTAATACTCAAAGAAGCGTCTGTGCTTTCTCCAAGTTTAATAGCAAAGACAGAACCTCCTTGCATTTGACCAACTACCCCTCCAATTATAGATCCAGCATTTGTAGTTATAGTCAAATCTTTTAAACTAACTGTCGTGGAGATTGTGTCCAAATTTATGTTTGTATTTGGCACATCTTCGTTTTCCTCATCATATCCAAAAGGTCCAATTCTTGTGTTCACACTAACACCAACAAGACCACCAATATAGTTTTGGCTATCTGTTGCAGTTAATACACCATTAACAGAAATTGCTGATTTATTTAAAACAACTTGGCTATCCTTCGCAAAACCAATTACTCCACCAACTGCCGTCGTTCCATTAAGTGTAATGTTTTTAATTTCAGAAACATTAATAATAACGCTCTGTTTTTCTGCACCATTAACATAGCCAATTACGCCTCCTGCATATTTTGCAGTCACAACGCTCCCAGATTTTGCCACAGAAGAGATAATTCCGTCTGATGCTTTTCCAATTAATCCGCCACCATAATATACACCACTAACATTTGTCTGTAACTCTGCTATTTCGAAATTATATAAATTTCTATTTTCATCATCTAAATCACTTTCCGATGACACAGTCAATTCACCAACAACTCCGCCACCATAAACTGAATCAAGAGAACCTGAAGCGATTACTGAAACTGGGTCTACAGCTGAATTAATTGTCCCGCCAGTCAAAATTCCCACAACACCACCAAGGCTAACACTATTAGAATTAATATTGTTTGCAACCCGTGAATTTTCAGTCTTGCTTGCACTATTAATTGTTCCAGCGTCCATTCTTCCAACATATCCGCCTGCATATGAATTGTCGCCAGTTGCAATGATAACTCCCACTGTGCCACCATTTATTGTGCCAGTAGTTGTTATATCTGCTCCATTCGAATCAGTTGTTTCACGACTAGTCATCCAACCAACAATTCCACCAATATTATTGCCTGAAAGAGTTGTTGGAACAATTCCTCCATTAATAACTCCACCTGTCATTTTGCCCACCAAACCTCCAAGTGCAATGATATTATCACCATTACTCTCTGTGCCTGTTGCAATAATTATATCCGAAACGTCTCCATTTTCAATTAAGCCACCAGCCATTTCTCCAACAAGTCCGCCTGCGACGTATTTTCCTTTCACAATGTTTAAATCATAATAATAGAAATACATTCCGGAAGATTCAGATAGGTTAAAATTAAATGTTCCGCCATTCATATATCCCACAAAACCACCTGCAGTATCAGCACCTTCTGTGATGACCGCTTTTGCTTGCTCTGTGACATTCACACCTTTGCTTATAACTCTTTCAAAAATGCAATCCGTTCCTTCCAGATAGCCCACGACACCACCGCCGTATGTTGCTGTGCCGACTTCGCCACCTTCCACAACTAACGAACTGCTTCCAATCGTGCCTGATTTCATATAACCCACGACACCGCCGACGTATTTTGCACCCGACAAAATAACATTATTAACATAAGAACTTAAGATATATCCGCCATCCATATAACCAACTAATCCGCCCAAAGCCAAACCATTATTTGCCACTGTTTTATTTGTCACTTTTGAGCCACTAATAAGCGTGGTATATTCAGATTGTTCTGGTTCGACAGAAACTCCAGAGATAGTTCCATCCTTCCCAAGTTTACCCACAACACCGCCAACGATATTGCCTGTTTCACCACTAACACTATGAATTACTCTCACTCCTGTGAGTGTGCCAGATTTTAAATAACCCACGACACCGCCAACAGCAGATGCTTTATCAAACACACTTACAGTTGAGCCTTCAACAGTAATGGATAAAGATTCAATAAGACTGTCAGACAAAGTAGTTTTTGTGCCTTTCACAATAAGTGATGCATTTGTTGACGTTTTAACTGCTAATCCATTAACTATTTTAGATAGATCAAGTGTGTTTCCCTTTCCTAAATCAACCTTGCCAAACCAACCGCCCACTGCAAGTTCTCCACCTGAAACAGTGCATGCAATCTCGACATAATATTCATCAGGCAAGTCATTTTCCACAAGCCCAATAGAACCTCCCACATAGGCAGGATGGAAAGATTGAAGTGTTGAAGTTGCAGTTGAACTTGCTCCAAAGAAAACGTTATCTCCAACATAAACATAATAAATTGTATTTAATGATGGAAGTCCAATATTTCCACCAATTTGAGCATTTGAACTAACTTTCCCGGCAATTCCACCAGCACAACTCACATTGTCTGCACCAGATTCTGCAAAGCCATAAATTGTCACTTTAAAAAACGAATTTAGGAAAAATTCATTTTGACTGCCAACATAACAAGTGCCTGAAATAACTCCATTATTGTCCATTTCACCCACAAGTCCGCCTGAAAATGACGATCCTGCAATAGACATAGTGCTGAGTAAATCTCCCCAAGCAAAACCTTGAGCTGTTAATATCGAAAGAGGGCTAAGTGTTGCTTTACAGAAATACATACCTGTATTATCTGTTGCATATCCAACAATTCCACCCGATCTCTTTGCTCCAGAAATACTTCCCGAACTAACAATGTATGGGCAAAGAGATGTGTTGTCTTGACTTATTTCACTTGCAAGAATTGCATCAGATGCAAATTTGCCAGCAGACCCAACAATCTCTACTAGATGAGGAGCGTAGAGATTTTCGACTGCTTTTGTGTTAAGATTAGCACCAACAGAACGTCCGATAATTCCGCCAGCATTACCAACTGCATTCACAGTGCCATAGTTTGCCACCCAGCCACGGACGTATCCCTCTGATAGAATAGCTCCATTAAGATAACTTCCAATACTTTCTTCACTGCCGGAATAAATAAATGTTGATTGTTCTGCATAGCCAAGAATTCCGCCAGCATTTTCTCTGCCGAGGACAGGAGTGAAGTTAAATGCAAAGGAAATAACTAGTTGCTCCTCTCCATTATAATTGTTAGGATCTCCTTTAAGACAAGCCCCAACCAATCCACCGGCAGTTCCTGCAGAAGAAATTCTTCCAGTTGACAAAGTAAAGAGACTTTGTGCTGTAATCCCGCTTGAAGTAAGCGTCACAGCATAACTTATCACTGCATTAAGTGTTAAATGTTGAGTTGTTTTAACAATTCCAATGATACCACCACAAGCACCTTGTCCAATAGTTGTTTTAAAGTCCATTTCATCTAGCACAAAATTGTCACTTGCCATTTGTTCTGGAGTTGTTGGATAGCAAAGTCCATCATCTGCTGTCCATTTATAATTAGGTATAGTTACATTAGACAAATATTCATTTATGCCATAACCCGCTGTTCTAATATCTAACCAACTTAAAGCGAAAGTGAACAAATTATTCATATTAATGGAGAAGCATTCCAAAAAGCTTGTGGATAACCCAAGGACTTCCTCACCGTCAATTTTAATTGCAATACTCCATTCACCAAGATATTTATCAACTGTGTTGCTAACCCATTTTCCAAGTTTAGTGAGCCAGTTTACATCTTCTACTATGCTTCCACCACTGCTTTCAGCAACCTTGTTTGCTGCAAAAAGCATTCCCACGCCAGAGGCTGCCGTGCCTAAATTAATCACTCCTGCAAGTTCAGGATCTTCATTAATAATTTTATCATATTTAACTGTATCCATATGTTCATAATAACCAATAATTCCACCAGACGAATATCCAAGAATAATTCCAGTGACAGAGTTGATTATAATTCCATTATTGTTTTCCAAAAGGTAATCATCGATTGTTCCGCCATCAAAAATAATTTCTTTAAGCATTCCAACAAATTCTGAGATGACGTTAGCGTTTTGAAGACTAATTTCAGTGCTTATTGCACCTCCACGCATTAAGCCAACGATACCTCCTGCGATGCCCGATAGAGCATATACAGCGCTTTGATTAATCATAATTTTTGTGGATTTAAGAACTCCACCAGCCATCACACCAATCATTCCGCCAGCCACACGAGACGCCATCATAAGCCCCACATTAGTGTTACAATCTTGAACCAAGCCGTTTTGAAGATATCCCACAATTCCACCAAAGATGTATGGAGTGCTAAGGAATGTTTCAGCGGCAGTGAATAAATCAATTACTGACTTTGCAACTTCATCTTCATCTGAATTTCCCATATATTCTTCAAGTTTTTCTGTTAAAGTTGTTCTGTTGTTTCCACTAATGATAGAGATTGCAGACCAACTTCCAGTTTCGCAATTAATTATTTTTGTGTAATTTGAATATCCCACAATTCCACCAGCAAAAGAATTTAGTGGATATCCTAGGAATGAAGCAGATGCTTCACAATTACTAATTAAAATATGTTCATTTAAAGTTGCATCAGCAGAAAGCCCCACAATACCTCCAACAAATGTTGACAAAATACAGCCAATAATATCTGCATCTGTGACGCAATCCTTAATTGTCACAACTGCACCGCTAACACTTGACGAAATTGAACTATACACATATCCAACAATTCCGCCCGCTTTCGATTCTTTCAAAGTAATATAGAAGTCTGCTTTAAGGAGCATATCAACTAAAGTTGTTGACTCTTTCACATAACTTGAATCATAACCAGCATAAATTGTTGAATGTGCATCAACATCTGCTCTAAGATCAAAAGTGGACAAAGATTTGACATCTCCTGTGTTCTTAACATTGATAATGTTAACCTTTTTTGAACCATCAGTTTGTGTGACAATCACTTCGCCGACAATTCCGCCAGCAGAACTATTTGCTTCAATGCTTGCATTATTGAAAATGGTGTATTCTCCTTCGGTTGCACCTGAACCATTGAGTGTGCCATATTGCATCTTACCAACAATTCCGCCAGTAACACTATATCCATAAGAACTAAAAGTTCCTCCGATTGATTTACTAGTATATCCTGTTGTTTGACCATTGCTAGGCAAATCAGAATAGTTTGCATCTATATTCAAGTCTTTTGGATAATATGTTAAAGTTCCAGACAACCAATTTTTATTTTTCCAATAACTATTCCAAAGGTCTTCAAAATTTGAAATTCCCTCTTCCCAATTTTCAACTAATCCTGGAAGAATCCAAGAAATGTGGTCTAAATTGAAATAGACGCTAGAAACAAATTTTGAATCTTGACTTTCCACCAAGTTGCCATTACTGTCTAAATAATAACCAGTGTTACAATTTGTCAATATCCCACCACGCATACGTCCAACTATTCCGCCAACAATGCTCGTTTTAACCGATCTAACTGTTGCACGTCCTGCTGAATAGCAATTATTAATTGTTGCAGTGTTGTTTGAAGATTGATAGAGATCTCCAACAATTCCGCCGAAAATAACTGAGTGATAACCACCAAGATAAAGCACAACAACTTCAAAGTTTGCATTCTTTCCATAGGAGCAATCTTCAATAAGTCCCGATTTAAACTTGCCCGCAATTCCACCGATGTAAATTTCATTAGCAATCAAATTTTTCATTGCTTCATTTTCATAAACAGAATTATTAGTTATAGTCGCTTTTCCAAATTCATTCTTACTAACAAGAACTCCCGCAACATTGATGCCATCTTTAGCATCATACACGCAATTTGTGATTTTTCCACCTTCATTATAACCCACTAATCCACCTATTGTGTAGAAACCATAAAGACCAACTGAAGAGCCGTCTGTGACGGAAGCCACAGTAATGTATGACAATTCACCTGCAATTTTTATGTATGTTGAAAGGAGTCCCACCACACCACCAATGTGTGAACTGGAAACAGGTCTACTAATAGCCTCGTTATTTTCATCTGTTAATATACCGTTGTCAAGGCATGAATAGACAGAAATTCCTTGAACTTTAAATGATTCACTTTCCGTTCCATAAATTTTGCCACCAACCATAACACCAACAAGTCCGCCAGCATAACTCTCATCTGAATATATTCTGTCATTAACCATAACAAACAAGCCCATATATTCTGCGCCAACATATGTTGTTACACCTTCATTTATCACAGCAGTTGTGGAAATTTCACCACCTTCCATATAACCAATCAAGCCACCCGCAAAAGCAACTTCGCTTCCCGAAACGCTTCTCCTGATTGTTTTGTCATTTGAATTTGTGAAGTTGACAAGCACTGATGAAATTCTCTCTTTATCTGTGAAAAGACCGTCAGTAAATGTTCCTGTTTGGACAATATTTGATAAGTCACCATTATAAATATAACTATTTCCACCAATAGTGCTTATGCTTGAGTCGACATCTATTCCGCTCAAAACTCCGTTGCCCATATATCCAGCAACAAGTCCCGTCTGAGCATAACTTGCCGTGAAAGTGATGTCATGGACAGCAGTGTTTATTGTGTTTGTTCCAGAATTCACATTCTCAAGGTTTGGAAGTGCTCTTAAAAGTCCGTTTGAAGAATACATATTATAAACAACTTTTTCATTTCCGTCTAAGTCGCCCACAAAATATGCTGCTTTTTCGTCCAGATGTTTAGACCAATACATATCCCCAGAATATTTTTCAAAATTGATATCTTTTGTGAATATATAATATTTATATTCAGGGGAATTTTTCAAATAGTTAATAAGAATATACATTTCAAGCATACCAGAATGCTTAATCATATAAGGCATATCAACAAAACTATTTGTTATCTCGTTTTCATTTGTGCTATCTGCAAGTCCGTTGCCTGTGTAAATCATATCAAAATAATCATCAAGTTCGCTTGCGAGGATAACATTCTTATAGTTCTTCGTCACATAAGCGTAGTTAAACCAAGTTGAATCAACTTTCAAAGTCTCTGAAGTATTTGATGTGTATTTTTCACTCTTTTTGAAAAGTGAAATAAGTTCTGAATCGGTTGAAGTTGATGAAGATGAAGTATCTTCGTTTGGAATTATCCAATGCGATGAGAACATAGAATTCACATCAACATAACTTGTGTCTGTTCTTTCGCCCGACAAAGAATATGAATAGACATAGAAACCTTTGCTTTGAATACAATCAATGTTTTCGTTAGATAATAGAAGCACATTTGCATTCACTCCCTCTTGAGTTGCTCCAAATGAAGCAGGCAAATAGTCATAATATGTCCTATATATATTTTCGCTTGTGTCTCCTTCTTCCAAATATGCTATTGGAGCAATCTTTTTGTTCTCAGCATCAACATCTGCCATAGTGTAGCAGTTTGATATTGTGCCAAATTTACTGAATGCAGTGAAGCCAGAGAAATAACTGTCTGAACCTCCACCTGCAACGCTCCTAACCTCTCCTGTGAAGTATGTGTTATAGATATTTCCCAGTTTATCTGAATTAACTTTACCATTGTAAAGAACTATTCCTGCTCCAGACGAAGCAGTTATTGTTGCAACACTAAAACTTGTGTTAATCACACCATAATTTGTGTGAACAAGCCCCGCAAGTCCCTCTGTTCCAGTGATTGTTCCAGCAGTTCCGCAAGAGAACACAAATCCATAATTGTCTTTTGCTATTGGAGCGTAAGATGTCACTGCGTTTGCATTGCTTGAATTAAGCGTTGAAAACACAGCACAAACCGCAGAATTTTCAGTTATGGTTGAAAAGAGTGGGACATTTGTTCCAACAGCAGAGTAACCCTGCCCATTAAACATCCAACCCGTTGCAGTTGTTGTTATGGAAGTGTTAAGTTGAATATCACCTTTCAAAACATAATAAGAATCGTTTGCTAAAACAGTGCTTGCAACAAAAGTGATTGGATTAATCTTGCTTCCTAAAATGTAGTTAGAAACATTATTTATCTGCGTTGTCACGCCATTTCCTGTGAAATAGGAAGTGTGAAGTTTAGAGAAATATTCGTTGTTATATGTGGCTTCAAAGTTGTCAGATTTTATCATAATATCTTTATAGATACTTTGGAAAACTGCCATAAGTTCACTTTGAGAAACATTTGTAAATTCATCATTCACATATGTGTCACAGTTAACAAGCGAAATATTTTCGTTATAATATGTCTTTTTGTTATTTTTATGAGAAACAAGTGCATCAGTTGTTGTTGAATTATTAATGTTTTTTCTGCCAACAACAGAACCGATGTTTAAGTTGAGTTTTTGTGAAATTGCATAATCCTTTATTGTGGACGCAACCAAAGTTGAGCCGTCAATCTCGCCACAAATGTATTTTGAATACATTCCCACTAAACCACCGATATAATAGTAGTAGTCCTCATCACTATCGCTATCAGTATAGAAATAACTGCCACTTAATGAGCCATTACCACGATTAAGAGTAATGTCACCAAGGACAATAACATTTGAAGTGGAAACTGTCTCTGCTTTTCCAACAGCGCCGCCAACATACATTACTTTCTCTTGATCACAAACAATGTCCATAGTGGTCAAAACTTTATTGAGTGTGATTGTTGAAGCATTGCTACCTTGAACTCCACCTGTAATTCCACCCACAGCAATCATAGTTGTGGCATAGTTTCCATTTGTTTTAACTCTTGAAACATTCAAATAATCTGCATCGTTAATGACATTCACAAAACTGCAACTCTTACTTAAAACAGCCACAATTCCGCCGACATAAAGTGATTCACAATAATCAGCCTGAACGTTAATACTCATATTTGTATAGACGTTGTTAAGTTCACTTGCCAAGTTGTCACCAAGCACGCCACCAACATAAACGTTTGAATCGCTACTGCCAAGATAAACATTCAAAGTTTCACTTGAAGAGTTTACTGATGATTGTTTTATTGTCAAATTGATAATGTTATATCTGTTTTGTCCAACAACACCAGCAATAGAAGCCTTACCCTGAACATAAACGTTCATAACAAGGTCTTCAATTTCCACTCCTTCGATGCTTCCAGTCACTCTTGTTCCGCTGTCCACTGTCACATATTCACCTGCTGCTCCCACCAAGCCACCAACAAATATTCCACCAGAGCCACTGTTTGTGGTTAATAGTTTTCTTTGTGCTGTGCCAACATTAACTGTCACATCTTCTGCAAAAATTGACTCCATTGAACCCTGCATTCTGCCCACAGCGCCACCAGCATAGAAAATGTCAAAGTCGCCGTTTGTTGAGTCAACAGCATAGTTAGTCGTTATTGTAACATTAGATGATGTGAACATCTTTGTCATATTTCCAATACAATTTCCAACAAATGCACCCACATATTTTGTTTTGTATGCAGTTGCTGAAGAATAGATAACAGAAGTATTTAAAGTTGTGCTACAACTTGCAATGTTAAGAATTGAGGTTTCACTCGCAGCAACAAATTGACCCACGCATGAAGCATTTGTCACCATTCCTGTTGAATTTAATCTATTTTCTATTGAAACATATTCGCCCGCAAGCACTGTAATTGATGTGCGAGGAATAACATTTAGTCCCTCGGTGATTAGACTGTCAGTGGCATATGAAAGATCATAAGTATATGTCAAAACCGAACCAACCGTCTCTTCTTTTGTGAAGGTAAAGAAATATTTAAAGTGAAGATCTCTTGCTGAAGTTGAAGTAGAAACTTCGCTTAAAGGATTTAATGTGGCAAGTTGCAAGAATGCATTGCTATAATCATCAACATTGTTGAGTTCATTAGTCCTCACACCTCTTGTCACATAATGAGTCTTACCATTCAAAACTTGAGAAGTTGAAGAAATATCTTCGGACACAACATCATTTAACGAACTATAAATATTTACATCTGTTATTGTTGTGTTTATTGCATTTGCAACAAGTATTGATGCCTTTGTTTCAGTTTTCACAGTCGCAGAGAAAACTGCACTATAACTTGAAACAACGAAATTAAGGTTGGAAATTGTTGCGTCCACAGTTGTCTGGAATATTGCAAAATCACTTGTCAAGTCGCTTCCCGAAAGAGTGATGTTAAACAATATAGGATATCTAGAATATTCCTCCCCATTTTCAACAATGGTCACAGCGTTTCCAGATAGCGTCCCACGGAAAGGCTCTGTGAACACAGAAAGGTCAACCCCTGTGAAATCAATGTCATTCATAATAATATATTTCTTTGACAAAGTGTCAGGTGAAGAGAGTTCATCAATGAACTGCTGGGCTGTATAAATTCTAACAAGAGAAGATTCATAACCATATTTAAGCAAAGGCAAAAGATTTTCATCAGAATAATCCCAAGTGCTTTCCAACCAATTATCTGGTGAGAAGTAGATGTCTCTTAAAGAAGAATTTCTCAAATTGTTTCCAAGCAAGTCTTGCACTTTGTTTGGATAAATCAAATTATTTCCATCATTTTCACAAAGAATATTACTTAAATAATCGTCAAAGTTTTTATTTTCATTCACACCCCAAAGTTGAATATAATGAACTATTTCAGTTTCATCTTCATCAACAGTAACAAGTTGTCTTAAATCAAAACTTGCGTCGCTGATGTCTGCATCTGAAATACAATCATAATCAAAACTATCCAAAATGAGATTTTGAACATAGTTTCCATCATTCACGCTGACAATTCCCAATTCTCCTTCAACTTCACCGGAGTTTTCATATTTGCCATACAAAGCACCGATGACGTTATTTTCGCCACTTTGATAAGTATAATCAAACAAGTCATCAAAATCATCTGTATCCCAAATGTTGAGAGCCACCGCATAACTCAAATTGAGTTGATAGGATTGGCTATCACTTGCTGAAGCACTGGTTTCAACTTCTTGGAAATATTCTCCTGTGCTTTCTTCAAAAATTCTGCCGATAATTCCGCCGATGTAAATTTGTTCAGTGCTATCAAGGTCAGCCATTAAACTTGCAGTTGTATAGACATTTTTAATTTCGCCGACATAACTTGCTCCAACAATTCCACCCACAGAAATTGCAAGTTCATTTTTAACATCAACTCTATTATAACTATCAAGAATTCTTCCTGAGCCTGATGTCTCGCTTCCAGCGTTTATTCCCACAAGTCCGCCAATATAAGTTGGAGAGCCGTCTGAGAACAGAGTTTTGTTCACACTGCTTGCATTTTCTCCGCCTGAGACAAAAGATATAATGCTTAAATTTGAAGCATCTAAATCATCGCTATTAAAAGTCACAGATGTTTTACTG
>CAYIZE010000001.1:55206-60584 GCA_964367785.1 uncultured Christensenella sp.
TTTGAAGCATCTAAATCATCGCTATTAAAAGTCACAGATGTTTTACTGATTGTTCCAAAGTTTATTGCAGTTATACCGCCAGCCACTTCATAACTTGTCAATTTGCTTCCCTCTGCCACAATAAAACTTGAGTTTACTAAATAGGTTTGTGTTCCCACAAAACCGAATAAACCACCAGCATAATCCGAAAGGATTTCCACCTTTGCATTTGAAAACGAGATTTGTGTTTCTAAAGACGAGCTTGGAACAATTTCCCCAACAGTTATATTTGTTATATTAGGTTCTGTGTTCGCTGCATTGTCGCCAAGTTCGCTTAATTGTCTCAAATCAAGAACTCCTGCAACTCCACCAGCATAATTCATATTTGTGTCCAAATTGTCAAGATTCAAATTGCCTGTTGTTGATGCGGTGAAGGTTGGTTTGATATCGTCCCAAATTTCAAATGAAGAGGTGATTGCAGATGAAGAATTCCTTGAATCTCCTTTCACTGAAATGTTAGTTTTAATTCTTGAAACTGAATAAGCCTCGTCTGAGTTGCTTGACAAAATAATTCCTGCCAAACCACCCACATAATTTTTACCCAAAATTTGTGATGTGAATGAACCAGCCACAATTTTAATGTTTGAAATGTTGCTATCCACAATAATTCCTGCCAAACCACCCACAGTAACTGCATTTGCAGCCGTCACAGTGTTAATTCCTAAGGTCAAATTTTTGACACCAGCATTATAAATGTCCCTAAACAAACCGAAGGAGTCTTTGCCCACGTTAGAGTCCACTAAAGTGATGTTATACATTGCAAGATAGTTGCCATCAAAAATTGAAATGTTGTTCACAAGTGAAGTATATTCGACAGTAGTTGAATATACTGCTTGTTTTGTAGATGATGGGAATTCAATATTGTTAATAAGTCTTATGCTTCCAGTAAATTTTGAGGAAACAGTGTCACTCAAATTTCCCTGTGCTGAAACATCTTTAAAGATTGCATTGTAACTTTCAAAATCATCAACTAGATATGGATTTATTGAAGTTCCAATCGCATAGTTTTCAACATAAGAGAAACTATTGATGTTTGTTGTTGGATCATTTTCCGATGCAAGAGGATTTGTCACTCTGCAAGAGATTGCAATCTTATTTGCACTTATAAGTTCAGGGTATCCGCCGAGTCCGTTTGTATAAACCGTCCAAACGCCACCCGTGCTGTTTTCAATAATATTTTCAAATGAGTCCTCTGAAGTGTCAAAGCAGAAATTGTTGAAACTATCTTTATTCACAAATTCGTTAAGACCTGCCGACTGCGTTCCACTTGTGTCCACAACTGGATTGTCCGACAACTCCCACGCTCTGCCATCACTCGTTGAAGTTGAAACTTCTCCGCTCTCTTTCAAATAGTAGCAGTCTTCAAGTGTTCCAAGATATTCATCTGTTGTCGCCTCGCCACCTTCTTGAAGGTTACCTTCGAAATATGTGTGCTTATTGCTAGCACCATAAATTTTACTTAATGAATATGACGTGTAAATATAAGCGCTATCTGTCATTTTATAGACAAATCCGCTTGATGTTGGATTGAAAGCAGAAGTTGAAGCAGAATTTGCATAGTCTGCAATAACTTTTGCAGTTGATGCTGCAAAGAGATACGAGCCATTCAAATTGATGTTCGAATAGCAATCCTCAATATAATTTGAGTTTTCATAAACAAAGCCAGCAATCGTTCCGTTTGAGAAGATTCCTCCGCCAAGTTTTCTGTTGTCAGAAGAGTTTGAAGTAGTGCCAACCTCTTCCCAACCAGCCACATAAGAGCCGTAAATATATCCGTTATTAACAACAACAAAGCCCGCAGTTTTGATATTTCTTGCCCCTTCTTCTGCTGAAAACACTTCAATTTGAAGATTTTTTGCGAAACTAGAAGAAATAGAACCCTGATTAGTTCCAGCAAAACCGCCGACATTTCCTGCTCCATACACACTGATAATCATTCTTGAAGCAGTATATTCATAGGAATATTCATTTGCAATAACACTATTAGCAGTGCTTACATTAAGCAAAGTCACTTCATCTCTTCCCACTCTGGAGTTCGTGATAATTCCAGTAGAACCATTCACCCCAACAAGTCCGCCAATATTAACGGTCGCTAGAGTGTTTGTTTTAACATATAGAGTGTAATCAAAAGAATAACTATAATTATAAGTCCCAACTGTGTTGTTATAGTTATTAACTGCCGATTCATAATCACCTTTTTCAGTGTTGTTTGTGTGTCTTGCAATGACGTCACAGTTTGAAATCATTCCATTGTTAACAGCGGCAATTCCACCAAAATTCACAACGGAATTATAATTTGTCAAATCCATTGCACTATCATAAAGTCTTGTGCTATTTTCTGTTTTGTTGTTAGGCATAGCGACGATAACATTTTTAACTATAGTCCCGCTTGACACTGTATCAAATAATCCAAGATTAATGGAATATGTTGTTGTGGAAGATGCAAGTCCTGTTTGATAATTGAAACTATTAATTGTAATAATTTTGTTGTTGCCGTCCAACGATGCAAATTCAGCATTTATTGGAACATAGTTTTCAAATGTCAAATTCGACATCAAAATATAGTTGCCGTTTTTACTCATTGCTCTAAAACTTTCAACTGAATCCACGATTATAAGATTTTCTTCCTGCTCACCTTGTGTGACATAGATTGTGAAATCCTGTTCCATATAATAGGTTGTGTCCGTCACATAGTTTGGAACAAACAAAATTTCTCCATCTTTATAGACATATGAAAATGCAAGTCTCATATCAATAGAGTCAGTGTCTGATTCAGCAATAAGAACAACCATTTGTTGTTTTGTGTTGAAGTTCAATGTTTCTTGTGCATTACTTACACCTAAACAAACAGAATCGACAGAGGCACTCTTAACAATAGATTCTCCGCTTTCAAGTTCCTTGTATTCAAGGTCAAAAGGAAGGTAATTTGCAACATTAGAATTTGTCAAACTCTCATATCCATTAATTCCCACATACCAATAACGAATAGTGCCTTTCTCGCTCATATTTCTTGCAATGGCATTCGCTGCATTCGTTAATGCACTGCTAAGTCCGTAGCCATTCACATCAACCTTTAAGGAAGATGTTGTGGAAATTGTAAGTTTAATATTATTGTTTACATCTGTGTTTCTAATGGTCACACTTGTTATCACAACATCAACAACAGTTATTCTCACAATGTAACTTTTCTCAATGGTGTAGTTGTCATATTTAACATTTGCAATAAGTTTTAAGGTTATAACATCTCCGACGACAGCCTTTGAGCCCAAAGTTAGCAAATAAGAACCATTGTTATTATCTGCAACAGTAACATAGTCGCTTGCGTCCTCAATTTCAGTGTTTCCACGACTAACCATAACTGCTATAGTGTTAAATGTTTGTCCAATTTGAAGCACAGGTGTCAAAGTAAGATAATCATTAATTGACGAAGTATCTTGCCCTGTGTAGGCAATCATTTCTCTTTCTTCACCATTATGCTTAATTTCAAGCGAAAGCCCTGGCACACTTTCCACTGAAAGTGTGGTAGTTTCTTTCCATTCTTTTTCATTCACATCTTCCGAACTGTCAATAGAAGTGCCTGTGATTGTCACTCTTATAACAAAACTTGAATCATTACTCAAACTGCTTGGAGCAATGGTCTTAACATATAATCTTCCCCATTCTGGGTTATCACTCTCGTTTCCAAATCCATAACTCATTTCGTTTGCCAACAAATTCATATATGATCGTCCGTCAACGCCAATGCTTAAAGTTGCCACATTACTAGGCACATAAGACTCAAGGTTAAGCCTAATTCCGCCATTTGCAGAGGCTGTTGTTTCTGGTCCATTAATATAATAATCGTCACTTGTGTTTGTGCCAATTTGAACCATTTGAACAAACTTGACACCCTCGCCCACGTCGCCCAAAGCCGATTCGATGACAACAGAAGATATGTTTGAATAATAAGGATAGAGGTCAATCACCACAAGTCCCTCACTGCCTGAAATAATGTAACTCGACGAATCCTCTGTAAAAGAATAGGAGTAGTTAGGGCTTTTGTATGTCTCTGTGTTCACAGTGTTCACAAGTTTTGAAGTTTTATCAGTGTAGGCATAGTGAACAATGCTGACATCGTCAACACTTTGAGGTCCAATCACAACCTCTAATATCGCATATTTATCAGCATAATTCAAACATTCTTGGTCATCATACGCAAAGATTTTATATTCTGCCTTTTCTGTTATATTTTTATATTCGCTCTTCAAGGAAATTTGAACATCATAAGCGAAACAAGGACTATCACCCTGCTGCGTTGCGTTTTCGGCAGAAGTCACATTGATATTGAATATATTGCTTTCAACTTGATTTTCATCTTTCACTTTAAAAGCGATATCCATAGCGGTTTCACTTTCGAGCATTAAAACCACAGTGGCTGTTCCAGTGCTTTTAAGTAAGATTCTGCTTGAACCAAACGAGATTTCTGTTGCCTGAGCCACGGCATTCAAATAGAACACCCATGCATCATTTGTGAACACATATGTTGTCCCGCCAGAAGTGAATGAAACTGTTGCTTGAATTTTATATTTTCCCTCTGTATTAAAGGTGAATACCTGCCCGTCTCTCCCGTCTCTCACTAAATATGTGCTATTATTCGTGACATCTTGATATATACTTACATCATTAAAGAACCAAACTCTATAATTTATAGTGTATTTATCTTTATCTGTTATTGTGCTTAATGTGTATTCTTCGTCTCCAAGATAACTTGCGTTAGAAGAATTGTCATAAACCTTTTTAACAAGGTCAGTAAAAACATTTACATCAGAGCCTTTTGCCACATTAATTGGAGCGGTCTCCGTTCCGTCAAAATATGAATCATAAAAGTTGATGCTTGAAGAAATCAAGAGTTCATCAAAATCGTTCACAATAATAACGTTAACAGTCACACTAACATCACTGTTTTCTCTAACATAAATTCTTAAAGTTGCAACACCTGAACTTTTCACAACGAGTTTTCCATTGCTTGTAACAGAAAGGACATTTATGTTTGAACTGGTTGCAATCAAATTAAATTTTGTAATTCCATTTGGAGTTGGAGTCACAGCAAACAAGTCGCTCAGTTCAAATTCATTGTTATTTTGATTATAAGTCATCACAAGGTAGTTGTTTCCACCTGATACATAATCAAAATAGTAATTTTTAGAAGAACCTGTTGCAAAAGTAAGTTTATATTCATCTCCATCGAGTGTTGCATCAGAGCCTTTGATTTGCAAAGAGAGTGCAGTTGGAACAACTTTCAAGAAATTATAATAATATCCTGAAACAAGTTTATATTGGAATCCATTTTTATTTTTTGT
>CAYIZE010000002.1:0-2132 GCA_964367785.1 uncultured Christensenella sp.
ATAGTAAGAAATAAGAAATAAATATAATGAATAAATTGAAAAAAAGGGAGAGTATATGAAAAAATTTGCAAAGATTTTATTACTTTTTGTTTTTTCAATATCTCTTCTTTTTTCTGCCAATTTTATATTTAATAATGCAGAAACAAAAACTGTTCAAGCCTCAAGTGAAGAAGTAACTTATTCTAATTATTACAACTCTTTTGATCTCGAGTCATCTCTTTTTAGTGTCCTTTTGACACTAGAAAATGAGGTGGCTGACGAAAATGATACAGGTTTTTCTTCGTCGTTTTTCGCCACAGAATTTGTGTCTGCATCGCCCACAAGTGAGGACGGAATTGCAATTAAAAACGACTTAATTTCTAACAAACTAAACTTAACATTAGGCGAAAATTCTCCTTATGAATGTTTAAGAACTTTTACTGAGAAAATTACCGATATCAGCGGACTTAATAATCTTGATTTGAGTGGAATTCACACCCTTGTTTTAGATGATAATGACATCTCAGTCGTTTCAAGTAGTGATTTTTCAAGCCTGACGGATATAAGCGTCATTTCAATTTGCAACAATTCTATTTCATCTTTTTCCATCAATCCAATTTTAAGCTCAGAGATAACTCAACTATATTTGAGCGACAATAAGCTCACACAAGTAGATTTATCCGATTTGGCTATAAATGCAAGAATAGACCTTGCTGGGAATTTTTTTGAAAATCTAAGCGACATAACTTTTGGAGGCGCAGTAACCTATCTTGATTTAAGTTTTAACAACATAACAGAGGAGCCAAGCATACCTCTTTCATTAGGTTGCACCCCCATTTTTCTAATGCAAGGGTTGAATAAAGAAACATTTTTAGCAGGAGACATAATTGCTGTCGCAAATGACAATGTTTATGTTCAAGACTTAATTGTTCATGTCAATTTTTTTGCGGGAAATGGAGAAATAACCGCGAGCGAATATTATGTTAATTCAGACGATATTCTTTCTTCAGCAGGAACGATTGGATTTAATCAGATTGAACTGCCTGCGGGAAAGTTGGAGATTTCTTTTTCTTATGTGGGGAATGTAAACACTCCCGAAAATGATGAAATGTATTTTGAAGATATGTTTATTGCATCAAAACTTCCAGCCCCAAATGTTATTGCCACCTCGAATGGAAGTAATATAACGACTTATGTTCAGTCGACACCGATGAATTTTTCTTTCACATTAAATCTTAATCCTAACGTCATAAACAAGTCGCAAGTTTTGTTAGATGCAGTTATTTACTCGGGAATATTGGGGAAAGAACAAGAAAATATTGCAACTTATAATATTACATCTCATTCCTATGAAACGCTTTCTTCTTACTATGTTTTCGACGGAATAATGAGTGAGAAAGCAACTATCTCTGTGTCCTATCAAAGTTCATCAAATTCAACTCTTGCATTAATATTGATAATCATAATATTCATCGTCCTTGCAAGTGTTGTCTACATTATAAGATGGATTAGAAATGGCACCCCAATAACACCGCTTTCAGATGCAGAAATGTTTAGAGAAAAAATTCGTCAGGAAAAGAGGCGTGGCACAAGAAATTCATCATATCAAGGAAACAGTCCTAATAATTTTGGTGACGACGTAGTGGACCTATCTTCGAAAGATTTTTCACCAGATGACGGCGAAAGTGTTGACCTTATAAGAGAAGATGATAGTTATAATAAACCTGAAGAAAAGGGAAGATATAGAAAATGAAAAATATTGAGGAAAAAAGAGTTGTCATAGTCACTGGTGCATCAAGTGGCATAGGGAAAGCAGTTGCTAAATATTTTTCCCAAAAAGGTTGCATTGTCTATGGACTTTCACGCAGAGGCTTTGAGGGAAAAGGCATAACTTCGCTTTGTTGTGACGTCACAAGCAAAACTCAAGCCGAAGAAACTTTGAAGAAAATTTGGCAAAAAGAAAAAAGAATTGATTTGCTTGTCAATAATGCAGGATTTGGCATTTCGGGCTCTGTGGAAAATGAGAGTTTAGAAAATATTGAAAAAATGTTTAAAGTGAATTTTTTAGGCGTTGTGAATATGACTCAAACTGCTCTTCCATATATGCGTGAGCAAGGCTTTGGCAAGGTTATCAACACCAGTTCTGTCGCAGG
>CAYIZE010000002.1:2232-10966 GCA_964367785.1 uncultured Christensenella sp.
AAAGACCCCATCTCTGTCGCTAAAGTTATGTATAAATTATTTAATAAAAAGAATTTGCCTGCAACAAGAACCGTTGGAGGAATGTATAAGACAATTCTATTTTTAGAAAAAGTTTTACCACAAAAATTAATGCTTTTTATAGTTGGCAAAATGTATTCATAAACACAAAAATACAAACGAGATAAAATCAATATTTATAAGTAGTTAAAAACGCAACTTAAAAAACTTCAAAAACACAAAAAAAGACCGAGTTGGTCTTTTTATTTTTTTATTAAAAATTATATTTTAATAATAGGTTTTGCAGTTATAAATTACTTATTAACTCACTTGCTTTCGTTGCTATCAAGATACTCTTGGTAAGTCATATATTTGTCAAAAACTTTGGTGTCGTTAATTTTAATAATTCTGTTTGCCACAGTGTGGGTGAGTTCTTGATCGCTTGATGAAAAGAGGATTATTCCCTTAAAACTGCTCATTCCATTGTTGAGTGCGGTTATGCTTTCAAGGTCGAGGTGATTTGTGGGTTCGTCAAGCAGTAGCACATTTCCTTGTTCAAGCATAATTTTGGAGAGCATACATCTCACCTTTTCGCCTCCGCTGATAACTTGTGCTGGCTTCAAAGCCTCTTCGCCAGAGAAAAGCATTCTCCCCAGCCAACTCCTGAGGAAAGTGATGTCCTTTTCCTTTGAAAATTGACCCAACCAATCGGTGAGCGAAAGGGAAGTGTTAAACATCTCATTGTAGTCTTTTGGAAGGTAGGAACTGATAATCGTCTTGCCCCATTTCACTTGCCCAGTATAGTCCTTATCCACTCCTGAAAGAATGTTAAACAACACAGAAATATTGTTTGCACTGTCTGAGAAAAAAACAACTTTATCATCTTTATTCATAACAAAAGAAACGTTTTTAAAATAGCCTTTTTTACTCAAATTTTCGACCATTAAAATGTCATTTCCGATATTCCTATCAAAGTTGAAAGAAATGTAGGGATATTTCCTTGACGAGGGCTTGATGTCCTCGATTGTCAGTCTTTCGAGCTCCTTTTTTCTGCTTGTTGCTTGCTTGCTCTTGCTTGCATTTGCCGCAAATCTGGCAATAAAGTCTTGCAATTCTTTTGCTCGTGTTTCTGCTTTTTTGTTTGCATCTTTTTGCTGTCTTAAAAGAAGTTGACTCGTTTCATACCAAAAGTCATAGTTGCCCACAAAAATAGAGATTTTGCCATAGTCAACGTCACAAATGTGGGTGCAAACTTTATTCAAAAAATGTCTATTGTGTGAAACGGTTATCACTGTTTTGTCATAATTTAACAGGAAATTTTCCAGCCAAGAAATTGTGACTAAATCAAGATTGTTTGTTGGTTCGTCGAGGAGCAAAATGTCGGGGTTGCCAAACAAAGCCTGTGCCAAAAGGACTTTCACTTTCATTTTGCCGTCCAAATCTTTCATTAAAGTGTTAAAAAACTTGTTGTCTATGCCAATCTCAGAAAGTAGTGTTTGAGCATTTCCCTCGGCTTCCCAGCCATTAAAATCAGCAAATTCTTGCTCTAATTCACCCGCCAAAATGCCGTCATCTTCGGTAAAATCTTCCTTTTGATAGAGTGCGTCTTTTTGGTCCCACACTTGAACTAGGCGTTTATGCCCTAAAAGAACAGTTTTTAAAACAGTCTCATTATCATAGGCATTTTGATTTTGTTGCAACACAGAAATCCTCTCATTTTTGCCGATGACAATATTTCCTTTTGTTGTTTCAATCTCGCCAGAAAGCAACTTTAAAAAAGTGGACTTTCCTGCACCATTTGCACCAATCACACCATAACAATTTCCATTTGTAAATTTTAAACTAACATCGCTAAACAATTTCCTACTTCCAAAAGTTAGCGTCACATCAATAACTTGTAGCATCTTTTTTTCCTTTTATAAATTTTTAAGCACCATTCCCACTTTTGCCATATCCACTTTTCCAGCATAATTTTGCTTAAAAAACTTCATAATAGAAGGGACAGACTTGTCTTCTTGCGTTTTGATAATGTTTGAAATCTCTTGCTCTGTCAGAAGTTTTGGAAGAAATTTTGAAATGATTTCTTTTTGTTTTTCAATATTTTCTGCCTGAGTGAGATTGTTTGCTTTTTCATAATTTTCTTTTTCTTCACTCAGTTCTTTAAGAGTTTTTTGTAAAATCTGCGACATATCAACGTCGACAAATTCTTCACCCTTTTCTCTCTTTTTAACAATTTCCATCATCGCTTTTGTCATCACCACGGAATAAACAGCCCTTGCATTCTGGTCTCTATTCTTCAATGCTTGAACATTTGCACTTTTTATTTCATCTAAAATCATATTCACTCCTTTATTGCTTATATATTGTGGATTATAAGTGTCAAAAAGTCAACCAATTTAAAATTGCAAATATATTTGACTAAAATGCCTTTTATATATAAACTTTTATAATATAATTGAGGAGAAGGATATGAAGAAAATAAAAAAATTATTAATTTCAATTAGCCTTGTGCTATTTCTTCCTCTTTTTTTGTTTGCTTGCGACGAAGCAACTTTCAATTCAACCCCTTGGGTTTCTTCGAGTAAAACGACTGAAGAAGTTACCGAAATTGTCGAAAATTCAAGACAATATATGATGGACGATGTCAATATTCCTGTCACTTATGAAACGACGACTATTTTTAATTTTTATCAAACCGAAGACGAAAGTTTTTTAGATAAAACAGTTAAAAAAGTCACCACTGCAACATTTTCTAGTGCAAGCATTGATGACGCCACTGCAGAAGTTGTTACAAAAACCTTCGAAAATGATGAACTCATTTATCTTGAAGTTTCTACTTATGTGAGAACAGATGATGACAATGGATTTATCTACACAGAAAAAACTGTCTATGCCACTTCAAGCGAGGAAGATGACCTTGTTTTTAGAGAAAGACAAGAAACAAACATTGGTGACAGAACATTCTATACAATGCTAGGAGACATCGTTTTTGAGGCGCAGGAAAATGAAGCGGACATCATCAATGAGAAATCATTTGAAAATGTTCAATACTACAAACTTTCGTCTAGCATATTAAATCTTGAAACAATACAAGAAAAATTTAATGAAAAAAGCGACCTTTTCGCAAATCCTGAACTTTTTGCCATGGACAAAAAGGGTGAGGATTATGTTATGCCTTTTTCCTATGAATATGGCATAACTGCACTTGATTACATTAGTTATTTTTCCATGAATTACACCATTGGAAACAGCAATAAGATTGATGAGGACAACTTTGAAACATATCTTTCAGTGTCGAGTGTCACAATTCTTAAAAATTATGGAAATGCCGTTGTTGCGGCATCTCAGCCTGAAAATATTGACGACTTCACAGTTGCAACTTTTGACAACACAGTTAAAAGTGATGAATACTATGTTGTATATAAAGAGGACGTTGACACAAACATTCATAAAAAAATAACAACGCAAAAAAGAAGCGATGGAGACACTCTTGTGAAAGTGGAGGAGATTAATTCTGGTTCACTAATTAGTGTTCAGTATTATTATCTGGATTATGAGGGAAGTGATTTCACAGCATATCTTATAAATGTTGATGATCGAACGTATGTGGAACAGGCAAATTTCAGTTATACTTTTTTAAATTTCAACTATTCTCTTGAGTTTTTCACAAAAACAAATGACGAAGCATATCAATATGGAAGTAACGAGGCTTATTATTTGATAAGAATGCAAAATGGTGAAGTTTATTCCATTGCAAACAGCAAAGCCCAAGATGCCACAATAACTTTTATTTTGAGTTTTGACGAGGGGCAAACAGGCATAACGCTTTATGATTTGACAGGATTAAGTCAAGTTGAATAATAAATTCTCAAACTTTAAAATTATTCATAGAGGAGAAGAAAATGGGAAAAGAACTAACACTTGTGATTATGGCAGGTGGACTTGGAAGTCGCTTTGGAGGGTTAAAACAAGTTGAACCAATAGACGACGATAATAATTTTATAATTGACTATTCCATTTTCGATAGCATTCGTTCTGGTTTTAATAAAGTTGTTTTTATCATTAAAAAAGAACATCTTGATATTTTCAAAACGACAATAGGCGAGAGAATTTCTAAATACATAAAAGTTGAATATGCTTTTCAGGAAATGTCGGATTTCGTGCCAAGTGAATTTGATGCTTCGAACCGTACGAAACCATGGGGAACGGGGCACGCAGTTTTGTGTGCTAAAGACAAAGTGCCCGGCGACTTTGCCATAATTAATTCCGACGATTTCTATGGGTTAGATGGCTTTGAAGTAGCATCAAAATTTTTTAAAGATAACCCTGAAGAAAATATATATGGGCTTGTGGGTTATAAGGCTTCAAACACTCTCACCGAAAATGGTGCAGTGAAGAGGGGCGTTTGCAAAGTCAAAAACGGACTATTTGAAAGTGTTGATGAGAGTTCTCTTGAAAGAATTGACGGCAAAATTTTTGCTACTTCACTGGCTAAAAAAGAAAAAAGGGAAATTCCAGACGATCAACTTGTCAGTATGAATTTAATATGCTTTAAAAATAATTATTTTGACGTGCTTGAAAAGACTTTTATTGAATTTTTGCATAATGAGAACACAAACCTTGAAAAAGACGAATTTCTCATTTTAAATCCTGTTGAATATGCCAAAAAACATCTTGGAGTGAAGATGAAAGTGCTGTCTACAAGTGCAGTTTGGCATGGAGTTACATATAAAGAAGACAAAGAGCAAGTCGTGTTGTCCATAAAAAAATTAAGAAATAAAGGTGTTTATCCAAAAGAACTTTGGGACAACGAAAAATGACTGAAAGTATAGAACAATTTTTTTTCTCTATATTTGGCGGGAATGTTGTGCTTGCAACAATTCTCATCTCCATAATCCCTATTATTGAACTAAAAGGAGCAATTCCTTTTTCAATGTCTGTGGACATTTGGGGGGCAAACGCTCTTTCCGCGTGGGAAGCCTTTGCCTATGCTCTCATTGGCACTTCTCTCATCATTTTTGTCCTAGCGCTCATCTATATTCCACTCATCAAGTGGCTAAAGTCCACAAAGTTTTTCAAAAGACTTGGTGAAAAGTTGGAAAACTTAATCAACAGAAAAAAGAAAGTTGTGGAAGATGAAATAGCAAAAGAAAAAAGCAAGAAGAAAATCCTTCTCCTTAAAATAACAGGCGTATTTTTGTTTGTTGCAAACCCCATTCCTTTCACAGGGGTTTGGACAGGCACTTGTCTTGCCATAGCACTCGGGCTGAACTACTGGACAGCCTGTGCCACAGTTGTCAGCGGGAACATTGTTGCAGGCTTGCTAATCCTCTTTTTGTCACATTTTTTTGGCGACTCCACTCTAATTTTGTGCTACATTTTGCTCGCCATTGCCGTTTCCATTGCCATTTTTTTAATTATTAAGTCAATCATTTTAAAACATAATAACAAAAAAAATGGTGAAGATGCTAATTTAAAAGTTGATAAAAAATAAATTTAATAAAAAAAACATTGATTTATACGCAATAATCTTGTATCATTATTCAAATACTATTAGAAAATAAAAGGGAATCTCCCTTTTGTTTTTTGTGTATAAGGAGAAAACGAATGAAAATTTCCATTTTAGGAACAGGTTGCATCTGGACACAACGTGCTTGTGCAAGTTATTTGATAGATGATAATATCTTAGTTGATGTTGGCTCTGGTTCTATGAAGCAACTTTTCAAAAACACAAAAAATCTCCTTCATCACGAAAAAATTGGCAAGATAAAACTTATATTAATCACACATTTTCATCTTGACCACTATTTTGACATTGTCCCATTACTATGGAAATTAGCCAGCGACAAGTATCCCGACTTTAAAGCCACAATCATTTGTCCTCCAGGTGGAGAAGAAAAAATCGAGCAACTTTGTCGTTTGGGGTTAAGTGTCAGCAGTTTTAAAAAACTTAATTTTAAAGGTCACATCAAATTTGTTGACGCTTCAACACTAAAAGATTTCACTTTTGGAGATTACGAGATTTCATCTCTCAAAATGGATCACGGCGACATAGATTGCTACGGCTACATTTTCAAGAGAAAGAATGGCAAAACTGTTTCTTTCACAGGCGATAGCACAATGTGTGAAAGTGTTAGACATATGATTGACAACAGCCACCTCGCATTTGTGGATATGGCTGGCACAGACATTTCAAATAAACACTACAACATTATTGACGGAATTGAACTGATGAAAGAATATGAAGGCAAATGTTGCATCGTGCCTTGCCACCTCACAAGCCAAGCTTTTGACTATTGTGTGGGTAAGATAAACACTCCAAAAGACCTTATGGTGATTAATCCCGACAATGAAAAGCCATATGACTTCCACTTAAAAGAGCAAAATCCAAATTTAAAAAAGAACAATAAATTTGTTTTTGAACAAAAGAAGTTTGAAAGAATAAGTGGAAAAATGGTTGATTTGAAGTTAAAAGAAACAATCGACGACAAAAACACTATGCTTCCAACCTACGTTTTCAGTGTCGTTTTGCCAAAAACAGATGAGGCAGTTGGAAAGATTAGTTATGGCGTTGCCCCTGAAAATGACGATATCCACTTTGGGGATGTGGAGATTAATATGACGAAAGATTTAGACCTACGTTCGGTGAAATATGATTGTTGTCTTCTTATAAAACAAGTGGCAGAGCATCATAAAGCACACAGTCTAAACTTAACCTGCGAACCAAACGACTACGACACAAGGCGTGTGTTTGACAGCCTTGGAGCCTATCTAAAAGAGATTAAAACCATTACAGATTTTGACAATGAAAAAAGAAAGATTGTTGAGAGATGCATATGGGTATGGGAGTTTTAAAAGATGAAAAATACTAAAGTTAGAAATATAGCAATAATTGCGCACGTTGATCACGGCAAGACTAGTCTTGTGAATGAAATGTTGAAACAAGGTGGCGTGTTTAGACAAAATCAAGAAGTTATGGATAGAGTTATGGACTCTAATGTTATCGAGCGAGAAAGAGGCATCACAATTTTTAGCAAAAACGCAAGTTTTGTCTATAAAGATGTTAAAATTAATGTTGTAGACACCCCTGGACACGCCGATTTCGGTGGTGAAGTGGAGAGAGTTCTTAAAATGGTGGACGGGGCATTGCTTGTTGTTGATGCCTTTGAGGGACCAATGCCTCAAACCCGTTTTGTGCTTGAAAAAGCCTTGGCTCTTAACCTTAAAATAATTGTTGTCATCAACAAAGTTGACCGAAAAGACAGAAGAGTTGCTGAGGTAATTAATGAGGTTTTGGAACTTTTGATGGACTTAAACGCTAGCGAGGAGCAACTTGATTGCCCAATAATTTTTGCGTCTGCTCGTTTTGGGACGGCAACTTTAGACCAAGAAGCGGAAGGGAAAGATATGATTCCTCTGTTTGAGGAAATTCTCAAAAGAATTCCTTGTCCAGATGGAGATGAAAACAAGCCTCTACAAATGCTTGTGTCTTCAACCGAGCAAGACGACTTTTTGGGAAAACTTGCAGTTGGAAAAATTGTTCAAGGAACACTAAATTTGAACGAAAATCTTGTTGTCACAAATTTCCATTTGCCAGACAAAAAAGAATTATTTAAAATTCAAAATATGTTTGAATTTTCAGGATTAAAACGCACCCCTGTCACTCAAGGAAATGTGGGAGACATTGTTTGCATTGCAGGTGCAACTAATATGACAATAGGCGACACTTTGTCTAGCCAAAACAACGTTCAAACGCTTCCGTTTGTGAAGATAAGTGAGCCAAGTGTTGAGATGAGTTTTATGGTCAACAACGGTCCATTTGCAGGCAGAGAGGGCAAGTATTGCACCAGCAGACAACTTCGTGAAAGACTTATGAAAGAAGCAGTTAGAGATTTAAGTTTGAGAGTGTTTGACACTGAAAGCGCCGACACTTTCAAAGTGATGGGAAGGGGTGAAATGCACCTTTCAATTTTGATGGAAAACTTGCGTCGTGATGGCTATGAATTTCAGGTGAGTCAACCAAAAGTTATCTACAAAAAAATAGACGGCAAGACTTTTGAGCCAATCGAAAGACTTATAGTTGATGTTCCTGACGAAAAGACGGGCAATGTCATAAGTGTTTTGGGTTCAAGAAAAGCCGACCTTGTTATTATGCACAGCACAAATGGACGAACAAGACTGGAATATCTCATTCCCGCTCGTGGACTTTTTGGCTATAAGAGCCAATTTCTCACCGACACAAACGGCGAGGGCATTATGAGCAGTGTTTTTTCAAGTTATGATGAATATAAGGGCAATATAAACCGCCGAAACTTTGGAATGCTTGTGTCTTTTGAAACAGGCGAAGCAGTTCAATATGGACTCTTTTTCACTCAACAACACGGCAAACTTTTCATCAGTCCAAATGAAAAAGTGTATGGAGGAATGATTGTCGGCATAACCCCACGCGCAGATGACATTGTTGTGAATGTTTGCAAAACAAAACATCTCACAAACACCCGTTCGAGTGCAAGCGATGATTCTTTGAGGTTAGAACCTGTCCAGAGACCAAGTTTGGAGCAATATATTGATATGCTCGGCGAAGAAGAGTATTTGGAAATTACGCCAAAGAACATAAGAATGCGAAAGAAAGTGCTTGACCACACAATGCGTGGCAGACAGAGTTTTAAAAATAAGAATAAGGACATTTAGTCCTTTTTTCTTTTTTATAAACCCCAAACAAACCCCAAACAAACCC
>CAYIZE010000002.1:11066-31627 GCA_964367785.1 uncultured Christensenella sp.
AAACCCCAAACAAACCCCAAACAAACCCTAAACAAAAACTAAACAAAACTTAAACATAACCAAAACTAAACCCAAATAAAAACCAAACAAAACCTCGACTTAACTTAAACTGAACTAGAATAATTTAAATATTAAAAATAAGATATAAAAAAATAAAAAAAAAGAACAATCTGAACTTTTATTTTAATTATCGTTTTTCAATGGACATTTTTGATGATTAAGTGATAGAATTTCTCTATTATTAGGGAGAATAAAAATGAAAAATGAAGTTAAGATTGAAAAAATTGTAGCAAGACAAATCCTCGACTCTCGTGGCAACCCCACCATTGAAGTGGACGTTTTTGCAGGCGGGAAGATGGGCAGGGCGTCTGTTCCATCAGGAGCATCCACAGGCTCATTTGAAGCAGTGGAACTTAGAGACAACGACAAAAACAATTATATGGGAAAATCTGTTTTAAAAGCAGTTGAAAATGTTAATAAAAAGATTAGTAAAGCACTCAAAGGAAAGAATGTTTTTGACCAAGAAATAATCGATGAAACGATGATAAATCTTGACGGAACAGAGAATAAGTCTGTGCTTGGAGCAAACGCAATTTTGGGAGTTTCGCTCGCTTGTGCAAAGTGTGCAAGCATTAATGCAAATTTACCTTTATATAAGTATTTAGGTGGGAATAAAGCGGTTGTTTTGCCTGTTCCAATGATGAATATTTTAAATGGCGGAAAGCACGCAGACAATTCTGTTAATGTTCAAGAATTTATGATTATGCCAGTTAGTGCGAAGTCCTTTAGTGAGGGATTGAGAATGTGTGCTGAGGTTTTTCACAATCTAAAATCAATTTTGAAAAAAGCAGGATTTGCCACTTCTGTGGGTGATGAGGGAGGCTTTGCACCAAACCTCAAAAACGATGAGGAAGCCTTTATTTACATCACACAAGCGATTGAAAAAGCGGGCTACAAAGCGGGAAAAGACTTTGTTTTTGCTGTTGATGCTGCTGCGACAGAAATGTATGAAGAGGCAAAGAAAATTGGGAAAGAAGGCTCATATTATTTCTGGAAAACAAAAGAATTATTCACTGCGAATGAGATGATTTCTTATTGGGAAAATATGATGAAAAAGTATCCTATCATATCAGTTGAAGACGGATTTAGTGAAGAAGATTGGGAGTCTTGGAGAGTTATGACAGACAAACTTGGAAGCAAAATTCAACTTGTGGGAGATGACCTTTTTGTGACAAATGTTGAAAGAATTAAAAGAGGAATTTCTGAAAAAATTGCAAATTCCGTTCTCATAAAACTGAACCAAATTGGCACTCTAACCGAGACTTTAAACGCAATTAATCTTGCTCATAAATCGGGTTACACAGCAGTTATAAGTCACAGAAGTGGCGAGACAGAAGACACCTCAATCGCCGACATTGCTGTTGCAACAAACATAGGACAAATTAAAACAGGCGCTCCATCAAGAACAGAACGCGTGGCAAAATATAACCAACTTTTACGCATTGAAGAGGACTTAAAACATCGTGCAAAATACCTTGGAAAAAAAGTTTTTACAAGCATAAAAAACTAAAATAAATACAAATAATTTTACTAAAAATAAAAAATAAAGAGGTCGTAATTGGCTTCTTTTTTTTCATATATTATTTCTATTTTTTTATTTCTTTATTTAATTCTTTTTTCCAATATTTATAATATATTAACTAAAAAACTTGTCCCCAAGATTATAATTTTTGTGCATAACTTTTCATTAATATTAAAGTAAAAGACTCTATGTTCTTGAATATATAGTTTTATCTTAAAAATATCATTTTAACAATACTTATATAGCCTTTAAACAATAATCCGACCAGTCGTTCGTATGTAAAAATAATAAGTTAAAAATATAATAAATTTTTATATAAATATGCTGTTTATATTTGGGATTAATTAAAAAATATGCTATTATATATTCTATATAATTATAATTTAGTGATGATATAAAATAATTTTAACTTGCAAGGTAATAATACTTAGGAGGAAGGTTATGGAAAGGGATAAATTCGGGAAGATCATAAATGGTGATAAGCCCCAAAATGGCAACTTAACAAATCGTCCAAATAACCAAAATAGTTTTAATGCAAATCAAAATCCGTCGCAGAGAACAGGCTCTACTTTTTCATCGCCTTCTAATCGTTCTTCTCAAAGTCAAAATACAATTCAAAATAAAAATCTAACTCCAAATGGACAACGACCTTTAGGACAAAATGTTCCCTTAAACGGACAAAGAAATATTCCACAAAACGGACAGAGACCTTTAGGACAAAATATCTCTCAAAACGGACAAAGAATTGTTCCGCCAAATGCCGGGGCAAATATTCCGCAAAATGGGCAAAGAGTAATTATTCAAAATGGTAAAAGAATTATTGTTCCAAACAACTTTCAACCAAATGCTCCGCAAAATATTAATGGGCAAGTTAACATGCAAAATCCTCAACAATCAAATGCACAAAATCCACAACAAGTTGGCACGCAAAATCCACAACAAAAAAACGGAAAAAAATTAAAACCAAAAAACAAAAAAGCAATCATTTTATCCAGTGTCATTTTTTCAGTGATTGCAGTTGTTGCTGTTATAATTGGAATAATGATGTCCACACCAAAAAATGATTATTCTGTCAGTTTGATGACAGGACCTTTTGAAAGTTCAGTCACATCACTCACAGTCACTGACGGTGATGTTCCAAGTCTTCCCGAACTGGAAAACATAATCTCCACAAACGGACAAAAGACTCTTGCAGAATTCACAGGTTGGTTTCTCGATGATGAGAGAACACAGCCATATAGCCTTAAAGCCGTGAAAAGCGATTTGATTTTATATGCAGGCTACAATCTTGGCTCTGTCACTTCCACCTTTTACACACCAGACTACTATAACGCCGACGGCTCATACATATATCTCACAACAATAACGACAACCTACTACACTGGCGAGATAAATTTCAGCAGTCTTAAAACTAGTCTTGAAAATTTCACAGGAATGGGCTATAACAATGGAAGTTTTGTTAAAAAATTTAATATTAACACAATGAGTCAAAATGGAACTCTTTCTGTGTCGACAAACAACTATGCTTCATTTTTTAATAAATATTATTCGGTGTCCACTTTCACGAGTGATCAGGAAGATGCAAATATATACACAGTGAATAGTAAAATTTCCACTCCAAACAATGACACTTTCTTCCGCGTCCGTTTTGAAGCAAAACCTGTCACCTTAGAGTTCAATTCTAACCTTAGCAGTTTGAACAATTATTATTCCACTCTTGACGGCTATGACGAAAGCAATTTTGATGATGACGTAACTAGCATTAGTGTTCTATATAACAATTCTTACACTTTCAATACTTTTTCTTCCTATGGGTTTGAAAACAGCATTCCAAATTCTCACGAACTTTTGGGTTGGTCACTTATATCCCCTGATATTGACGAAAATGGTAATATACAAAATACAGCATTTGGCACTGCAAATAGTTATTATAAATATGGCGAGCAAAAAGTTCTATCAAAGGAATTTTTAGAAAATCTCACAGCAGTGACATTTTATGCAGTTTGGGGAGAAATCACCACTAACTTTATAATTTACATTGACTATAATCCACAGGGAAGATATGTTGAGACATCTGTGTCCACTGGCATTTCAAAATCTATCAGCGAATGGACAACCGCACTTTCTTCAAATCTTGAAAAAGATGGATATGCTCTTATTGGATTTAACACTAAAGCCGATTTGACTGGTGTGGCTCTAAATTCTAGCGATGAAATCAAAGGTGGAGTAAATAGTGAATATTTCGATGAGGAATTAAATAGCATTGTTCTCTATGCCGTCTATAAAAAAGTAATCAATAATATTTACATTCAAGTGGGTGATGATGAAACAGACCCTGCCGTTTTGAGCAGTGAAATGTTGGAAAGCATTGAAGACTCAATTCTTCTCAACCTTGGGAATGAAAATTATATATATCAAGATGAGAAAAATATAACCGTTTCTTTTGATAGTGTAAACAGACAACTTATCATCACAAAAATGCTTGAAGGTTCTGAGTTTGTGTTGCCAAATATTTCAAGAGAGAATTACATTCTGTCTTCCTATCGCGTTTCGGACAAGGCGGTTGATAAATCCTCCACCTATACCGTTCTGAATAGCGATATTGTTAACTCCAACGTTGTCTTTGGGACGATTTGGACAGGCGAGGAACGTGTTCTTCTAATCAACAAATTTGAAACTAGCGAAAGCACTTTTGAAACAATTTCTTTTAGCCTTACTTATGGAACAACTCTGCGACTAACATATAAAGAAACTTTTGCAAACAACAAGACAACTCTCACTTGCAGTCTTTTTAACAACACGACAAATCAACTTCTCTCAAATGGGACTTTCACAATTCAAAGAGAGGGTTACTTTTTCACTGGCTTCCTAGATGCTGAAAACGGGAATGAACTCGGAGCGACATTCATAATAAACAAGAATTTTGATGATATCTATGCTTCATGGGAACTTTGCACATATAACATTCAATACATTTTAAACGGTGGCGAATATTCTTCACGTGATGATGGACAAGATGAGACTTCTCCATATTTGACAACCGACCTTCAATATAACAGTGCAGTAACTTTGCTTGGCGAAAATGATATTGTTAAAGATGGCTATTATTTTGATGGCTGGGGATATTCTTCCACAGTTACCTATCCATATGACAACCTTTCAGCCACAATAACAGGGGATATCACTCTTAATGCAGTTTGGACACGAATAAATAATGTCATAGCCTATCTTGACGCAACAAAAACAGAGTGTGAAGTTGTTTCAGTGACGAGAGAAAACACCTATGTTCTTTCAGGAGACTGCATCGAAAACTACTTTTTCAACGAGTTTAATACCAGTTCAGACGGAACAGGCACAACATATCTCACAAGCCTATCTGAAAAAACATATTCCGCCACCGATGCGACAAATTCAAACGGAGACATTGAGATGTATGCAATGTGGTTCGTTGTAGAATTTTCAAATGGTGATGCTAGCGGAGACTATGAAGTTGAGGGAAATGCTCCAGAGTCTTATAAGATTTCTTACAATGTCAATTTGTCTTCTTTGCCTGCAAATCCTTTCACTTCTTCAAATTTCTATAAATTTAATGGTTGGAATTATAATAATGCTATCCACACCTCTTTCACTGCGAACAGTTCTTCCACAGGATTTGTTATGCTCAACAGTAACGTTGGGAAAACAATTACTTTTTCAGCAAATTGGATAATGAAAAATGTGCGAGTGAAAGTTTATTCAAACACAACAACATCTACTCCTTATTCATCTTCTTCTGTGAATGTGAACAGCACAACGACTTACACTTTATCCAGTGGGAACAATAATCTTCCTTACATAGACGCTGACCACCAGATTGATTATATTACAGATTTAACCCCTGCTTTAACTGCCACAGCCTACTATTTGCTTGATGGAGAAAACAGGATTGTCATTAATGTCCCAACTCCAAACGATTCTATGACATATGACTCTTCAAATGAGGAATTTATCTACTCTCTTTATGCAGTGTGGAAAAAATGTGTCAAATTTTATGCTAACAATGGAACAAACGATTATGAAGTTGTTCAAATTGCAAGCACATATGACACTGCAACCTATGTAAACGGAATTGTTCCACTTTCAATGATAACAAATGTTACATCGCTCACTCTTCCAACTGAAGAAGAATTTTCCTATAGTTCTTCATACAAAACATTTACTTCTTGGGGAACAAGCAGTTCCGCAGTTTATTCCAGCAGTTTGGAAGCAGGCGACGAAGTCACAATCACAGCAGACACTTCATATTATGGTGTTTGGATGGGAGATTCCTACACTTTCATAATCATTGATGAGACGGGAAATAATAGCACAATTTCAGTTCCAAACGTCCCATATGGTTCAAACATTCTTTTAACTGCGGTTGTAAATTATTCCTCGCTTATAACTGAATATCTTGATACAACTATCGACCAATATATGACACTTTCAGGCTTAGAATATCGATATACCGACAATGTAACAAGAAGTTTTTCTTTCAATGACCAAATATATTTCGCCACAGAGGGTGAAGAAGGCTTTATTGAAGAAGGCGATTTAGCAGACGGCACTATCACAATCTATGCAACATGGGAAGAAAAAACCTATAGTGTTGTTGTTAATTTTAACGGGGGAAGTTGGAAAGACACCAATGAACAAAAATTGTCCGATTTTGACAATTTAATTTTAGGCGACACAAGAATGACTTACACTGTGACATATTCACAAATTAAAAGTTCACAAGATGGAATCGCTCTTGCTTTTCAAGGGCTTTTAAGGAAAGGATATCGTTTTCATTCATTCAATTTCACCTCTCCAAACCAAGTTTTAGGAAGCACAAACTATACTTATAAATTTTCAGGTAACGCAACCGCTTTTGATGAAGCAAATGGTGGAGTTGTTGATGTTGTGTGGCAAGAGGTTTTCTATCTCAATTATAATTCAAACGGCGGAGACATTGACATAACTTCAAGTTATCCACAAGACGTGTCAGGTGATAGTGTTACTTTCACAATAATTTCCAGCCCCGGATCAATCAAAAGAACAGGTTGCACTTTTATCGGGCTGTATTACGATGCAAATCTCACAGGAGTTTGTTTAGACGAGGAATATTATGGTTGGGGCGATACGATAACTGTTACCCGCGATATGATTTCAACTTATGGCGACCCTGTCACAAACACACTAACTTTATATGTTATTTGGAAGGCAAGTGTAAGTTTCACCTATGAAAGAGATGCAACTCTTTTCCCAAGCAGTTTAACAATCAATCCAATAGGATATCACACTGCTCAAAGTAGCGAAATGACAGCAAGCACTGCCCCTGTATTTGCAGTGAACTTTTATGTTGGAACCCAGTTGAATGCAGGAGAATTAGCAGAGTATTATTTTGTTTTGAATGTCGACATTTTTGAACAATCAGGCTGGCAATATGCAGGTAGTTTAAAAGAAAAAGTAGACATTACAAGTTCCATTTCACTTCTCACAGTTTGGATTTCAAACCCAATCACCATAGATTTGCAAGTGGTAGATTCCAGCAAGAACTACATATATGCAACATCTTTCAATATATATTCCAGTGAATATTCTGTGGACTTAAACAGTGCATATCTTGAAGCACTTAACACAACAGAACTTCCTTTCTTGTTTGGTTATAATTTTGTTGGTTGGAAAGATAGCAGAAATGACAGCATTATAAAAGAATTAACAACAGTAGTGTATGATTCATCGAATCTTTATATCCTTCCAGCAGTTTCTAAAACCCTTTATGCCGTTTATGAATATGGCTTCGTCAATGTCTATTATGACAAAAATGACAATAGTGCAAATTATAACAATCAAGCAAATGCAGAAATTGTTGATACAAATAAAATCTATGACTCTTCATACACTTTAAATAATGCAATCACCTATAGTCTTCAATATTTTTCAATCACAGGTTGGACAATAAATGGATTAACTGCTGTCTATAACAGCACAAACAACATAATTTCACTGACAGAGACTAATGGACTTCAAATGAGTTTCAATTCAACGACATTAAAATATGAATATTCATTAAGACTATATGCCGTTTGGGAGAGAAATGTCGCAAAAGTTACAATTAATCTAAATGGTGGCAAATTTAATAATAATGGAGCAAATGGTTTGCTCACACCTTTCTATCCAACAACTGACAACGGAATTATACAGAGTTTTAGCGGTGAAGACACAGGAGTCATCACGCTCTATGTCTACACAGGTTCTCTAACTAGCAATTTTGGCTACAAACTTCCGTCAAATGATTATTTAACAAATGAGAGTTATATGCTCAAAAACTATCGAAATCTATCTGACGCCATTTTCAATGCAGATACAATTTTGAGTTGCGAGACAAAATCGGCTGTAAATCTATATGCAAATTGGCTAAACGAAATTGAGGTAAGAGTTTATTCAAACACAACTTCTTCTGATTCAAACTACATCTCAATCATTTCTGCCATAACCAAAAATGTGAGAGTTACCATTTTAAATGGACAATTTTCTGTGAATGATAGCACTTTATCTTTTATAAAAGAACATTATCAAATATCCTCACTCAATAGTTCTTCTGATGGCACAGGACTTGAATATCAAAACACAAACTATTCATTAACTTCCGACAATTTCAACATATCAAGCGGGATTGCTTTCATATATTGTCAGTGGATTGGAGTGGAAGTTACAATCACTATAGACATGGCAGATGGAGCGGGCGAGATTTCTTCAAGACAAACAGTCATCACATCAACATATGGTGCTGACATTAATCTTTTTGACTACTATGAAACAACTATAAATGAAAGAGCAGATGGAGACGTTGCCTATATTTTTGATCACTACACCGATCAGGACGGCAACGAATATGACGCGGGAAATGAGATTTTCAATACTCTAAATGTAGAGGATTTTAAAGCCGACGGCTATGTCATTTTGGCTCAGTGGACAGACAAATATTTTACTGTCACTTTCAATTTTGGAAACACAACATATAGTGGGACTTACACGAGTTATGTTGGGCAAAGCACAATAGTCAAAAGTTATAAAGCAGGTGAAACAGTGCCTCTCATAAGCGGAACAAATTGCGTGAATTATGAAGACATTGGCAAAACTTACCCTGTCTACTTTTATAAAGGTTATAAAGATGAAAACAACAATCTTATTACAACCTCTTTTAAAATGGGTAAAAGAGATATTGTTCTCACCATTGCGTGGGCAACAAGAGTTTTTAAGATTGTGATTGAACCGACTGGGGAACTTCTTTCTAGCGAGACAAACTATCCTTCTGCTTCATATTCTGACATTTCAAACAGCACATACACCCTTAGTCTCTCAAGCGGAAATCTTGTGGTTGGCGGGGCAATCTCATTAAATTCAACAATAAATTTGGCATTGCTTCCAAATGCATCAAACACTGGTTATCTGTTTGAATATGCTTTGCTTAATGATTTTGACAAGACAGATAACACATATTCTGGTGTGAGATATTATGACAAAACTTCCACTTTCACAATATCTGCAGATATGATAACTAATTCCGACAAATTTTGGAATGCAACTAACAGTTGCTTTGACATTACGATGAGTCTCTTGTGGCACCCAATAACATATTCAGTTAATTATGCAAAGCAACTTCCTCTCGTTGAAAACGGCTATTTAGCCTCAGGAACTTCATCAATACTCGGTCAGGAAGTCACATCTCAATTTTCCTATAATGAGCAGTCTCTTTTAGACTCTGGCTACACTTTGTTTGGCTGGACACAAATTGGCTGGACAACGGAGTTAACTCACTCTAATATGACAGATGAAAATATGTTTTTGTTTAGCGAGGAAGATGATGATGCGTTGAACACGGCAAAAATTTACAATTTCACTTCAGTAGATAGTAGTGTGATTTCTCTCTATCCAATCTGGGTGCAGAATTCCTACACTGTCAATTTCACAGACGATAAAGGTGAAAATATTGCAGCGGGAATTACATTTAACTATGATGATGTCATAGACCTAGACTCGCTTTTCCCAAATACAATAATAACTTCAACATTTGACACCTACTATTATTCATTTAAAGGATTTTCCTATGTAGGTGACGTAAGCGGAAAAGTATATGACACAACAACAAATCTTCTGTTTTCAACAAGCGTTCTAAACAACGGCTTTATTAACAGTAGCGATCTTGCGGATTCCACAATAACATTTACTTCTCAATGGGAAGAAGTGTCATACAATCTTTTGTTAGAACTGAATGACGGTATTTATTCATCAAGGACAAACATCTTTAAATATAACTATAATTTAGAAACTTCCTCACATAATATAACTCACACAGTGAAATATTCGCAAATTAGTTCAGGAATTTTGTTCTCTTCATATATGGGGTTGGACGAAAGTCTTTTAAGTAAGGGAGATTATACTTTTGCAGGCTGGTCACTAAACGAAAACGCACAGCAAATGTCTTTTATCTCAGGAAATCAAGTTCAAGTCACTTTAAGTGACATTGAAAACGAACTTGATGCTAACGGACAATATACCTTTACTTTCTATGCAATGTGGAATAGTTATCTTGTTCAAATTAATGCAAATGGTGGCACTGGAATTACTTCAACTCCTCAAACAAAAGATTCGCTAACTTGGAGCATTGAAAATGATTATATCTACACATACACATATTATAATTCTTATCTTGAAATAACAAATGAGTCATATGACTTAATTGAAAGGGAAAACTATCATGTGGCATTAAACACCACAACACCGCTCACAGTCACAGCAGATGTTGAACTCAATGTTAACTGGGTCGGAAATACAAGATATATTGTTCTAGACCCAAATAATGGCGGACAAACGGGGAATTCAATAGACTCTATCTCGCTCGCAAACTATGTGGCAAACACAGGAGGCACTTATACTTCATCTGGCTATGCCTCCTCGTCAAAGGAAAACGGAACAGTTGCATATTATTATGATGAAGCCACACAGACATCAACTTTTACCACATATACCTTTGGTGACGGACAGCCTTTCCCAGAAGATACAACATATTATAAAGTTGCATCAAGTGCAATTACTATTCAATCATACTATGGAGCCGTAATTTTTGATTTAAGTTATATCATTGCGAATGGGGCGGGTGAATTTCAAGGTTGGATTGACGGAGAGAACAACTACTCCACTCGTAACCTAATAGTTAATGGCACAGACGACAGTCTAATATATCTCTATCCAATGTGGACAGAAACATATGCTTATTTTGAATTGAATGGTGGAATTTATAATAATGCTGACACTATAAACTATGCTAATTACCCAGTTAATTATAGCGAAGCAAACGATAATTATTATGTCACAATGCCACCAATCACCTCTGGAGAACTTTCTAGCCTTGGACCAACAAAAACGGGTTATAATTTCATTGGCTGGTCAAATGTTTACAAAACATATCAGGAATACGCTGTTGAATCTTCGCCAGAAGCATTGATCTATCCAAGCACAACCACAACAACTTATTCAATGTCAACAAACACTAGCGTAACATTCTATGCGATATATCAACCTCTAGCATTTACCTTTGAATTTTATAGCATATCTTCCGACAACGATACAATGCTTGAAGGGGCGAACAGTGTCATAATTTTAGTTCAAGCAAACTATGGCGAAACTATATATTTCCCAGTTAAGGGTGATGGAAGCATAAATGGAAATATTGTCGGTGCGTGGAGCATAACAGATAAAGTTTTCTCAAATTGGAAGATTAATTCCACTCAATATTCTCAGGGATATAAGTTTAAAGTGGATTCAGAAAGTTTAAGTGTTATAAATAGCAATGTTGCAAACATAACAACTGCCATAAAAATATATTCAGTCTGGGTTCCAGCGAATGTTGTTGTTAAGATAAAACTTGGCGATAGCAACGAATATAATTATATAGGAAGCAACGAAAACTATGACATTGTCTATGACGGCACTTCAACCTACCTAATTTCAGAAAATGAATCTTTGTCAACCACTTTTGTTTTGCCAAAACTGACAGACTTCTATATGTTTGGGAAGTGTGCCACAAATTTTGTGGACAGTGACGGAACAACTCTCCTCCCAACAGCTACAAATGTTTCCATTTCTAGCAATAAATTGGAAGAAGAACTTGACTCAAAGGGAAGATATGTTTACATTCTATCTCTTAATTGGACAACTGCCGAATGCTACATAAAGGATTATTATGGAGAAGGAACAAACATTCACTACTTCTTCACCGAGTTTAATAAAGCAATAACTTTTGTTTCCACAGATGTTCTTTGTGCAACATCTCCTGACTATGAGATTATTATATTGTCAAAAAGTAGCAATATAACTTTGTCCAGTGGAGTTTCCATTTCATCTGGAATTAATCTCAAAATATCGCTTGATTCCTCAGTGACTTCAAATGTCACCATTGTCAAAAACACAACTTTTTCAGGTAATTATTTGTTTAACATTACAAATAGTTCTCTCACTTTTGGTGAAAACACTAAAGCAACTCTAATTATTAATGGTTCGTTTAATTCTGCAAGTTGCTCACTTATCAAACTTACGAATTCCACACTGACAATGTATAGCGGAGTAACAATTAAGAATTGCAGAAACAGAACCGACGGCTTAGGTGGAGTTGTGTATGCAGTGAACAGCACAGTGAATTTGTATGGTGCAAGATTTGAGAGTAACTCTGTGAATTTATCTTCAGCAACAGATATTTATGGTGGAGTGATTTATGCTGTCAGTTCAACCGTGAACATAACTTCAGGAGTGTTTTTATCAAACACAATTTCAGGCACGCAAAACGCACTTGGTGGAGCGGTGGCTGTTATCGACGGAGAATTAAACATCACAGGAGGATATTTCAAATTAAATACTTCATCGTCTTCAAGCGGTGCATCTTATGGAGGAGCAGTATATGTTGAGTCTTCTTTGTTTAACTGTGAAAATGCTTCAAATGAAATCATCTTTGAAGAAAATTTAGCAACGAACGGCGGAGCAATCTGCCTTACAGATTGTGAAAATCTCAGCATAAAAAATCTTTCATTTATTAATAATGATGCCACAAATGGTGCGGGAATTTACATAACAAATTCTAGTGTTTTGATTGAAAATTCTTCATTTACTTATAATTCTGCAAGTTTTGGCGGCGGAATATTTGTCACAGGAGAGCGTAGTGTTGAGATTTTGTCAGTATCTTTTGCAAATAACTTTGGCACGCAAGGTGGCGGAGTATATCTCGACAGTGCCACATTAACAATAACAAGTTGTGAATTTACGTCAAATAACGCAACTTCAAGCACAATTCTCGACGGAAATGGCGGAGCAATCTGCTCAAGCGGAACTTCGACTTTGAATGTGTTAGCAGGAACTTTCACATCTAATTCAGCAATGAATGGCGGTGGAATTTATGTTGGAGGGAGTTCAACTCTCACTTTAGATAAAAGCAATGATATTATAAACGAATTTACTTCAAACACTGCCCAAAATGGCGGTGGAATTTATCTTGCTTCGGATAGCACCACTTCCAGCATTTCAAACACTTTGTTCATAAGTAATAGTGCTAAACACACAGACACAAGCGTCGTCACAAACGGCGGAGCAATATTTTTCGAATGTGGCACCATAAGTCTTAACACGGTTATGGCATATGGCAATAAAGCCACAAACGGCGGTGCATTCTACATCTATGAAGCAGTTGTAAGTGCGACACTAACAGACACTTTCTATTCCTACACTGAAACATATGAGGGAACAAATATTAATGAGGAAGGGGAAGAAGTTCCATACACAGAAGAAGTGGAGGTGTCATATCTCGGCGACAATGTGGCTAGTTATGGCGGAGCATTTTTCATTCACTCAGGTGGAGTTTTGTCACTTGTCAGCGGAGTAATTACTTCAAATTATGCTTCCATTTCTGGTGGAGCGATTTATAATAGCGGGTATGTCACAATCTATACACCAAGTTTCATTTCAAACACAAGCAAGAATAGTTCTGTGATTGTTAACGCAGGAAATTTTGCTTTTGCAGGACTTGCCACGTTTGACACAAATCAAAATATTTTTATCGAGCAAAAAAATGACACGTCATATTACTTCATCACAATAAATGTAAATATGGAAAGTTACACTAATGGTGGAAAGGTTGTAACTTTGTCTTTTGACACAGAGTCTTATATTTTAAATGTTCCAGTCGTTATGTTCTCAACTTCTGCTTATTTTGAAAACTATAAGGCAGGAGAAAAAGTTTTCAATGTGGAAAATGAAGACGTTTTCATCATAACAAATTCTAAGACAGAATCAGCACTTGTGCTTCTCCATCAAAAATATAACCTGTATTTTGGAGACATCAGTAAAGACTTTGAATCTATGGAATTGCCACAGAGCATCACATTCATATATGATGAACTTCTGTCTCAAAGTTTTATTGATGAAATCAATTTAAACACAATCGAGCGAATTGACTACACCTTTAAAGGGTGGGCTTATTACTACACTTCCACAAGTGACATTGGCATTAAGTCAGTGAATGTTAGCACAGAAATTTTTGACATATTGAACAACCCTGCAAGCGGTTTATACTATAACTATGGTTACTTTGAAGATCTCTTAAATCTTCCTGAATTTTATATGCCACCATATAACATCTATCTCTACGCTGTTTGGGAACCAAACACTTATTCTATTGTCTATGAATATGACACCTATTATGACGGAGTTTCAGGGGCGACATCTTATGAAATAGATGGAACAACTCTTTCAAACAATAATTTAGCAGATCTTTCTTTCACAGCAAAATATGGCAAAAAATTTAATTTCCTCAATTCAAGCGCACTTAACTCTGTTGAAATAATTGAACTTTCAACAATTAACAATGAAACTCCAACCTATTTTAATAAAGAGAATGCAACTCTTATTAATTCAAACGGAAGAGATGCTTTCATCTTCCCAGACAGCATATCGTATTTTGAAAACGATGAAACTTTAACGTGTGATGTTTATGCAGAAAATGGCAATTATTATTTTGATTGTGACGGAACTATTTATATGATTAGACAAATCTACCGTCCAGACTCTTATATTTTGAGTTACTATGAGATTAATGGAAACGAATACACAACATATGGCAAGGAATTCACACTTAATTCTTCATTCAGTGCAAATCTCGACAACCGAGAAATTGTGATAACTTTGTATTTTGTTAAAATATCTTTAAACATTGAAATTAATTCAAATGGTGGCGAAGGAGACTTTGTCCTCCCAAACAACAAAGTTGGCGACACATTCACCACTCCATATGCAAAATCAGTCACAAATTACAATTCAATCTATGATGCAAACTATCATTCTTCGCAGTTTATTTATAAGCAAGGCTATGAACTCCTTGGCTTTGCAAGCACTTTAGAGAGAGCAAACAGTGGACAAGTTGACTTTGCTCCAGGTGCGCAAGCCACTCTCACAGAGATTACTTCAGGAACATACACTCTTTATGCTGTGTGGACACAAGCATCTTGTTATGTTAAAGGTGTCATAACCTTTAATGGAGCAAAAAACATCTATTATCAATCACTTGACACTGCAATAATTGATGTGAATAACTCTGTTTTCGCAGGATTTAGTGACTACACAATAGTGCTTATTTCTTCAACAACCATATCTTCTTCTCACACAATCAGCAAAAATCTCACACTTCTTCCAAATGTAAAAGGGATTGTGTTAAGTTTAAACGCATCTTTTGACACAAACAAAGAGGTTTTCAAAGTTTTAAACACAATAACTCTTACCATAGGTCAAAGTACAGAAGGTGAAGCCTCCACATTAACATTCAGCGGAGGAGAAACATCAAGGCTAAAAAGTGCAATTCTAATTTCTCAAGGTGGGAATTTAGTTCTTAATTCAAATGCAATTTTAAGAGATTGGCTCATCACTTCCGCTCTTGGAAATACATATGGGGCAGTCGTCACAGCAATAGGAACGCTTGAAATTAATGGGGCAAAGTTCTATGGCAACACTTCAATTAATGGTGGAGCAATCTACATTTCAAATTTCGGTTCTGTCACATTAAATTCGGGAGTCTTTGGAGGACAGGGCGACGAAAACACTGCCCAAAATGGTGGAGCAATATATGTTGCAAGTGGTTCAAGTCTGGTAATAAATTCTGCAACATTCCTTTATAACGAAGCCTCAAACGGTGGAGCGATATATTTTGTGAGTGGTTATACTTTCGCTGATATCCTAACTGCAGAATTCAGTTATAATTCAGCAACTAATGGCGGAGCAATCTACTCCTTGGGAGAGTTAAGCCTTGGCGAAGACCTTTTAAGCAATATCATTTTCAGTCACAACACAGCACAAAATGGCGGAGCAATCTATTCGACAAATGCTTTGACAATTTCTTACAACAATTTCTTCTCATTCAATTCAGCTTCAAATGGCGGAGCAATATATGTCACATCTTCACTCAACGTTCTATGTGCAAGTTTTGTTGGAAACAGTGCTGATGCTTCTGGTGGAGCAATATATACCACAGGGGAAAACATTATCACAATCAACTCGTTAAACTCAAATGCATCTCTTTCTTCAACTACATTTTCGCAAAATAATGCTTTAACTGGCGGAGCAATCTATTTCAGCGGAAGTGAAATGTCTTTAACTAACACAATTCTATCAGCAAATTACGCTGTCACAGGCGGAGCAATTTATGCGACAAACGGTGCAGTTACTGTAGAATCTGGAACAACACTTTCTTTAAATGGAAAGAAAGGTGATCTCATTGTTTCTCAATATGGCGGAGCAGTGGCAATGTTTGGTTCAAGCACACTTCTTTTAAGTGGGACAATCAGCACAAATTTTTCGGCTAAAAACGGTGGTGGAATTTATTCCATAGGAACTTCAAAAGTTGTGCTTAAAGAAACAGCAGTTATAACTCAAAATGCGTCCAGCATATATGGTGGCGGACTATATGTGTGCGGAAGTAGTAAATTGACAATGAATGGATTAATCTCTTTCAACACAGCAACATTAGGTGGCGGTGGAATATATTACACCTCGTCTAGTTCTCAAAGTGAATTTACATATGGATTGATAGAGCAAAATAACTCGGGCTTGGGCGGTGGTTTATATTTGTCCAGCATAGAAAACGACGCAACAGTTACTTTAAAAGGAACTTCGTTCAGTTCTAATTCTGCCACAAGTCTGTCAAGCAATGAAATATATGTCGAAAGTGACACAACTCTTTGCATCACTTCCACAACAATTTCAGGAAACATTTTTGTCTCGTCTCTATCTCAAACAATCTATGGACTTTTGGAAATTGGTGCGTCGGCAATTATTGACAATGTCTATCTCACTCGTTATTCATACATTAGTGTTATAAGTGACTTAAAAGCGTATGCTAATTCGAATGTCGAAAAATATATCAACATTATTGTCGCTGATTCAGCGGTGTTATATAAAAATGATGTCCTAGAAGACAAAATTCTTGTTATGTTTAGCAATAATCTGTCATTACTCACGGATAATAAAGACTATTTCACTCTTGAACTTGGAAACGACGAGAACGGCGAATCAATCAAAGGTTATTGTTTGTATGCAAATGAAGAGGCAAATAAAAACTATCTGCAAGTGAAGAAAACTGCTGAATATATCTACATTAATCCAATGGGCGGAACGTTAATCTATAATGGGGTTTCCTACACAACAACTTTTGCTGTCAGTTTAAAAGAAGATGCCAGCACCACTCTTTCATTCCTAAATAATGTTATTGGAGACAGAATAGGATATTCCCTTAATGCTCAAGCATATGTAGGGAAAAAAGAGGACAATACGGTTGTTGGAGTGAACTTTAGTTCAAATAAAAACAAACCAGTGCTAACTCTCACCCTTGAAGCACAGTGGCAAGAGCGTCAATTCCAAATCATCACCTATGTGGACACAAACATTGAAACTCAACCATATAGCATTACAGAGATTGGAACATATAACTATACTTCAAGAGTTTTGATAAATAATCCATCACTCAACTATTATAGATTTGATAGTTGGGAAATTGCCTATATGAAAGAGTCAACTCTCACACTCTCAGGCATCTATTTCAACCCTTCAACAACAACTGATGGCAAATTCAAATTCTCAACATTAAATAGTAGTGAAATTGTTGAGGGACAGGAATATTCATACAGAGATGTTTATAATGAAATTGTGAATTTTGGTGAAAGCAAAGTTTATCTTGTCTCGCAATTTGAGGCAAAAGTTGTCTATTTTAAAATCTATGCAAACACTGGCTCTGTGCGTGAAGAACTCTCAAATCAGACAGCCCAGTATAATCCTCAAGTTGGTGCAGACTATATCATCTACACTCTAAATCAATATCAGTTGTATGTTAATTACGACGCATTTTCCTATGACTTCTATCTTAGAAATAATGCTATCAGCGGACTTTTCACAGATATAGATGGTGACGGCTACACCGAAGGAACGGACATAATGTATCAGGACGACGAAACAGGGGCAAACAAAAATCCATCAATCAGGATTTCATCATTAGCCGATGGAGAATTTGTTACTCTTTATTGTAATTGGCAAGAAGTTATTGCTTATATTATTAAAGCAGGCACAAATGAGCAAGTTTATTATAACTCTATTTACACCGCGGTGAGTGCTGTTCAAAATGGTGACGAACTTGTGCTTGTGAATAATGCAATAACAATCAGTAAACCTCTTTCAATTAATGCCGATGCCACCGTGTCTTCAACCGATGTGGTTGTCATCTTAAGAGGCTATGCATTTAGTGGAAATATGCTAAACATTAATGGTGATGTGTCATTCAATTCACAATATAACATCACATTCAATGGTGGCAAAACTTCAAACATTCAAACGGGTTTCAGTGCAATATATGTTTCGAGCGGAAGTAGCCTGACTCTCAATTCAAAAGTGTTTGTCATAAACAGTCAAAGCACAGGAGCGGGAGCAGGAATTAATTCTAGCGGTGCATTAATCCTAAATGGCGCTCAAATATATTCAAACACTTCCTCAACTTTGGGCGGAGGAATCTATTCAAATGGAAGACTAACAATAAACGCTGGCACTCTCATAACTTTAAACACTGCTGTGAGTGGTGGTGGAGTCTACATCGACGAGACGGCTTCTAGTTTTGTTATGAACGATGGTGCTGTCACTTATAACACCGCACTAAAAGGTGGCGGAATATATTTTGCAAGCAAACTTTCAGGAACAATTTTGTCAGGCAGTGTCAGCAATAACAATAGCAGTTACAACCCAACGCTCAAAAATTATTATGGCGGTGGCATATATATCGCTCTTAATAGTGGACTTTTAAGTCTTGGCAACAAAGATAATAATAAATACCCAACAATTTCGTCCAACAAAGCATATTATGGTGGCGGAATATATTATCATGGTGACGACAGTAGCAACGCAGACTATAACATTCTCATCAGTGATGTTAGAATAAATGCAAACGAGGCAGTTTATGGCGGAGGGATTTGCATAGGAGACAGCACAGTTTCTGCGGGAAGTCACACTGTGATGATGCTGAGTGGAGAGATTACAAACAATAAAACATTAACCTATGGCGGAGGAATATACATCGCTCGTGGGCAGTTTATCGTTAAAGGTGGTCTTATTGCAGGAAACAAACAGCCTGACGCCACAAGTTACAACAATATATATATCACAGCCCAAAGTTCCACAATCATTGGAGTTGTGATAATTTATGGCGGAACTATTGGAACAGAAAATGATAATGGCAAAATCTACATTGCAAAAGATTTACAAATAACAGGGAAAACAGGCAAACTATGTTTTGGTGGAATAGAAGGAACACACTTTATTCTGTTTGATCACATCTATCTTGTTGAAAACGTTTACATTCACATAATAAGTGAACTTGATGAAGAAAGTTCAATCATTATAATAGAGCCAGTAAGTTTCCCACAGAATGACTACGATAAATTCCTCGTTGCAACTTTTGCAGATGATGTTACTCCAAGCATAGAAATAATTTCAGTCACAGAAGACCAAAAAGTGAATTGCCGTTTTAAAATATATGAACAAGACATCTATATGACAAAAGCGATTTTCACTCTCATTATTAATGCAGACATTGGAATTATCTCCGACAATGGACTCACAGGGTTCAACTACACTGTGGAGGATTCTCTTTGGTATATTGAAGTGAACTATTTAACAAGTTTGAACGATATATTTTCAAAGATTAATTATCGAGCAAACAATCGAGATTTCATAAGTTGGATTGGAACAATAAATGATTTAGAGGGGGCAGTCGACATTTCCACTGCAAAAATGCCATATAGCGACTTAACACTAACCGCAGTTTGGACAGAAATATATTACACCCTCACCATTGACCTTAATCACACAAAAGGTATCAGCGGACAACAAGTGTTTTTCAGCACTGACTCTCCACTTTATGCCTACTATAATTCAACAACAAACAAAATAACCCTGAAAGTTTTCATTAATGGGCAACTAACGACCACAGGCGAAGATGCTCTTATAGACACTGTTGGAACATTGGAAAATTTATTTCTCACAAGAAATGGCTACATTTTCTCATCATTCAACACCTCTCAATTAGGGGGTGATGATAACTATGAGTTTGGAGACAGTTTCTCAATGCCTTCAAGTGACCTTACTTTATATGTCTTATGGCTTCCAAAAGAGTTTACTATTGTCTATCATTCTAACACCCCAACCATAGCCACTGCACAAGTTTCTCCAACAGACGATCAAGAAGTAACTTGTGATTTTGATAGTTCAATCATAATTTCTTATGACGATATCTTCACTCTCACAGGCTGGAAATTCTCTTTGTGGAACACTCAAGCAGATGGACTTGGATCTTCATTAGCATTTGGAACAAAATATACTTTTGCTTATGATAGTGCTTCCA
>CAYIZE010000002.1:31727-49458 GCA_964367785.1 uncultured Christensenella sp.
ACGATTAAAGTTCGTTTACACCCCGACGGAGTGAGTGATTCAAGTGTCTATGAAAAGGATTACGATTATAATGATGAAAGTGATAGAAATTTGACTCTTGTTGCAGATATTGAAAATTTTGCGAAAGACTTTAAAGTGTTTGGAGGTTGGAGCGTCAGCAAATATAGCACTTGGAAAACTGCAAAAGTCACATTTGAAGACGGCGACAACATTTCCACATATATTTCCTCAGGAAATCTTGACCTCTATCCAATCTGGATTCCATTCACTGTGAATATTCATTCCAACACGACGGACGACAATGTTCTCACATATGAAGTTAACGCAGATGGAACAGTGATGATTTCAAAGGAAACACTTTCTTCAACTTTCACATATCTTGGCTTTGAGATTGACCACCTTTCGAACACTGCAAATATTGCAGACTCAACGGAAACATTTGAATTCACTGGTGACGAAACACAAATTACTTTCTCTTCATCAAGTGATAGCGTTCTTGACTTATTCATTGCCTATAAAGCAAAAACTTTCACTCTTCAATTTGTGGCAACAGGCAACACTCTTGCTGACTTAACAGTTGTCAGCACTCCACAAGGAGGCAATGCTTTTGCAGAGGTAAACTCCACACAAAGCGTCACTCTATATGGAGCAAGTGACTTAATCGACACTTATGCAGGTTGGTCTTTCGACAGCAATCTCACCACCTTTGATGGTGCATTATCTCAAAACTTCATTCTCACAAATGAAATTCTAACTAAAACAAGTCGTTATCAAACTCTTGAAGATGATGTCATAGTTTTTTACGCTCTCACTTCTTCAACCTACACAATAACTTATGATCTCAATGCAAACGGACATAATGTTATTAATGGAAGCACCACAAGCATTTTGCCAAATGGCACTAATTCAATAAGTGCAACAAGCATTAATAACATAACAAACCTTGTCTTTGCAGACGCAACTGGCAAAGTTTGGGAAATTGCCGACACTCAAACAGGAAGTTTCAGTTCTGTCTATGCCTATTTCCTCGGTTGGTCTCAGGATAGTTCCGCCACCGAGCCAACTTATTTTAATGGAGGAGAAAACACTGCTCGCTTTGCAACGAATGTCACTCTTTATGCAGTTTGGAAGCAATACACAAATCCATTCTATTTCACATATTCTTCCTCTGCTATCACAGGGCTTAGCAACTTAGGAAAAGATTATTTAACTTCAAACAGCACCATTATTGTGCCAAAACACTCGCTCAATTTGACAGGTGGAGTTATCACAATAGGCGACACAATCACTTCAGTCAGTTTTGCAGAAAATAGTGGACTAATTAAGATTAAATCTCTTGATTTCTCTTCGTCTCAAATGGTCACATCATTCCCAGATCTTGCTTTTGCAAATCTATCCAATTTGGAATCTATTTTAAACATTCCATCGTCAGTCACCATTGGCTATGGTGCATTTGCTTGCGAAAAACTTAATGAAATTACTTTTGCTTCAATTCAATCTAACTATTTCTTTGATGAGGATAATAACATATATGTTCTCTCAGGAAACACAGCAAAACTTCACACAGTTCTTCCGATTAATTCAATTAGTGATGAAATATTCAATTTAAGTAGCACTATTTCAGTGAATGACACAAATTATTCTGTCACTGAACTTTTGCCATACTCAATGTTCAAAACACAATATATTTTCATCATCATTCCAAACTCTGTCATCGAAATTGGACAAAACGCTTTGAAGCAAACAGATTACCTCATAAATCTTAACGTTCCATTTGTTGGCGAAAATGACACTGAAAACACAAATCTTTACTATCTGTTTGGAAACGCAGAGAGTGTGCCTGCTTCTCTCAAAGTGGTGACTGTCACAAATCAAACTGAGGTGAAATCTGGAGCATTTAAAGATTGCTCTAACATCAGCACAGTCATCTACACCGCAGGAGATATAACTATCGTGAATGACGATGCTTTTAATGGTTGCTCGTCCTATTTTGTCACAAACCAAGCGGGCGAGATTGATTTTGAGAAACTTCAAACAATCGGCATTAATGCTTTCAGGGGTTGCACTAACATTGCTCAACAAGTTATTTTGTCAAGCGTCATTGAGATTGGCGACAATGCTTTCACAGGGACTTCACTTGAATATGTTGAAATAAATCGCCTTTCGCAGTCTCTAAGCAACAAAGCATTTGAAAATGTCACCACACTCACGCAAGCAAAAGTCTATAAATTAAACGCTTTTGTCAGTGTCGTATCAATCACGGGAATATATAAAAAGACAGACATAAACTTTAACAGCGACCAAATAATTTTTGTCGACTCCATTCTGTTCTCCATTTTAAATAGAGCAGAAAACGCAGAGTATCTTGAATATAACATTGTTGTTGAAGATATGGTAGAACTCTATAATTCAAGTAAAGAATATAAATCTTCCTATGGTTCATTGCAGGAAGCACTTTTGAATGCAAACAGAAACGATATAATCATCATTAAATATGATATAACTCTTGATAGTATGATAATAATAAACAAAAACATCACTATTTTGGCGGCATTTGAAACATTGTCAAGCAGTGAAGAGGGAGCAAGTGAATATAACGATAGAGAAGTCACTCTCACAAGAAGCGCAACTCTCACAACAAATGCGTTTAGCATCAGAAGCGATAATGTAACTTTTGGCTACTCAGGTGAGTTTAAAGCGGGATACAAAGTTGCATCTTTAAACATTGTAGGGAATAATAATGTCAATGCTTCAAGTCTTTTCTCAATTAATCTAGGAACTTTAACACTTTCAAGCAATCTCACAATATCAAACAACACTTCAAAAGTGGGTGCAGTCGCCTACATATCCGACGGCGAAGTTATTGTTGACGGAGCGGAGATTTTTAATAATAAGGCAGTTGAACAAACTGGCTCAATCATCACTGGAAATGGAGGAGTGTTCTATTTGGACACAAAATCCTATCTTAATATAATAAGTGGTGAGATATATTCAAACAGTGCCACACGTGGTGGTGTTGCCTATTCCACTTATCACAGTGTGATAACAATTAGAGAACAATCAGGAATGGGTAGTATAAATATCTATAATAATTCAGCCACAGAGGGTGGAGTGCTATACATTGCCTCCAGCATCCTTGATGAATCTGCTTCAAATATTATTGGGAAATCGTCCATATATTCAAACAATCCTGTGTCATACACCGATTCATATGGTGGAGCAGTCTGCATAGCGAGTGGAATGTTAAAAATTGAAGACGACGCTCACATATATAATTGTTCATCGGGCAACGGCGGAGCAATCGCTGTGAAAAAAGGAATATTAATTGTTGGAAAATCTCTCATTGGAGGGGAGTCTGCGAATGGTTACGCAAATCAGGCATACTCATATGGAACATCAAGTGGAGGCAAAGGCGGAGCAGTCTATGTTGGTGACCAAGGAATATTACGAGTTATCAGCGGTGCGGTTTTGTCGCACAATCAAGCACAATATGGCGGAAATATATATTTCGCTTCCACTCTCACAGACAGCAGTAACGCTTCAAAAATCTCAGGCGGAACAATCTCATATGGCAATAGCCTCGTGAGTCTTGTAAACAGCACCAATTATTTAGGCGGAGCAATCTATTGTGCAAGTGGAACTCTCAGCATAGCAAACGCAACACTTAAAAACAACTTAGCAGGATATGGCGGAGCAATCTACACCATTAACACAACTCTCACCCTTTCAAACAACGCATTGATTGACTCAAATGATGCTGGGAAAGATGGAGGCGGGTTGTTCATTGCAAAGTCGTCTTCTATAAAACTCATCACTCTCGATGGTTCAATTTTCAAAAATAACTTGTCGCAGGGTAATGGCGGAGCAATAGCAGTCACTGGTGACGAAGTTGACATTCTTGAAACTTCAAATGCCACTTTAATAGGTCTTAAAGATGACGCTCTTTATAAACTCGAAAGATTTAAGGGCGGAAATAAAGCATTATTAAATGGTGGCGGAATATACATCGCAGGTTCGGGAAAAGTTAATGTTCTTGGCGAGAGTATCATTCAAAACAACTTTGCCGTGAACGGCGGTGGCATCTACTACTATAATGGCGGATTAATTTTAAAATCTGCAATTATAAGATATAACGAAGCGTCAAGCAATGGTGGAGGAATTTTTGTTAGCGACGGAAGTGGAGACACCTATAAAACAACAACTACTATAAACGAAACTTTTGAAATATATAATGCCACTTTAATCACTCTAAATTCAGCAGAAAATGGTGCAGGACTTTATGTCGGTGACAGAGAGGTTTCCATAAGTAATGCACAAATTTTATCAAACACTGCAAAAGATAGTGGTAGCAATGGTCAAAAAGGCAAAGGCGGAGCAATCTTCATTTCAAGCGGAGCAATTTTAATTCTTGATGAGGTGAATATTTCGGGCAACAAAACAACCAATGCCGCAAACCTAGTTGCTTATTCAGGAATATACTTAAACAGCACAGCGCAAAATGCACTTCAAATCACAAATAGCACAAGTTTGGATATCTCAACAAACGCAACTTCTGGCGACACTTCAAATCCAGTCTATCTCATTGAAGGTGCAGTTATAAGCATTTTAGATGAATACACAGAAGATTATATTGTGAAATTATTTATGCAACACATTCTTCAATCAAATGAGCAAATTCTTGTTGCTAGATTTGCCGACGAAAAATATGCGTCATCTGCCAAGTTCATAGCAAATGAAATCGTGTTTATGCAACAAGGTGCAGAGATATATGCAGCCGAAGCCACAGTCCAAGACTTTAGTTCGGGTGTTTGGTATGCCACAATAAACGATGCAATCAATCAAACAAAAGAAACAAAACTCATATTAATGCTTATTGATGACCAATATATCAATTCTTCTTCTGTGATACAAATTCCAGCAGGGAGAGAAGTCGTCATAGTTTCAAGAAAGAATGCAAGCGACTCGACACAAGGATATAAAATAATTCGTGAATTTGAGCAAGATAAGTATTACACCGGTTATATGTTTAATGTCTTTGGAACTTTGTCATTCTATTTTGATGATGAAGAGATAAGTTTATATAGCAATGCTGAGTTTTTGAATGTTCCTGTTGTAGTTGACGGAAATTCGAACGCACAATCTGCAATTATTTGTTCCTCTCTCATTCAAATCTATAAAAATGGCATTGTTAATGTCAATTCGCAAGCCTATCTTATAAACAACAATGCTCTAAACGGCGGAGCAATCTATGTGGGTGCTGATGAAACTGTGAAAGAAACAGATAACGTCGCAGTCCTCAACTTTAATGGCGGGCATATATATAACAATTCAGCCACACAAATTACACAAAGTGTCTCAGGAAACGGCGGAGCAATATATGTCTATAATGGCACAGTAAATCTTCTTAAAGGAACACTGGGTAAATATGAAACAGGAGTCTATTCTGGAAACAATGCTGTAAATGGCGGAGCAATTTATCTTCTTAAAGGCAACCTTTATTCCAAGCAAATTGTTATAGAGGGAAACACAGCTTCAAATGGTGGAGCAATATATGTTCACACTGATGGCTTCGTTGAAATGGAAAGAACAACTTTGTCAAACAACAAAGCGACTTCTTATGGTGGAGCAATCAGCCTCTATTCCACAAAGGAAACATCAGGCGGAGATTATGTTCTCAGTGGGGTCACTTTTTCAAACAACGTTGTCACAAACGGAAATGGCGGAGCAATATATGTCTACTATGGACTTCTTGTTTTAAATGGGTTTACAGATGAAAATAGTGTAACTTACAACAGCACTCTTTCAAACAACACTGCATTAAACGGAAATGGCGGGGCGATTGCAGTTGAAGGATATGGAATAATTCAAGTTATTGAGGTCACTTTCACTTCAAACAGTGCAAAAAATGGCGGTGCATTGTCTTTCAGTGCCAGCGAGACAGACAGAATTATTCCTGCTGAGAGTGAAAATAAACTTGTGGAAGTTATATTAGGCGAGAATGGCAAGGGCAACACTGCAACAAATGGCGGAGCAGTCTATGTCAGCAAAGGACTCTTCAACATATCTTCCAGCACATCTATAAGTTACAACACTGCCACAAATGGCGGAGGAATATATGCGTGTGAAGAAGGTTCGCTTGTTGTCACAAACAGCACAGTCAGCGAGAACACAGCAGTGAAAGGTGCGGGAATATATTTCGCCAGCGTTTCTGTCTCTGGAAATGTTTCACTTTATGGCGTTTTAATAACAAACAACAGCACTGTTGAAAATTCTTTTGGAATGGGCGGTGGAATTTACATTGCTCAAAATTCACTGGGTGCGTTGTATTCCTATTCTTATAATAATGCTGGAACAATCATCAAAACGACAATCACTTCAAACACGTCATACGCAGGAGGCGCAGGAGTCTATATTGCTGGTGGACAAGTTATTCTTCAAAACACGACAATTTCTTCAAACACAACTTCCACCTTCACTGGTGCAGGTTTACTTGTTGCTGGCGGAGCGGTTTCCATTGAAAATGTGACAATCACTTCAAACGTAATAACTGCCGAGGTGAAAGACGGTCAAGGCATCTACTTTGCCGAAGGCACACTAAGACTTTTTGGGAACAATGTTATCACAAATTCATCAAGCGGATATTCGGGCATTGCAATCAATAATGTCACAAGCATAACCTCTCGCTTCATTCTTTCAGGGGCTATTGACAACATTAATGATAGTGTCTATCTTATGTCGAACAAATCATATATCGTTGTTAAGGAAGAATCCCTTGCAACTTCAACAGTGAAACTAACAAGACAAAGTGACACAAAAACGATTGAAATTAAACTTCTCTTAGACGAGAGTAAAGTAAATCATCACGAGTTTGGAGATGTGGTCGTCGACTTTGACAACGCAATTATTGCAGAACAAAAACTTTCCTATTTCTCAGTGTCATATGAAAGTGAGTTTTCACTTCTTCAAGGCAGTGAGGTTGAAAATTCTTCAAGCATCATTTTAGTTCCACAATATTTTGAAGAAATAAATTCTTCTGGTGAAATTGTGGGAGTCTATTACACTCTTCAAGACGCAGTTTTAAATGCACAAAGTGGCAATTTGATTTTGATTAACATTGGAGATAAAGAGGAAAGTGAAAGAGTTTACTACATAGATTCAACAATAGTCACTCCAAACACAAACAAATCTCTCACCATAACCACAAGACTTAACAACACAAAAATATCTCGTGGCTTAAATGTGGACAATATTGATTTCACTGGAAATATGTTCAATATTTCAAGCACAGACAACATCTATTTTGGAATCAATCCACAATGGGCAAGTGTTTATGAACAGTATTGTGGGGTGAACTATGCCACTTTTGGACTTATCTTCTTTGGTGGAACCTATTCTTCACTAGAAACTGATGAGGTTAATTCAACTGCTCGCATTTTCCAAAATTCAGGAACTTTAACTTTGTCACAAGGAATAATAATCACAAATGAGCATTCAAGTTCAAATGGACCAGCAGTGATGACAACAAACGGAACTCTTAATATCTTTGGGGCAGAAATATATGATAATTCGTCCACTTTGGAAGATGAAAATGGTGGAAATGGTGGCGCCATATATCTTTCAAATAGCACCCTTGTCATCACAGATATTCAAATGTATGGAAATACGGCTGTGAATGGCGGTGCAATTTATCTTCAAAATAGCACAGCGACAATTTCTAATGGAATAATTGGTGGCGGGCAAGAAACTCTTGGTTCTTCAACAAATGAATTTTCAAACAAAGCGACAAATGGGGGTGGAATATATCTTCTTGGTTCAACGCTCACTTTGTCAGACACTGCAATAATATCGCAAAACTATGCTGAGGAATGTGGTGGCGGACTTTATCTCACCACAAATTCAAGTGTCAGCACAACGGGTGAAATTTCGTTTACTTCTTCAAAATTAACAATCAACGGAGCAACCATTTCTTATAATCTAGCAGGCACAAATGGTGGCGGAATTTATGTTGAGGATAATTTTATTAATGTAGCAAACGACAATGCAACAGAGAGTGAAAAAGAAACTTTCTTTAACTCCAGACTAAATATTCTTTTATCCTCTGGATTAATAAGCTACAACAGTGCAAACGTTGGTGGCGGAATTTATGCCACAAGTTATTCTTCGTCAAATGATATTAAAACACTTGGAGGAGTTACATATGTCACAGGAACAAACGGCACTCAAAAAGCAGTTTATAGAGTTGCAGTTAGATTAAATGGTGGAGAAATAATCAGTAACAATGCCACAAACGAAAGTTTTGGGCTTGGTGGCGGAATCTATGCTGATGGTTGCGAATTGCACTTAGGTGGTGGCATTTCAATCAGCGAAAACATTGCAACAGTTTCGGGTGGGGGAATGTATTACAAAAATTCTCTTGTTCGAATAGACGATAACACCACAATATCCTTTAACACAGCCTATAAATATGGCGGAGGAATATTCAGCGGTGATAAGTCAATTACAAACATTGGGGACGTTCTTAGCACAGAGATTTTCATCACAGGCAATTCAGCTTTAGGTGTGAATGATGAATTTGGTTTTGGTGGCGGAATATATATGAAAGCAACCTCAAAAATCACCCTTCAAGCAGTCACAATCAAGGGCAATAGTGTTAATAGCACCAGTGGACTTGGAAGTGCAATTTATGTTGATGCCGAAAATGATGGTGATTTCACAATAGGAAGCGGACTTGACAGCAATGGTCAAATCACCACTCTTTCAAGCAACCTCATAATAACAAGCACAGGAGATGACGCAAACAGTCTTTTCCTTGCAAATGCCAGTCAAATTCATATTAATGCGGAATATATGGATTCAATTACGCCAAATGAGCAAATACAAATAACTTCAACTTATCTATACACAAATTATAATAGAGTCATTGCTTTCTTCAATCAAGACACTTCAAAGGAAAACATTGATGAGAGTTTGTTTGTTGGTGTGGATAGTAATGACAACACATATTGCTTCATTCTCAATGATTATAGAGAGATTGTCATCGGTCAAAGAAATGTGGCAAGAGTAAATAATGGATTTATTAGATATTATACAACTTTAGAAAGTGCTTTCTCAAACATAGACGCACAAAGCGAGTATGAGACAACATTAGTAATATTGAATGATTTGACGATCACTAACGCCATCACATTAAGTGGAGCAAATAAAGTCACCATAATGTCAGGCAGTGTTTCTGCAAGTGGAGAAATTTCCACTATTGCTCAAAACTACACTTTAAGTAGAGATGGATATAATTTCAACACAACAATGTTCACTCTTTCGTCAATGTCAGGCACAACTTCCAGCATAGATATTTTGAATATTAATGTAGATGGAAGCGGTGCAAACTCTAATGTTTCCACAATAAATGTAACAGGAGGCACAGTCAATCTTTCAAACATTGCTTTCACAAAACTTTCTGGTGGAGGATCAGCGATAAATGTGAGCGGAGGATATGCTTTAATAGACGAAGTCAGTGTCACTCAGAGCAATGCAACAAACGGACTCATTTCTATCACAGGTTCAGGAAGTGTCACAATAACTAATTCGTCGATAACGGGAGACACTGCTCACAGCACAGTTAATGGTGCGTTGTATGTGGACACAACAGGAACAGTAAACTTAAGCGAAACAAATATAACAAACAACGTTTCAACTGGAAATGGAGGAGCAGTCAATCTTCAAAACGGAACTCTCCACATTTCAATGTCATCAAAAGATGTTGCTTCCATTCAAAATAACTTCGCAAACAGAGGAGGCGGAATATATGTGAATGGTGGCTCGCTTGAACTTACGAACATTAAGTTAACAGGGAATAAAGCAGTGGACGGTGCAGGAATATATTTGAATTCAGGCACGATTAACCTGTCTAGTTCAAACGAGATAACAAATAACACAGCACTTCAAAATGGTGGTGGAATATTTGTTTCTTCCAGTGCAATCATAACAGTGAATTGCAGTGTAACCTTAAACGAGGCAGTTCAAGGCGGTGGAATATATTACTCAGGGGTGTTGAACTTGGTTGGCAATGAGATTTCAAACAACACTGCCACTCTTGGAGGGGGTTTATACTCGCTTGAAGGCATGTTAAACACTTCTTTGTTAAATACTACAAAAGTAACCTTGTCGTCCAATTCAGCCCTAAGCTACGGCGGTGGAATGTATTTGAACACAAGCACTCTCACACTTGATGGAACGATTTTAATTACTTTAAACGATGCTCTTTGTGGTGGCGGAATCGCAACAAATAATTCAATCCTCACAATGAATGGCATTGCCATAACCTCAAACACAGCAACTTCCACTTTGGCAGACTCTGGAAATGGCGGTGGTGTTTATGTCATCAGTGGAACAGTGACTTTTGCTGAAGGTGAAATAAGTTTAAATACAGCCTCGGTAAAGGGCGGAGGGATTTTTGAAGCAGATGGCGAACTCACTCTTGACGGCAACTATATTCTTGCTTCAAATTCTGCAAACGAAGGTGGTGGATTATATCAAGACTCTGGAACATTAGACTTTACTAGTGGAATTATTGGTGAGCCAACTTCCGTTCTTGCCACAAGTTCGTCAAATTCAAATTCAGCAAGTCTTGGCGGAGGAATGTTCCTTTACGGAGGCACTTCAAACATCGTTAATGGTCTTGTTTCAAATTGTTTTGCTTCAGTCAGTGGCGGTGGCATATATATCTATGAGCCAACACTTATGGTCACTTCACTTTCTGTGTCTTTCTGTAACGCCGTTTTGAGTGGTGGTGGAATATATTACGCAAAAGATGATGTAAATGCATCATTATCACAACTTAATATTTTCTCAAATTCAAGTGCAAATGGTGGCGGAATGTTAGTGAATTCATTAAGTGCAGTTCTCACTCTTGAAAATGTTTCAATTTATAAAAATACAGCCACGAACGGTGGAGGAATTAACATTTCAAAAGGTATTCTAGAACTTAGTAGCGAAAACTCTATCATCGGCTCCACAACTCTTGAAAACGGAAATGTTGCAGAAAATGGCGGTGGTATCTTTATTAATAAAGACGGCAAACTTCTTATGAACGAAGGCAAAATATCCTTTAACACTGCCACGAAGGGTGGGGCAATTTTCAATAACTCTGAAACAAACGAAGATATAACCTTTAGTGGAATTTTTGAAATGACTGGCGGGAGTTTAAATGCTAATAGTGCTAATAGTGGTGCTGGATTATATAATCTTGGAATGATTAATATAACTTCTGGAACATTCTCATTAAATGATGCCACAAATGGTGGAGCATTATATTATGCGGGTGGAGTAGTTAGCAATTTTACAGATGTAAACATTTTCTCCAACACTGCGATGAATGGCGGAGCGCTCTTTATTGCAACAACACAAAGCAACTATTTCATCTTATCGGGTGGAACAATCAGTTCTAATTCAGCCGTTTATGGCGGAGGAGTGTTCGTCCAAAGTGGAATTTTCAAAATGTCTGGCGGAGTCATCGGTGATGACTCAGCAACATTGACAGCAACAGCAAGCAGTTATTCAAACACTTCAACCAAAGGTAGTGGGATATATGCAACAGGAGGAGAACTTCAACTTGTCGGAGGAAAGATAAACTATAACTTTGCTCAAAATGGCGGAGGAATTGCAATTCTCAGTGGTGCAATAACCACAATCTCAGGAACGACAATAAGCTTTAATAATGCTGGTCTAACTGGCGGAGGTGTCTATATTGAAAACACAGTAAATCCAAGCAAAATTCAAAGCGGAACGATAAGTCATAACTCTGCGTCAAACGGTGGCGGAATATATGTTAGTGGAAGTGTCTCAGTTCTTAATATCGTCGGTGGAGTTGTTGAAGATAATACCGCAGTTAACGGCGGAGGAATATATCTTGTTTCTTCCAAAGTTGCAATGACAGGCGGAACAGTGTCTTCAAACATTGCCACTAATGGTGGTGGAGTGTATGTCGCAACTTCTGCCAATTTTGAAATGTCAAATACGGCCACAATAGGCATAACTTCAAAAATTGTTGATGGACAATCAGTTCCACTAAGCACTTGTGCAACACTCAGCGACTTCTCAAACTTTGCAACATATGGAGGCGGTGTGTTTGTTCAAGGAACACTAAACTTCTCAAATGGATATATTTCTTATAACTGTGCGACCTATGGTGGAGGAATATATACTCAGAGTGGTGCAATAAATATCACAAACACATCAGCAATAATTCAATATAACTATTCTTCAACAGACGGAGGTGGCATCTATTTAGCAAATTATTCAGGCGTTAGTGTGAATGTGTCAGGAACTGTTGGGAATAATAAATCACTCACAAATGGTGGTGGAATTTATGTAATTAATCCAACCGTTAATGTAAGTATTGCAGGAACAATTAAAGGCAATCAATCACTTAATGGCGGTGGAGTTGCTTTCTACACAACAAATTCAAATGTTCTCAACATTGCAAGCACAATCTTTGAAAACACCGCACAAAATGGCGGAGGAATATATTTAGGTAAAGGAACAATCTATCTTACAAAAGATGTTCGTGATAACGAAGCCACAAATAATGGTGGCGGTGTGTATGTTCTTTATGGCTATTTCTATGTGGAAAATAATGCATATATTGGTGAACTAAGCGACTCTAAAACTGCAACCATGGCAGAACACTCCAATTCAGCAGGTCTTCTGGGTGGTGGCGTGTATGTTTCACAAAATGGCAATCTAACAGTCAAAAATGGTGGTTCAATCTCATATAACTACTCATTGTCAGACGGCGGTGGAGTGTATATTTACCAATCAAGCACAACAATTAATGGAACAGTTTCGTTCAACTTTGCATCAGGAAATGGCGGAGGTATCTATGTCAAAAACGCCACCTTGTTAGTAAATGAGGAAGGAAGAGTATCAACAAATGGTGCTACTGGATTCATCAGTGTTACAAATCAATATATAACAGATGGTGGACATGATGCCCAAACTCGTGGTGTCTATTGTGATGGGGGAAAGTTTACTCTCTCGGGAACGCTTATCGAAGAAAAAACCCACCTTGCATTCTATTCTTCTGGCACAAATTTCATACTAAATGCCACAGGAACAATCACAGGTGACTTATATTTTGCCACAGCATATACCTTAGAAGCAAAATTGATAGGAACTCAAATATTCTGTTCTTATGTAAATATATATCCATATCAATATCTAAGACATTGGGCGGATAGACATGGCACTCATTCTTGGAGTAAGGTTTACTGGAAAACTTGGTTTGGTAAAATTTGGGTAGGCTGGTCTAACACTCATATACATATCAGTACAATTCTTTGTAATGGACTTATTGAGGAAAAATATGGTGTATTCATTGGCTCAGTTCACTTCTCATTATTACAAAGTTATTGGGATAATTGTGATGTAAATGTTGGTTTGCAAAATACCACAGCAAATCCCGAAGCATAATATTTAGTTTAAAATTTACTTTAAAAATGTTTTTAAATTCATCAAATAGTGATAAGATATCATTATGGAAGAAAATCTCATTGAAAAATTAATCGGGGCTTTTATGAGCCTACCGGGCGTTGGGCATAAAACTGCCCAGCGTTATGCCTACAGCATTCTAACAGGTGACGAAATGATGGCTAAAAACTTGTCTAACGTCATATTGCAAGCGAAAGAAAACGTTCATTTTTGCAAGATTTGTGGCAGTTTTGCACAAGGTGATGTTTGCTCAATTTGCAAAAACAGAGCAAGCAGAATTTTGTGTGTCGTCAAGTCTCCGCAAGATGTTAACGTCATCGAAAAAGTTAAAAATTTTGATTGTAACTATCATGTTTTGCATGGTTGCATTAGCCCGCTTGAAAACAAAGGACCGGAGGACATTCATTTAAAAGAACTTTTAAAACGACTTTCCACAGGGGATTTTGACGAAGTTATTGTCGCTACAAATCCCGATGTTGAGGGGGAAGCAACAGCACTCTATATCGCCAAGATTTTAAAGCCTCTTGACATCAAAGTCACACGCCTTGCTCAAGGAATTGCCATGGGAAGTGACCTTGAATATGCTGACGAACTCACTCTTTCAAGGGCAATAGAAACAAGAAGAGTAATGTAACATAACTTTTTTATAATCATATATCTTTTTTCATTTTTTTAAATTATGCAATAAAAATTAGAAATAAAAACTAAACAAAAAAGTTTATTCCAATACTGCCCAAAAAACACAAACAAAAAATTCCAATCGTCCTTGTCACAAGATTAGTCATCAAAAAAAACTTGAAATCCATATTACTCACTCCCGCCATAATGCATAAAATGTCGTCGGGAAAGAGTGGAAAAAGCATCATTAAAAAGAAAACAACCTGTCCTTTTTTAGAAAGATTTTGCATTTGCAAAGTCTTTTTTTTGCCAATAGCCCAGATGAGCAGTTTTTCCCCAAAAGTCCTCCCCAAAAAGTAAGCAAAAAAACTTCCAAGCAAAATTGCCAGCAAACTTAGCACAAAAGCAATCAGAGGACCAAACAAAATTACTCCAACAATCGTCGTCACAGAAGCGGGTAAAGGGATTATTGTCACTTGCAAAAATTGCAGAGAAACAAACACAAGATAGGAGAAAAACCCCGAGGATAATATGATTTTTTTTAGTTCCTGCACATTTGAAAATTTGCCCAGCCAACCAGTCGCTTTGAATAAAAAAAATAAGCCTACAAATAATGAACACGAGACAACTGTGATTGTCAGTAATTTCAAAAATGGCAAAAAATAACCCTTAACATTTTTTAGCATAAATATGTTTATGAATTGTTAAGGGGAAGTTATTTGTCTTTTTTATAATCTTTTTTATATTTCACTTCAATCATCAAGTTTCTTTTTCTTCCATTTCAATCATATAATTTCCCCCTTTTCAAATAGCCAGCACTTCATTAAAAAAAACACAGGTATTCTGTGTTTTTAAATATAGAAAGGAAAATTTTTATTCACCATCAAAACTATTTGGAACAAATTTATCTCCGCACGACATATTTATGCCAAGTTTTCGCACCATTTCTTCATCAAAGGGAGTCAAGATATGTGATGAATGTGCTTTACAATTCACAATTTCACTAAGATGCTCAAAAGCCATTTTTGCCGACGGATTAATCTCTTTTGAAATTGCTAGTGCAATCAAAAGGTCTTGCAGTGAAAGAACCCCATCATCGCTGTGAAGCACATCTCTTTTTAGCCTAACAATAGGTTCATAAACCTGTGCTGACAGCAGTTCAAACCTGTCGTCAATCTCGCAGAGTGTTTTGAGAGCATTCAAAAGCATGCTTGCCGTTGCACAAAGAAGTCTAGTCCTCCTGCCCACCACAATCCGCCCATCACGCAGTTCAATGGCAACGCTAGGTTGTCCGCTTAAACTCTCCTTTTCTTCAGCATATTTAACGCATTTTCTGTCATATTCATTAAGTCCAAGTTCGTTCATTAAAAGTTTAATTCTCTCTGCCACAAAAGGAAAACTTGAGCCTTTTTTTATGTCCACTTTTGCCCTTAAATATCTTCTAATAATCTCTTGTTTGGCGCTTTCTTTTGCTAAGTTGTCATCGGTGATGCAAAATGCAATGTCATTAAACCCCATGTCTGTTGGGGATTTGTAAAAGTCCTCATTTGTAATTTTTTTGATGATATTTCGAACAACGGGGAACACTTCCAAATCTCTGTTGTAACTGACTGCCATTTCGCCATAAGCATCAAAGTGATAGAAATCCAGAACTTTGACATCTTTCAAATCTGCAGTTGCTGCCTCATATGCAAGGTTCACAGGGTGTTTGATGGGAAGATTCCACACAGGGAACTTTTCAAACTTTGCATAGCCTGCTTTCACGCCTCTTTTATGCTCGTGATAGAGTTGAGAAAGACAAGTCGCAAGTTTTCCACTGCCTGGCCCTGGTGCGGAAATAACAATGAGAGGTCTTGATGTTTCAATAAAGGCATTTTTGCCATATCCCTCTTCACTAACAATTTGCTCCACGTTTGTTGGATAGCCTTTTGTGAAAGTATGCACATACACCCGCTCGCCCAAACTAATGAGTTTATTTTTAAAAGTGATTGCGGAGGGTTGCCCGTCAAAAAGGGTTATAACAATGGCACTAACGAGCAAACCTCGTTTTCTAAAATTGCCAATAAGTCTGAGAACTTCCATATCATAAGTGATGCCAAAATCAGCACGAATTTTATTTTTTTCAATGTCGCCCGCGTTAATTACGCAAATAATCTCACACTCATCTTTGAAAGTTTCAAGCAGTTTAATCTGGACATTAGGGTCAAATCCGGGAAGAACCCTTGAAGCGTGAAAATCGTCAAACAACTTTCCGCCAAATTCCATATATAATTTATTGTTAAACTTTTTCAACCTCTCAAGAATGTTTTTGCTTTGCATTTTAAGATATTTTTCGCTGTCAAAGCAAATTTTTTCACCTGTGTCCATTTTTCACCAACCTTTAAAAAAATTTGATTAAAATAAATAGAAATATAGTAAAATTTTTAAAGCATTTTTTCCATACTTTCAAAAAATCTTTTTGAACTTTCTTTCAATTTTTTCATATCATCATTGTTTTCCATATAATAATCAGCAATGGCAATAGGTCCGCCCTTTTCGATATTTTCAATTTCGGTATAATCTCTTTTTGTCACTTGCTCATCTGTCAGAGGTCTAATCTCTCTTATTTCAAGCCTTTTTGCACGAACATCTCTGTTTGTAACAATGGCAAGCACCTTAAAATTGTTTCCAAAAATTTCTTTAAAAAATTTATATTCACTCCAAGAATAAATACTCTCAACCACAACATTTTCGCCGTTGTCATAGTATTTTTTAATTTTATCAAGGCTTTTTTTGGCATAGATTGCCATATCATTCTCTGCCCGCAGACTTTCTCTCACCATTCTCTCGTTGTCAGGCGTAATTTCAAGATTTCGTCTTTTCATTTCGTCAAAAGTCACATCACCCAAATAAACTCGCTTAAAACCTTTGTCCAAAAAAAATTGTGTTACTTCCGATTTTCCAGCCCCCGTCATTCCAACAACGGCAACAATGATATTTTTTCCCATAATGTCCTCCCTAATTTTTTTTAATATTTTTTCACAGATAATTTTATCAAATTTTTATTTTTTTTCAAAGCTAACATTCATTTTTTTTAAATAAAGTTTTAAAAAAAGGAATATATAGTTTTCATTTGAAGCATAATAAAAATACGGAGGTAATTATGCATAACTCATGGAAACCGGGAGAAGTTGCTCCCGAAAGTGGAAATTATTGTGCCTTTGATGAACAGGGTCACAATGGAGGTTGTTGCTATTTGCAAAAAGGGCAAAGATTTCCAGCCACACAACATTCAGGAAGTTATTATATGAATGAAAAGTAATTTTTAAAGAAATAAGAGTATTTTTTTGAAAACTATAAATTTTAAACAAAAAAACATTCATAACCTAAAAATTGCCTTTTCTTATAATAACTATTCTAAAAAAAGAACGGACTTAAAAACACCGTTCTTTTTTTTTCTTAATCACCACAAATTCAAAAATTTTTTTTACAATATTTTCAGAATAAAGTTTGTCTTAAAAAAATAATATAATTTTAAATAGATTAAAAGAGTTTTTTATAATAAAAGTCTATTTATATGATTATTTCTCAATTATCAGTTTTTTCTTTCCTGAAATTGTTTTTTTTAAATAAAAAAAAGGATTTAATT
>CAYIZE010000003.1:0-4740 GCA_964367785.1 uncultured Christensenella sp.
GTTATATTGCACTAAAAAATAAAATAAAAAAACAAGGGGTTGAAATATATTTTATTTATGATATAATTAAAGTATTAAAAACAAAGGAAGGGAAGAAAATGGCAAAAATTATAGAAAGAAAAATAGATATGTATAAGTCAATTTGTGATGTAATGAATAAAATCTATCCAGGAAAAAAGCCTTGTTGTTCTAGTATCTTAAATAGCTCAATGGAGGGGATTGTTTACAACTGTGTTTATGCAAGAAACAATGAAGAAAAAACAATTTGTATGCTTATGGTGAACGAGCTTGAAAAAAATAAAAATTATCATATGATGTTAGGTTTTAATAATAAAGAACAATTAATTCTTAAAAAAGATTTTTGCAAACTAATTTCAGAAGAAGAAATAAGAGAAAATGTTAAAATGGAATTGTCTCCAACAATCAATCATGTGGCAAATGAAAAAGCAACTCCATCAACTTCAGAATTTTTGGGGTTATAAAAAAACTTTTGAGTTGAATAATATTTAAAACCAATTTCTTAAAACTAAAAAAGTATGTAAATAAAAAATAGTTTCTAAAATATAGAAACTATTTTTTTATTCATTGCAACTTGTCCTCCAAATCCTGTTGCATTTGAGTATGCATTTTAATTGCCTGCTCCACATCTTTTGACGGAGCCACTGTCACGGGATAGTAGCCCGCCTTTTTCATTGCCTCAAAGATTTCAAAATTATGTTTGGAAATCTGCTTGTGCTGACCCTCAATCAAATCTCTGAGGGGCTTGTTGGAGCATTCCATTCCAAAAGAGTTGTTCATTGAAAGCAAAAATTTTGTGGCAATCAGGGTGTCTTGTAAAATTTCTTGTTCTGTCATAATTCCTCCTTTACTCTTTATTGTTTTTCAAATAATCAAGAAGTGCGCTGTGATGTCCCAGATGAGTGTTTGCCATTTGCTCAAAATTCGCTTTCAATTTTTCACATTCCACCATTTCGCTATAATTTTTTATTTTTATAGCCAGCCAGTTTTCGAAAGTCATAAGTTCATTAAGTGATTGTAAATCTTTTGTAGTTATTTGTTCACTCATATCTTCCTCCTTAAAAAAAGTATTAGCAATTTTTTTATAAATAAACTTAAAAATATTAAAAAATCAAATTTATTTGGTTTAAAATTTTTATATTGATATACTAATTTAAAGGAGAAATAAAATATGAAAATATTTATGATTGGAGGAACAGGACTTCTAGGTAGCGTTGGGGCAAAGGAATTGATTTCACGTGGACACGAAGTCGTGACAATATCTTTGCCACCCCTGCCAAAAGATGCCGATATTCCAAAGGAAATGATAATTCATTTTGGAAATATCATTGAGATGAAAGACGAGGAAATAAAGGAACTTATGGCAGGCTGTGAGGGCTTTGTTTTTGCCGCGGGAGTGGACGAGAGAATTGAGTTTCCCCCTCCTGTGTATGAAAGTTTTAAAAAATATAATATTGACCCAGTGAAAAGACTTCTTTCGCTTTGTAAAGAAGTTGGCATAAAAAAATGCGTGATTTTGGGCTCATATTTCAGTCACTTTGCGAAAACTATGCCAAAACTAGATTTGTATAATAAGCACCCATATATAAGAAGCCGAATTGACCAAGAAAACATTGCTTTCTCTTTTTCAAACAAAGAAATGGAAGTGATGGTGCTTGAACTCCCATATATTTTTGGTGTTCAAAAGGGAAGAAAACCCGTTTGGCAATTCTACATTGATATGTTGCTCCCAATGAAAACAGTCTATTTCCCAAAAGGTGGCACCACTATGGTGACTCTAAAACAAGTGGGGCAAGCCTTAGCAGGAGCAGTGGAAAAGGGCAAAGGCGGGACAGCATATCCTGTTGGCTGGTATAACAAAACTTGGAGAGAACTTCTTTCCATAATTAATAAATATATGGGGTTTGAGAATAAGAAAATTGTGACTATCCCAACATTTTTATATAAACTTGCAACTTATTCAATGGCTAGAAAATATAAGAAAAGAAATGTTGAACCTGGGCTAAATCCCGTTCAATTTGTCAAACTTATGACGGCAAATGCCTTTATTGACAAAGATATAATTGAAAAAGAACTAGGTGTTAAACCCGATGATATTGATAAGGCGATTGGAGAATCAATCACATATTGTATGAAAATTCACAATGAAAATAAAAAAGTGATTGAGATGAAGGGGGAGTAAAAGTAAAAAAAATCTTTTAAATTATTTTAATTAAAAAGACAATTATGGTATTATATATATAAACAAAGGAGAAAAATTATGGAAATGAAATTTTATGTTTGTAAAATTTGTGGCAATATTATATCTTACGTCAAAAGATCGGGAGTGAAAGTCATATGCTGTGGACAGGAAATGGAGGAAATAACTCCTAACACAGTTGACGCGTCTCTTGAGAAACACGTTCCTGTTGTGAATGTCACAAACGGAAAGGTTATTGTAAGAATTGGCGGTGCAGAGCACCCAATGGTGCCAGAGCACTATATTGAATGGGTTGCACTTCAAACCTCAAAAGGAAACCAAAGAAAAGAACTCCACCCAGGACAAAAGCCAGAGGTTGAGTTTTGTTTAATGCCTGGCGATAAAGTTGAAAATGTCTATGCCTACTGCAATCTTCATGGATTATGGAAAGCGTAAATTTTAAAATTAAATTTTAAACAATAAATAATATAAAAATATAAAGTATTAAACTTTTCCTTTTTCAAAAAAGGCTTTGTTTTGCAGTGCTTCTTTCGAATGAGGCTTTATTTTTAACGCCAAATTATTATATTCCTCTGCTTTTTTCATATCAGATAAGTTATAATAGCACATACAAAGTTGAAGATATGGAATGAATTTATAATAGTCTGTCAGCACAAAAGCACCAGATTTTAAATTGATATCGCAATTTGTTGCTTGCTCATACCAATAAATCGCTTGCTTAAATTTATTTTGATTATAAAATATATCTCCAATCTTACAAAGATTTTCCGCTCTTGGGTCATCAAACATAAAACTTCTAAAAAGCGAAAAAAGGGCGTTTGACTGATCCTCAGTTTTCTCATAGCAAAATGCTAAGTTAGAGCACGCTTCAATTTTATTTTCAAGCCAACCATTATAATTTTCAAGAAAATCATTAAACGACTTAATTGACTTCTTGTAAAAGCCGTTATACATTAATTCTCTTGAATAATAAAACTTTTGTCGTGAAGAAAGTTTTGTTTTGTTTTTAATTAATTTTTGATATATTTTCAAATTTCTTTTGCCAGGTGTTTCGTGCATTTTTCTGTGAGAAATGGATAAATTTGAATACTCAATGTTTCCGTGAATTATCATAAATTCATGCACAGGGTCAATCCAAAAAAATCTCCTGTCATTCTTAACAATTCGCTCCCTATAGTAAGAAAAAATTGGATTATTATCCTCGTCAAAAGCAATATTATATTTCATCATAATAACATCAATTTTACTTGTTAGTGATTTTTTTAATTCTAAAAATTGTTTTTTATTTTCCTCAATAACATCGTCTGCATCAAGCCATATAATAAAGTCCATTGTTGCCTTAGAAAAAGCAAAATTTCTCGCCTGTGAAAAATCATCAACCCACTTGAAGTCAAATATTTTGTCTGTGTATTTTCTCGCAATTTTTTTCGTTTTGTCTTTTGAGCCTGTGTCCACGATGATGATTTCGTCCACGAAAAAACTGGCACTCTTAAGACACCTTTCGAGAACTTTTTCCTCGTCTTTCACAATCATACACAAACTTATCGTCACACAATAGAATATTAGATTTTTTTAATTTTTGTTAATATCTATCATTATAACTATAAATAGATAAGTTTATTTTTAATATATTTTAAATTTTCTTTTTACATATTCATTATAATTTTTTAATTAATAATTTTAAAAAAAGATACTTTAACTTAATTTTAAAACAATTTCCTTATTTTCAAAGTTTAATTGAGTGAGTTTAACTCCTGCATCTTGTAAAATTGTTGTGCTGGCAATCGTGGACTGCGCTTCTTTATATTTGTTAGATAAAAACATCACTTCTTTAATTCCCGATTGAACTATTGCCTTTGCACATTCATTGCAAGGGAATAGGCTCACATAAATTCTACAGCCCTGCACAGACACTCTTGAATTTAATATGGCGTTTAACTCTGCGTGAACGACATAAGCATACTTTGTGTGAAGAAAGTCACCCTCTCTATTCCAACATGCCTTATCATCGCATATTCCCCTTGGCATTCCGTTGTAACCAATGGAAACCACCTTGTTTTCGTCGTTAACTATGCAAGCACCCACTTGTGTGCTAGGGTCTTTGCTTCTCTTCGCTGATAAAATTGCAATGCCCATAAAATATTCGTCCCAAGAAATATAATCGTCTCTTTTTCCCATAATTTCCCCCCAAACTAATTTTATTATAGTTTATCATCAAAGAGATAGTCTCGCAAATAAAAAATAAAATAAAATAATTAAGCATTTTTTCTTAACCTACTCATATTTTTAACATTTTTTTCTTTTTATGTGTAAAATACAATCGTAAACAACTATTGCATCGCATAATAATTTTATATAGTAAAAGAAAGCAAAATTTTCTAGACACAATTTTATAACAATTTATAAAGAGTTTAGTGTTGTTTTTTTAAAGTGAGAAATAGAGGGAAGAGATATGTTAAAAGTTTTTGATAAAACATTAAAAGATATTGAAACAGAAAAAGAATATAATCAATATTGCGAAG
>CAYIZE010000003.1:4840-9691 GCA_964367785.1 uncultured Christensenella sp.
TATTTTCGCCCGATTTCTTAAACAAATATGACTTGCCTATGATGGCTTTTTCATTATCGCAAAACGACACAAATTGCTACAAAGTTCTGGCAAAGCAACTCCTCACACCTTTTGTGAAAGAAAAAATGCAAAAAGTCGACTTGATTGCAAAATATATTGAAGAGAGCAAAGGCAACTTTGAAGATATTCCAGAAGAAGTGAGAATGAAAGTTATAGATCAGTTGATAGTTAACGAACAAAGCAAAAAGTCATATCTTGAAATAAACAAAAAAGAGCAAAGTTATCTTTAATTGCAATTATAGTTTATAAAATTAATATTAAATTTATTTAGTGTGAATATGGAAATGTAAACGAATAATCCACATTTTCAAACGAAATTGCGAAATAGATTGTCGGGTGCATTAAATCATTGCTTTGAAGAGAGTCGTCATCATAATCGTCTGGGGTACCCTTAAAATTTATAAAGAAATTGTGGATTTTATCAGATGTTATTAATATTTCATCTTCTTCTGATGTGCCAAAATATGAAATGATTAGTTTTGCGTTGTTTATTGTAATCTCACCCTCAACAATATTTATACTCCCAGAGAAATCAATTTCGTCCACAAGTTTATATTCACTTGATTCATTGCTAAAAACTATGAAAAGAGTATCGAAAGAGAAGTCGCCATAGGTTATTGTTGCCATTTGAGTCCCACAAACAGAAGTGTCTAGTCCAGTTATTATTAGGTCAGTTCCAATAACTGCAGTTGTATAAAAATCAGCAATGTCACGATAATTTTTAATTGATAAATTTGCAGTAATTCCGTCAAGAACAGTGTCTTTTTCAACAACATAAGAATTATATTCTTCATCAATAACGCCTTCGATTACAATGCCTAAACTAATAATTGAAGGTGATGGTGTATAGACTGATAATTGCCTATAGTTCACAATGTCATTGTAAGTAATTTTCAAATATATTATTCCCTCTTCGGACGAGTCAAAACCCTCAATCATAGATGCAGTCATACCGTCAGTTGAGTAAAATTCTCCGATTGTCGCTTCTTGAATAAATTCATCAATGGTTGTCCCAACTGCAATTCTATAACTTAAATTATTTATATTGAGATTAACTGTTGAAATTCTGCTATAACCCTCATAATATCCTGCTTCAGTTGCAACCACTCTAACTTTGTAGTTCCCAGTAATTTGCCTTTCGGGATAGACAACTGAATTAAAAACTATATTAACATCATATAATCCTGCTGTGTTTATGTCAAAATTCGAGACGGACTCTATAGTGTTATATTCACTGCAATCAAAGACCTCAAAATCTCCGTTTTCATACACAACATAAAAAATTGAATCATAAAAATAATCCTTTAGCTCCTCTCCTGCGGTGTCTGTTGCGACGACTGTGTCATAGTCTTTGCCATAATACCTCATTTGTCCTATGTTCAAAACGATATCGTCACCATCACTCAAAATGTTCTTAATCATAAAAGCAGGTATTAAATGTAATGAAACTACACCTTTTTCATTCAAATAAAAAACAATAGGTTCAGCATTCGTCACTTGATATTTAAGTTCAATATCATTCTGTGAATTAAAGGTGTTTTCTTTAATAACAACGCCAAGACATCTCTCCGTCACTTTTATCGAAGTCACATTTTCAGAGGTTGCAATGTTGCCGGTTATTAAACCATGATATTCACAAGTTATTTCTGTATATTTATCAACTGTCGTTTTTGTGAGAATATAAGTGTCGTCATCGTTAATGATAAGTTCACTTTTACAATTCATAATGTTGTATTGATCGCAAGTGTATGTATTGCTATTTGCCGTTTCAAGCGGTGATTTGATGAGTGTCAATGCTAGAATTGTGCCTGTGATAATTAAAAAAATAGCAACAAGACTAATACTAAAAACAATTCTAAATTTTTTATTTTTCCAATTTTCAATAAATCTACTTTTTAAACTTATTTCCATTTTTTTTACCTCTTTTTTAATTATATCAATAAATAATAAAAAACAAAAATACAATTTTACACATTTATTTTCAAAAGTAATAAAGATTTTTATGATTTGTGAAAAAAATAAAAAATTGTAAATTGCATTTTATTGTTGTATAATAAAATGAATAATATATATTTTTTGAGGGGAAAAATGGAAAAAGAAACTGCGGAACTACTTTTAAGTTTAAAATCAACTAGGTCATTTGAAGACATTGTTAAAACTGCGCTTTCAAATTATGGCATTTTTGACAACTATGATAAAGGTGCTCACAAAACAAATGTTGAAGATGTGAATGGACTTGAAGCCTTTTGTAAACAAATGTATATAGATTGGGGAAACAGTTTATTTTATAATTATGATAATCTAAACGCCTCGCAAAAAAAAGTTGCAAACTTCTTAAGAAAAAACCCTGAATTTTATCCAAAAAATATGGAAAAAATGTCTGGCACTCCTTTTTATGATTTTATAATGAAAGGATATGATAAAAACTTTTCTAAGAGCGGGACTCGCTTTGCCAAACTTCAAGATGGACGAACAATCCTCAGCGATAGAGAAGAAGGCTTTAGAGCGGATAGTTTTTTGCATGTGTATGGACAAAACCCTACGCAAGATATTCAAGGCAGACTATATCTTAATTTGATGGCAAACAACATTCCAAAATTTTGTCATGAATTTTATACTAAATGTAGAGAGGCAAATATTCCATTTTATTTTAAGTTCAGTCTTCATGATTTTAGAAACGATACATTTTTAGCATACTGCTCATATCAAGATTTGCCAAAATATGTTGAAATTATTGAAAGCATAAAAGCAGAAAAGCCAGAACTTTTGAAGGGGACAGAGGTCACAAAGCCAAACCTAGGGGTTTTTAATGGATACATTGGATACGGAGACGAGCCAAGTGAGAAAAACGAGAGTTTCACAAGCATAAGAAATTTGGCAGTAAAAGACGTTGTCACTTCACTGAGAAATGGGACAAAGAATAAATATGTGAGCAATAAAGACAATTCTTTAAATGCAAAAGGAAATGTAATTGAAAAATTAAAATATTTATATATTAGTATTGTTAAGAGTATTTTAGATAGTAATAAAATCAAGTTTGATGATAAACAGGTTGAAATGTTTCTCAGTAGAAAATTTGATAATGATTTTTCAAATTTAGTTCTCAGGAACATTCCAATGAAAAATGTAATTATTAATGATTATGAAATTTCAATTGGAGATATAGATTTTCTATATTATTATAGAGTTTATTTCACAACAAATTCTGAAATAAACAATACTATTTTAAGAGCCGATTTATCGAAACATATGTTTTTTGATGACTCTTATTCTCCCACAGCAACAACCTTGTTTGACTCAATACATTCTCACCTCATTGAGTCTATAAAGGACTCCGTCAAGCAAGCAAAATCAAATTCTATGGATAATCAAGTTAAAACGGGGAAAAGAATTCTTGAAATAATGGACAAACCAAAAAGCCAACTTGATGAAACTTCAAGTGCAGTGTTAATGCTTGCTGCGGCAAACTTTTTAAAAAATGGAATTCCTTGCATAAATTTTAGTGATGAAAATTATAATTTTTGTGAGATAAGTTTCGATGTTTACAAGGACGTCCTCGGCAAAGAAAAGGTGGAGAAAATTTTGCGTTCTGCTTGCGACGACAAAAATATTTCTTTTGAAAATGTGGCTCTCAATAAATCAACGTTTAATGAACTAAATTTAGTCACTGAAGACAGTCAAAGCAAAGAACTTGCAATGTGATAAAGCAATATAAAAGTTAAAAATTATATATTTTTTGAAAATTAATAAAATTAAAAATAAAAAGTTGTTTTGATTAGCAAACTTGTTTTTTGTTCATACGCAAATAAGAAATAAAGAACAAAATGCAAGAAACCACAAGTGATGAAATGAAAATGATGTAAATTGGGACATTTGCCCCGAATAAAGGTATCTCTCCCATGCCAAATGAGTCCAGCGCTTCTAGAGGTATTCCGTTTAGAGTGTCTCCACAAAGCAGTTTTCTAAGATAGAGTGCCATATGTGAAAACGGAAGAAGTCCCGCCAAATTTTTGGTGAATGGGTCGAGCAATGAAAGGGGAATGTATATTCCTGAAATAAATCCAATAAGCGTTCCCACAATCGATGAAACTCCTGCAAAAGCGTTTGTGCTGTTAATAAAACTTGCAATAAAAACCATAATCGGAGTTGAAATCAAAACATAAAGTAAAATTATACCAACAACTTGCAAAATTTGCAAAAATGAATAGCAAGTCCCTGTTGAAATCACAAGATAGAGAACAGAAAGAAAGAACATTATTAAAACTAAAGCAAATGTCAAAATCATTGTTGAGAGATAATAACTAAGAGTCAATTTATATCTGCTTGTGGGAGACGCCAAAAGTCCATTTAGTTTTTTAGTCGCAAGGTCATAGACATAGTTGCCAATTATTCCAAGCGAGAGAGTAATCGTCCCGACAACGATAAGCCCGCCCATAATATAACCCAACATAAAGGTGTTTTTTTCTGCTTGAGTTGCTAAGGGAATATCATTAAAGATATTTTTTAAAAATAAAATGTAAATTCCAAGAAGTATGATTATGCTTAAAAAAGAGAAAAACACGCTGGCTTTATCCCTCAAATAATTTAACATATTTCTTTTTGTTAATGTGCAAATTTCTCTCATTTTATTTTCCTTAAAACATTAATAAATACATCGTCCATACTGCCTTTAATCATTTCAAAACTGCCTATGTTATCCTTATTTTCAAACAACATATCAATGCAGTCCTGAGGGGAAGTGACTGGAATTAAAAATTGGTCAGCAACTTTTGTATAGTTAATATTTTTTTG
>CAYIZE010000003.1:9791-17722 GCA_964367785.1 uncultured Christensenella sp.
GTCCGGTTGTTGGCTCGTCTAAAAACAAAATCTTTGGGTCTGCAAGGAGCGCTCTGGCAATTTCAACTCGACGTTTTTCTCCTCCAGAAAGGTTTTTGAACTTTTTGTTTTCAAGTTCTTCAAGAAAAAAATCCTTTTTTAACTCCTCATATCTTTTTTTAAGTTGAGTGTTATCTTTAATGTATAAACAACCCCTTGTGAGCAGATTTTCCTTAACGGTGAGCAAGTCGTCAAGCACATTTTCTTGAAATACCACTCCAATTTTGTTTCTTATTAATCTGTTATCTGTCTCATTTTCCAGATTGAATTCGCCACTGTCTTGTTTGAGCAGTGTTGTCAAAATCTTTATAGTTGTGCTTTTGCCAGCGCCATTAGGACCTAAAAGAGCAAAAAATTGCCCACGAAAAACAGTGAATGAAAGATTGTCAACCGCTACTACTTTGCCAAAACTCTTTGACAACGATTTCACTTCTAAAATAATTTCTTTATTCATAAAAACTCCAATGCAAATATTATAATAAAATGTCTTCTTTATGTCAATTTATTGCAGACAATATAACACGTTAAAACATATAAAAGGGTTAAATTATTTGACAATAAATAACAAAGTTATATACTTTAATTAGTTTAGGAGGGGTGTATGAATATTACAAATGAAAAAAAATTAAAAAAATTTAATTTAATTATGGGGTTCTTCCACTTTATTCAGGGCGTTTTAATGCTAATTTTGTCCTTAACGTGGGATAAAATCATTAATTTCACACCAACAATTTATTCAAATTTTCTTTCCTACAACACGCTAACAAATTCACTTCAAACAACAACAAAAGCGTTGTTTGATCTTCCTTTTGGATTTCTTGTTTCCTCTTTCTTATTGATTTCGGCTATTGCACATTTCATAATCAGTGTGCCAAAGAAAACTAACGAGATTTATAATCAGGACCTAAAAAAGCATATAAACAAATTTAGATGGTATGAATATGCTCTTTCTTCTTCAATAATGATTGTCTTAATTGGCGTCTTATTTGGGATTAACGACATAGGTACATTAATTTTACTTTTTATGATTAATGTTTGTATGAATTTATTTGGACTTTTGATGGAAGAAATCAATCAAAATAAAGAAAAAACAAATTGGCTTCCTTTCTCGTTTGGCACTGTTGCAGGCTTAGCACCTTGGGTTCTCATTGCTCTTTATGGATTTGGCAACGCCGATCCATCACTTGTTCCTTGGTTCGTCTATGCAATCGCAGGAACATACTTTGTTTGTTTCAACCTATTCCCAGTTAATATGGTTTTACAATACAAAAAAGTAGGGAAATGGAAAGATTATATTTATGGAGAAAGAGCCTACATAATTTTAAGTTTAGTTGCAAAAACTGCACTTGCTTGGCTTGTGTTGTTTGGAGTTATGCAACCTAGTTAATATCAAACAAATAAAAAATTAAACTAAAAAAATAAAATTTATATAAAAAAACTCGTAGAAGTCTTTTAAAAGTTTTCTACGAGTTTTTTACTTGTTATATTTTTTGTCTTAAATTTCAAAAAAATTTCTGTAATAAAATTTTAATCTATCTAATTAGTCAGGTACATATGGTGTAAAACCTGAGGTTAGCGAAGTGGTATCAAATTCGTAATCGTCATAACTAAAAGTTGTTTCAATTCTATAAAAATATTCAAGTTCCGCATTACTATATTCAAATGTAATTTTTGAAACCCTGTTGACTGACACATTAAAATAAACAAAGTCTATTCTATCTTCACTAACTGTCTCTGTGCTTCTATTAAAAGCATTTAATAGATTAGTTTTAAAAGTTGAGTCGAGTAATAACTTTCCTTTACTCTCCAAACCTTGCATAACTCATTACTTCCGTCAGTATATTGGTAATATTCAAACATATTCTCTTGAAAAAAAGAATAATCAAAATAATAAGCAGATGCTCTAGCGTTGTTATCAGGTAAATCATATGAATAAGAAAATCTTGTAAATTCTTCATCTGATTCATTGTATTTACCTTTTCTAAAGATAGTGTAATTTTCATCTTGTTTTGCAAAGACAGTGTAGCCATTATTTACACTATCATAAGTGAAAGCCTCATCTTCAAATTGATATCCTGCATTTGTATTATATCGTTTTTCTTGAGAGTAGATATCTTCATTGTCTAGTTTAACAAGGGAATAGTTAAACCAGTCCTCACCATTCATTTGCTGAACTTTTTGTCTGTAAGTATAGTTATCTTCTAGTGCTGTGAAAAGGGGAAGTGCTTCTTTTAAACTCAGCCCGCCCGACATTAGTTCTTGTTCCGTTGGAGTCGTTAAAGGTGAAGTTCCACAGCCAGCGAACATAAAAGTTGTTATGATTAAGCAAAGAAATATGTAAATGTAATTATGTTTAATTTTTGTCATAAAAAACCTCCAACAATATATTTTTATTATAACATATTGAATTGTGATTTTAAAAGATTTTTTTTAAAACTTTTTTTATAAAAAGATAATAAGATTTAATAAAATATTATTATAAATGGAATATTAAATTAATCTTTTTTAATATTAACTTGATAATGTTTCTTTGTTCGAGTGTTTAAAAATACAAGAACAATCCCTAGAATTAGTATTATGGTTAATCCCATAATGTAAAACCAAAGTGTATTAGCCTCAACCTTTTCCCAAGAAGCATAAAGAATTGTGTTTTCGCTTGGCATATTGGTCATTTCGTCAGCAGATATAAGGCATTCTTCATCAAGATACCAGCCCTTGAATATATAACCCTCTTTTATTGGGGTTGGGAGGGAAATTGTTGAGTTATATTCATCAACGATGGCTTCCACAGCACTTCCGCCGTCAACAACAAAACTTAATGTAATTTCTTTAATTTCCCACTTTGCGAATAGAGCAGTATTTTCAAGAATTGTCGACATAGACACCTCAGTCCCACTCAACTGCTCATTATCAAACCAGCCTAAGAAGTCATATCCCTCTCTAACAGGAGTAGGCAATGTGACAGCAGTATTGTAGTCTTGAACGATTGAATCTAGAAGCTCTCCATCATTAGTGTTGAATGTTATTGTGTAAGTATTTATTTCCCACACTGCGAAGAAGACAATATTTTGAGAAGGGACTTCGTAATTACCCTCTGAAAAAGAAATTTCTTCTTCTGGAGCATTCCAGCCAGTAAAAGTGTAACCTGTTTTAGATATTGGTGGAGGGGTTATGAATGTCCCCGCTGTTTCATTAAAAACTTGAATTTCTAAGTCGCCGTCGTTAAATGTTACTGAATAAGTTATAATCCAATGTGCAATTAAAGTTATGTTTTCGGTTAAAGCATAAGTGTCGGTCTCGGAAACATATGTTGAGCCGTAAAACCACCCAAGGAAAATGTGACTTGCTCTTGTTGGGCTTGGAAGCCCAGAAAGTGTGCCACCATAATTAATTTCGAAAGAATTGTCTTGCAACTCGTCGCCACCAGCAACATCAAGAGTTATTATATATTGATTTACCTCAAAAACAGGATATAAAGAAATATCCCCCAAGATTGTGAATTCTTGTGCTTCTGTGTAGTTTGTGCCAGTGCCATTTCCTGCTGTGTTCCAACAAACAAAATGATGACCAGTTTTTACTAGATTTCCAACATTTCCTAGAATGGTTGCAGTGGAGTTATAGTCAAAACTTTGTGCCGAAGGAACACTTCCGCCCTCGACATTAGAAAGAATATAAGTAATTGTTTTTTGCTCAATTTCCCAAACTGCATATAATGTGACTATTTCATTATCTGTTGAAGTTAAATTAAAAATTTCTTGACCATCTGTATAAGAAGTTCCAAGATTTCCCACAGCAGGTTCTGCAACTGTGTTCCAGCCTTTAAAAATATAATGCTCTCTAGAAAAAGTATTCGCTGTTAAACTTTGCTCTTCATCATAGGTGAACTCTTGATTGTCCATTGTTCCAGTTGTTAAATCTGTCGTGTTGACATTAAAGGAAACGCTATAAGAATTCGCCGTCCATTGTGCGTAGATTGTTACATTTGCATCTTTTTCTATAGTTAAATTTAAAACGCTTTGCCCATCTGTAAAAGAAACTCCAGGAGTTTCAATCGTTGGTTCTGCCATTCTGTTCCAGCCAGCAAAAGTGTAGCCCGTTTTATAGTATATATTTTCATTAAGATTTTGAGGGACATCATATTCAAAACCTTGGGTATAAACAGGGTGTTCAACAATTTCTCCAGTTGCACCATTTCCATTATAAGTAACAGCATAACTATTCGCCGACCAATCAGGGAAGAGAGTCACATCTTCATCCACAGAAAAACTGCCAGTCTGAGAAAGATAGTGATTTGTTCCGTCTGACCAATAACTAAACGTGTAGCCATTTTTGGTAACTCCATCAGTGCTTGGCAATGTGAAGGAATAATTATATTCATAAATTTTATTGTCAAATTTTCCGTCAAGTCCCGAATATGCTCCACCCAAAAAGTCAAAACTTATTGTAAAACTTTGAATTTCAAAAACTGCATATAGAGTTGTGCTACCAAAGATCCCATTGTCCATATAAATTAAAGTATAATTAGGTGTTATTGAATCGCTCGTTGTTGCCCAACCTTTAAAAGTATAGCCAGTTCTTGTTAAGGCAGATGGTGTCAAATCAACTTCTTTTCCTGACAAGCAATCTGTCAAATAATTTTCTATTGGGGTGTCGCCATAATTGCTGTTTAGAGTTATGTCATAGTTCCAGCCAGCAAACAGAGTTGTTGTGTCTGAAATAATATCTGTTTCAAAATCCCAAGTGTTTAAAAGAGTTTCATCTTTAAACCATTCATAAAAAGTATAATTTGATTTTGTTGGATCGCTAATGGCACTTGCTTTCTGTCCGCTTATTATATATTGTTCATTAGGAGTGATGCTATCTCCACCATTTATGTTAAAAGAAATTGTAAAAGAAGACATATTCTCGCTTTTTGTTGATAATGTGCTTTGTGAATATGTTATGTCTAGTGAAGTAGCAATAACTTTGTAATAATAACTTAAGCAAGCACTTGCAGTAAACACTGAACCAAAATCAAAATTATTTATTAAAGTAGTTTGTGTGTCTATTAAGGAGTCAAAATTATTATAAAGTGAAATTGTATAACCATTTGCGTCTGACACTTCGTCCCAAATGGCAACAGCACTTCCTTGCAAAGTTGTGTTCCAATTCAAGTTTATTGGAGTTGATAACTTAAGTGCAAAAAGATAAAGGGTAAAAGTTGCATTTTTTGTAGCCCCTGTTTCACTATCTGTCGCTTTAACAACAATGCTATAAATGATGCCAGGGGTTGAAGTTGGAGTGCCACTGAACATTCTTGTTTCACCATTAAGAGATATCCCATCTGGTGCTCCGCTAACTATTTCATAAGTATAACTTCCTAAGCCTCCACTTGCTTCTGTAAAAGCGTTCGAAGTGTATGAAGAGTGGCATGTCGCATTTGGGCTCAAAGTTTCATTAGAAAAAGTCAAAGGAGTTACTGTCCACTTTGCATGTAAAGTGATGTCTGAAGAAACAACATTTGTTTCAAAATTCCAAGCATTAGCGAATGTTTCATCATCTAAATACCAGCCAGATAGAATAAATCCGTTTAATTCTACTTCGCTTGGTTCGCCTATTTTTTGTCCCTCAATTATATATTGTGAAATAACTTCACTTCCACCATTACTATTGAAAGTTGTTTTATAAGAAGATAAAGTTACACTTTCACCAGATTCTTGGCTATTATTATAGTTAAGATCACCAAAGTTTGGTAGTGCTAAAACTGTGAAATAGTAATCGGTGCATTTATTTGAGTGAAATGATGAACCAAAATCATAAGAAGTTGAAAAGGACATCATATCATTTGAAACAACACCTAAATTGTTATAAAGCGTGACCGTATAAGAATTTGCTCCATCAACTGCTGTCCAATTTGCAACAGCACTATTTTGACTGCTTGTATTCCACGTTAAATTTGTTGGAGCATCTAAATTTGCTTTATTAATCACAACTGTCACACTTCCTGTGATGCTATCATAATTTGTTGCAGTGATTTGATAATAAATAGTAGTTGACCCAGCATCTGTTCTTCCCATATTTGAGAATGTTGTTTGAGTTGTTCCTGCAGTTAAAGAGTAGTCTTTATAATCTCCAAAAACTCCGCTATATTCAACAGTTATTGAAGAAGGCGTTGTTAGTATGATAGTGGCATAATGCTCGCTAGAGTCATATGTTCCCTCATATCCCTCAATAGAACACACTATTTGTCCTGCTGTTATTTCTAATGCGAAAGTTGCATCTGCCGTTTTTCCACTAACGCCGTCTGTCGCTCGGATAATAATGTTGTAAGTATTAACATTCGAAGTTGGAGTGCCATAAAGCACTCTTGTTTCAGTATTAAGAATTATTCCAGTTGGTGCTCCACTAATAATTTCATAAGTGTAATTTCCTGTGCCATTTCCTGCTTCATTAAAAACAAATGAACTATATAAAGTATTATATATTGCATTTTCCAAAGATTGACCTGTAAAAGTTAAATCATTTGCTGTCCACTTTGCGTAAAGAGTTGTGTCTGCGGTTATTGTGTCAGTATCAAAATCCCAAACATCGGTCAAACCGATGTTGCTAAACCAGTTTTCAAATGTGTAGCCAGTTTTGGTAGGATTTTCTGAAGGCCTTGTCGCAAGTTGTCCTTCTATAACATATTTAGTTGTGACATCACTTCCGCCGTTACTATTAAAAGTTACAATATATGAAGAAACGGTTGAGCTAGAGGTTGCTGTGGAACTATTATTGTAATTATCAACATCAGTTTGTCTTGAATAAACGGTAAAATAGCAATTTAAATATGCCCCTGTTTTAAAATTAATTCCAAATTCACAACTGTTTGAAGGTGGTCCTGATTGTTGAATTAATGTGCCTGACTCATTATATAATGCAACCAAATATGAAGTTGCATTTGGCACAGCATCCCAAGAAGCAATGGCGCTACCTTGTGAAGTTGTGTTCCAAGCCAAATTTGTTGGAGTGCTAAGAGTGTTCACTCCGACAATCAAGGTGAAAGTTGCTTCAGCTGTTTCATTACTATTACTGTCCGTTGCCCGAACAATAATGGAGTATGTCCCAACACTTGAAGTTGGAGTGCCACTAAAAATTCTTGTTTCGCTGTCTAATAAAATCCCAGCAAGGCTTGTTTCGCCATTTAATGCACTAATAATTTCATAAGTATATGTTCCTGTTCCATTAGTTGCTCCAGTGAAAGAATTTGAAGTATATGAGGTGTTAAAGATTGCAGAAGGGCTTAAGGATTGCCCTGTAAAAGTCAGAGGGCTAGCCGTCCAGTTTGCATAAAGTGTGACCGCGTTTGAATCTGTTGCATTTGAAAACAAATCATTGCCAGCAGTTGTAACACTTGTGAAAGCACCATCATAATACCAGCCATCAAAATTATATCCATCTTCAGTCAAAGCAGTTAAAGTTGGGACAACTGTTTGACTGGTTAAATCTGTGAGTGCTGTCCCCGAATAATTTGCACCTTCATCAAAAGTAATTCCAAAACAATCATAATAGGTTGAACAAGCGATGGTCGCATCTTTATAGTTCCAATATGTCTCAAATCCTGCAGGAGAGGAAGACGCTGTGCAATAAATTTTCACATTCATATCACCAAAGAAAGGAGAATTGGTAGCAGTGCTTGCTGGGATCGTTGTGACGCTTGAGGGAATATAAATCTTTGTTAAAAAATTATTTCCTGAGAATGCACCCGAACCAATCGTTGTTACATTTTTAAGATAAAAAGCAGTTATTTTTGTATTGTGGAAAGCAAGACTTTCAATAGTTGTTATTGAATCAGGCAAATTAATTGAAGACAAACTTGTGCAATTATTAAAGGCTTCAGTTCCTATAGTAATCATTGAACTTGGAAGGGTGAC
>CAYIZE010000003.1:17822-32085 GCA_964367785.1 uncultured Christensenella sp.
GGTGACGGCCTCAAAATTGGCATTACTAAAAGCATAATCACTAATCGTCGTCACACCGCTTGGGATTGTGTATGATAAAGAACTATTTGCTGAGGCGTATTTATATAAAGTCTCGCCATTTTTTGAAAGTAAAGAAACATCACTATCGTCCATATAATTAGCGTTTGAAGGGTCGACAATGATTGAAGCTAAAGCATCTGTGTTTCTAAAAGTATCAGTCCCAATGCTTGTCACGCTTGCAGGAATGCTTATGCTTGAGAGGGTTGTGCAACCCCAAAAACAACCTGTTCCAATAGTTGTAAGACTTGAAGGAAGAGTTATTGAATTTAATGCTGTGCAAGTTTGAAATGCACTATCATTAATGGTTGTGAGAGTGCTAACACTCTCAAATGTGACAGTGGTTAGAGATGTGCAAGAATTAAAAGCGCTTGTTCCAATGCTTAACACCGTATTTGGGATTTCTATTGATTCTAACTTAATACAGTTGCCGAAAATAAAATTTTCAATGCTTGTCAAGTTATTTGGAAGTGTTATTGACACAAGCCCTGAACAATCTTCGAAAGCATTAGCTCCAATGGTTGTCACACTATTTGGAATAGTTAATGATAATAGCCCTGTACAGCTTCTAAAAGCATAGGAATTAATTGTTGTTAAGTTATTTGAAAACGTTATTGATGTGAGCCCTGAGCAACCATCAAAAGCATAACTTCCAATGTTTGCGATTGTGGTTGGAATCGTGATTGAAATTAAATCAGTTGAAGATGCAAATGCGTTTTCACCAATTAATGTGACATTGTGTGAACCATTTATTCCGTCATCATATGTGTCGGGAATTGTGACATCACTGACATTCCCGTCGTAGGCTGTGGCTGAATATGAGGTTGTTTCAGAGACGTATGTATATGAAAGCCCATTCGCATCTGCGGCATATGCCTTATTTGTTTCAGTTAGGACCGACAATCCTGATATTAACACCGTGCCGACTAAAAAAAATGCTAACAAAAAAAGGCTTTTTAAAGAAAACTTTTTCATACTATCCTCCAACATATTTTTACATTTTTTATACAAATATAATATATCATATAAGAGCAAAAATCGACAAGTAGTTTAGCAATTATTCACCACTAATGTTAAGTTGTGTACTATTGATTTTTTTATAAAAAATAAGAAACTAAATATTAATATATTTATATAGATATAATGTACAAAAAAATAAAGATTTTAAAAATTAATTGCTTAAATTTAGTTATAAATATATAATTTATATATAAAAGTTTTATAAAGAGGTGAAAAATGAAAAAATCAATATTGAAATTGTTTACTTTCATTGTTGCACTATGTTTTACTTTTGCTATAAGTGGTTGCACTGGTGGTGGCGGAACAGTCGAAACTGTGCCAACGGGTGAGGCGGTTCAGTTGTTCACATCACTAATTGACTTTGAAGATATAAACTTCACTGCCACAATAGATGGAGGTTGGTTGCTTTCAGCCCAACAGAGTGCAGGGGGTAGTGTGGATTCAAGACAATCAAGTTATGAGGATATTGTTTTTAAATTCGATGGCGATAAAATGTATATGAATGCTCCAAATGCTCAAGAGAGTTATATCTCAAAAGGCTACTCCATTGGGAAAAGTTACATAGAAAATGCTTGGTCAGATTACTACGTTAACTTTGACTCTGAGTCGGTGTTTTTAGAATCCTTGGCAGTTTATATGGATGAAATTGAGGGCGCTGTTAAGGAAACTTTTGGAAACATAGTTTCGTTTAATCCAAGTTGGGTTAGCGCTCAAAAGTTGGATAAAGGTGCATACAAGTTGAACCTAAATACAAACCTAACATCCCCTTTAACTGCTTTTAAGACTGCAATAACAGAGAATTTAAACTCTCCTTTGGGTGATTTAGTTGATGATATCTTAGCCATTCATTACGGCGAAGATTTCACAGTCGCACAATTAGTTTCGGACATCAAAACAAACATCAATTCAACTTCAACGCTTGAAGATGTTGTTACTTTTATTGGAGATGAATTTGGATTTGAAACGACAAGTCTTGTTTCGTTATTGAGAGTTGTTTTGGCAGATTTGGGCGAAAATGCACCATCGCTTGACGCAAATTTCTTTGCTTTAATTCAGGTCGAAAGTAATGAGGGTTTTTCAAATTGGATAGATAATTTAGTTGCAAATTACTTGAATAATAGTGAGTTGACACTCAACACATTTTTAGAAACTATCACCGAAGAAGAAAGTGACGGATTTTTAGTAATGTTAAAAAATGTTATTCTTAATCTAGAAAATGTAACCATTAATAATTGTGCGGTGAACGTTTCTCTAACAACAAACACAGAAAGAACTAAATTGGCAGGAATTTCCTTTTCAGTAAACATAAATGTTAATGTTAGTGAAGCAATATATATTGTGCAAGCAAATGCAGACATCGCTTTTTCAGATTTTGGAACAACAGAGATAACTCTTCCTACGATAGACGAAGAAAATTTGGAGGGATTTGATTTGCGTTATGATTTAGATAGTGATGATTTAACCGCTGACACAGCAAAAGTCATAAGCGATGTTAATCTTGGCGATTGGAGCACGGCTTTTGACTCAAATAGTCAAGGTGTTAGCAGTTATATTCTTGAATATAATTCAACAAATCACACTTTGACATTATCCGCAGAAGCGGTGAACTATTTGCTTTTAGACTATGAAAATGAACTGTATTTTTCTTGTGGTGACAGTGATAATTATATGGTCAAAATATTTTAAGATAAAGTATCAAAGCAATTTTTAAAAAATATATTTTTAAAAAAGCAAAACATATTCATTTGCAAATTAAATAATAAATACCAAAATTCCTGTAAATATAAAAAAGAGAAATGTTCGCCGTTTCTCTTTTTTTAACAAAGCAATTTGAGTGGACGAAATATTTTATAAATTGACATTTTAATTATATAAGAAATTCTTCGAAATCATTAGTTTGTAAAATTAAAATCTTTTAATTTTAAAGTTCATATGGTATAATGAAAAAAAATAACGGAGAACAAAGTGGGAAAAGGAAAAATCATTCAATTAGGCGATGGGGCTGTTTTACTTTATAAAAGAAAAAGGATAAATCACTCTGCATTTTTCCATTTATATTTTAATGTTGGGGCAAGCAACTCTGCCTATTCTCCTGGAATTTTACATTTTGGTGAGCACATAAGGCTTAGGCGAACAAAAGAGTTAAACGAAGAGCAATGTGGAGAATTGTAAACAAGATTAGATGCTTATCTTAATGGCTCCACTGGGCACACAAAACTAACATTTATTGCCTATAACTCCACTAAAAACATTGCTGAGTCATTAAAATTTTTAATTGAGAAAATGCTTAATGATAGAGTAGATGACACTTCTTTTGAAAATGAAAGGAAGGCAATTTACAGCGAAATTGACCGCTTAAAAGATAATGACGATCGGCAAAGTAGCATAGGACTCACTAAATTAGCCTATAAAAATCAAACATATTTGTCTGATTTGGCTGGTGAACATAAAGATATTGAGAAGTTAAGTCAAGACGAAGTTCAAAATCACATTTCCGACATATTAAACACAAATAATTTAGTGGTTTCTATGGTTGGAAATTTAAGTCTTTTCAAAACAAAAAGACTTATTAAAAAAATTATTATTAAATCTTTAACAAAAACTCCACCTACAATCACTGCTATGGACGATTCTTTTCTATGCAATGATAAAAGTGCTATGTCTTTTAATACAAATAGCAACAAAACAACCTATGTGAAAATTGCATTTCCATTCAACTTACAAGGTGATTACTATGGATTAAAAGAGAGATTAATAATTAGCAATTATATATTGCCTTTGTTTAATAACCAAGCTGGAATTATAAGAAAAAAATTAAGAAGTGAAAATGGATTAGTATACAATGGATCTGTATCATTTGTTACATTTAAGGAAAAGGGCTTAATTTTTATAAAATATAAGACAAATAAAAGCCAAATTAACGAGTCTCTTGACTTGTTTGCAGATGGTATAAAAAACTTAGAAATAAGCGAAAGTTATTTTAAAGAATTAAGAGAGATTAAAAAAATTAGGCATGATAAGGAATTTCCAGCTTCACTTTCTAATATTGATGAGGATATTTATAATAGTTATAAAAATTATAACAAGATTTTAAATCCAAAAATTAAAGAAAAATTGTTTAAGCAAATTAAGTTTGAAGAAGTTAATAATCTTATAAAAAGCATTTTTAATCAAAACCTCATTTTTCTTCACTTTTTTGGAAGTGCAGAGGAGAACGATGTGTACACCATCGACCAAATTCAAAACAAGTTTTTTAATCTCCCTAAAATGCAAAATGACCCGAAAAAAAAATAAGTTAAAAATTGATGTAAGTGAGTTGCTGATAAGTATAATTTTTCTTTCTATCATAAACAAAATTTAAAAGAGGCTTTTATGACAAAAGAAATCATTTTTGTGACAAGTAATAAAGGTAAAGTTGCATCTGCACAAAAATACCTTGAAGATGCAAATATCACTCTTTCTCATTATGCTTCAGACATTGATGAACCAAATGTGAACGACATTGACTTCATTGCAACTCATAAAGTCAAAGAGGCTTTTATGAAAATAAATAAGCCTTGCATTTCCTTAGATGCAGGGTTTTACATTCCACATTTTCCAAACAATCCAAATTTCCCCGGGGCTTTCCCAAAAAGGGAGTTAATAAACAAAATGGGCATTGATGGACTGCTTATCGAAATGAAAAATGTTGAGAATAGAGAATGCTATTTTAAGCAATGCCTTGCGTATTTTGATGGAAGCGAACTTAAACTTTTCCACGGCTATTCCTATGGAAATTTGGCGACAGAGCGAAGAGGAAATGACTTAAACAAAAAATGGTCTGAACTTTGGGAAGTTTTCATTCCTCAAAATTGCACTAAGACATTGGCGGAAATGACAGATGAAGAGAGATATAATCGTAAAGATAATCGCACAAGTGAATTTGTTGAATTTAGCCAGTGGTTTAAAAGTCAAGAAGATGTAATGCAAAAAAATTAATCTTAATTATTAGTTTAGTAATGTAAGTAACTTTAAAAATGATGATGATAAAAAATAATGGTTAAAAAACACTTTTCCTAACTCATTGCATTGGAAAAGTGTTTTTATTTTGATTATAACAATCTTTTTAAGTTCAAAACTATCTTTTATAGTCTTTAATTTCAATTATTTACTTTGAATTTTGTAAAATTATCATTATATTGCAATTTATTTTATTTTATGGGCTAAACAAATTTAGTTTAGTAATATATTTTATTATGTTATTGCATATTACCATTGACAAGTTGACCTTTTTCGTCTAAAATTGTAATAAAAATAGGGTGGTTGAACTATGAAAGATTTATTTCAGGAAAATCTAAAAGAATTAACAAAACAATATTCACAAAAGTATATTGCCGATAAAACAAATTTTTCGCAATCTAGCATAAATAATTATCTTTCAAGATCAAGCGAACCGTCCATTCAATTTCTCATTGCACTTAAAGATGCATTTGGAATTAATGTGGACGATTTTTTATTTTCAGAATTTAAACTGGAAGTCCAAGCGTCCTATGACAAATATATAGGAAATTACATTATTTTTTATTATAACAACAATTCATATAAGGGTGAAGTGCACACAAACCTTAAAAACACATTAAATTTTGGAGTTTTGAGTGTATTTAAAGAAAGAGAATTTGATAAAGAAGTCATTGTGCTGGCGACATTTATGAAAGATAAATTGAACGCCATAAAGACTTTGAAATCTTGCAACAACGCAAAATCACCCAGAGACATTGCTGAGATTTATAATAAAACTGGAAATGTTTATAAAGGCAATATTGATATATGCGAACAGAGTATTTTCTTTGAACTCATAAACAAAGAAAATTGTGACCAAAGTTACATAATTTTAAACAATCCTCCCACAAAATCTAACTATATCGGCGGAGTTGGAACAGTGAATTCCATTTCTCGTGGAAGAGAGCATAATCCATGCATTCAATTTATTATATTGTCAAAAAAATTATTAGATGTTCCAGATGGCAAGCTTTATGATTGCTTAAAGTTTGACGACTATAATGTAAACTTAAACGATAGTATCAAAGATATTATTGATTTGTTTAAGAGATTGTATGTTGAAAAGAATGAGATTTCTGTAGAACTTACGGACAATCAAAAACAAGCGATTGTTCGCAATAAGATTGAATATCACTTAAATGAGGTTTTAGAGGCAAATTCTTTCAGATTTGCAAAAGTTTCTAATAAAGAAGACGATGCAATCTATAAACTCATAAAGGAGGGAATAGATGTTTGAAGAAATTGACAAAAAGTTTGAAAAAATAAAAGTTATTGCTTCATCTAACGGATTGCCTCTTGATTTGATTTGTAAAGCTTATCAAAAAGCAAAAGAACTTCACTATTTCCAAAAAAGGAAAGATGGCTCGCCATATTTAATCCACCCAGTTGAAGTTGCATTGATTTTAGCAAAACTTGATTTTGATGAAAATGTCATTTGCGGGGCACTTCTTCATGACACGATTGAGGATTGTGAATATTTGCCACAGCAACTGAAAAATGATTTTAATGAGACAATTTTTAAACTTGTGGATTCAGTGAGTGCCATTGACAGAGCAAAATATGTTTTTGACGAAAAAAGTATATATGAAGACCCAGATTTTGTTAAATCCTCTTCAAAAGAGCAGACATATAAAAAGTTAGTCACTCTTGGCAAAGAAAATCCTTGCGGATTTGCAATAAAGTTTGCGGATAGGTTAAACAATTTAAGAACAATTTCAATTTTTGACTATAACAAACAACTTGAAAAAGTTAGAGAGACTGAAAAGTGGGTTCTTCCCATCGCAAAAACGCTGAAATCAGAATATTTTTACAGGTCAATTAAAAACGAGTGTTTTAAAATAATCCACAAAAATAAAGCCACTCAATATTTAGATCAATATAAAACATATCACAATTCAAACGAGAAAAATATTATCAATTTAGTAGTCTTTTTAAAAGAATTATTTTCAAATTCGTCGATAAAAGATGTTAAAATAAAAGAAGTTTTGGAATATAAAGTCTATGAAGATTTGGCTTTGTTATACAAAAATCTAGAAATCTCAAAACTTACGCAAGGGCAAATTTTAAAAGTTGCCAACTATAACATTTATATGCTATATACTGACGTTTCTCATAAGAAAGCCACTGATGAAGTGGTGAATATCTTAAATAATAAAACCAAACTAAAAGTTATTGACACAAAAATTGGTAGTTTCACAAACAAAATGTATTTTCAAATTGAAGATGAGATTAAAAATAAATATAATTTGTATTTGATGAGCAAAAATGATTATGCAATTCAGAAAGTGGGAACGCTGAGCGGGCTTAACATAGACCTTCTTGATGAGGAAAATATAAGTGAACTTGGTGTGGATTTGATTAAAGTTAAGACGAGTAATGGTGATGTTAAATACATTTCCAAAAACAGCACTGCTCTTGATTTTGCCTTTAAAATACATAAAGACATAGGCTTTGCCTTTCAATATGCGATAATAAATGGTAGCAAAACAAAATTCCCCCCATACACAAAACTTAATGAGGGCGACCAAGTTGAGATAATTGTTGAGAGAGAAAGCAACGGCAATCTAAAAAACAATTCTCAACTGAAATGGCTGGCATATGTGAACACAGAGCAAGCGAAAAAAGTCCTCATAAAATGGTTTGAAAGCCTTCAAACAAACAAAAATGTTTTTTGATAAAAGTTTTTAAGTTTTATATGTTATAATTTGATTATAAAAAAATAAATTTGGATATATAAATTTATATCATTGCTTCAAATATTTTTTTGATTAAAAAAACCATTAAAATTATATTTTTGAAATAATGGGAGCGAGCATATTTGCCAACTCCTCTGGGGTCTCTTTGTTTTTTGAAGAAATCCACTTTCTTTCAACCGCATTTATTATGGAAATCTTTATGTGTAGCATATATTTGTCTTTAATATCGTCATCAAACTTTTCTTCAAGTTGTGATATTCTTTCTTCAAGACGAGAGAATATAAAGGGAGCGTTAATGCTTTTGATAAAACAAAATCGCTCCTCCATTCTCTCCGCTCGTTCAAAGAATTTTTTGAGATGAGTCTTCAAACTTTGTTCATCTGCACCTGATGACATTATTGGTAATATCTCAGTCCCAAAGCCTGAGATAATGTGTTCAATAAAATCATTCATTATTTCATTAATTGAAGAATAATTTCTGTAATAGGAAACTCTTGCAACACCTGCCTTTTTCACAATGTCTGTGACGGTTATCTCAAGCTATGGCTTTTTTGACAATAGTTGGATAAATGCTTTTTTTATCATTTCTTTCACAGATTCAGTTTTTGTCATGTTACATACTCCTGTTAAGTTGTTTCATTTTGAAAAAAAGTGGTATTATATTGTTGCAAACGAAAATAAAATGTGTATAATCGCTACTAGCAATGATACATTGTGTAACATATATTTGTTGAATTGTAACAAAACTAAATAAAATAGTCAAGAATAAGGAAAATATTAGCATGATAAAATTATTAAAACATCTTAAAGCATTGGAATGGGGATATATGGTTTTTGGAATAACCTTTATTGTTATGCAAGTTTGGCTGGACCTTAAAATCCCCGATTATATGGGTTTAATAACAAAAATTGCCGAGTATGGCACAATTTACGGCACGATAAATGATATATGGTTAAACGGCTTTTATATGCTTTTATGTGCGCTTGGAAGTATGGCTTGCTCAATTATAACAGCGTTTTTTGTCACAAAACTTGCATCAAATTTTTCTGCAAGGTTAAGAAGTCTTTTGTATAACAAAACCCAAAGTTTTTCTATGGCAGAAATCAACAAATTCAGCAACGCTTCACTTATCACCAGAACAACAAATGATGTTCAGCAGGTTCAACTCCTTATGGCTATTGGACTTCAACTTTTGATTAAAGCACCAATAACAGTAGTGTGGGCAATCTTTAAAATTGCAGGGAAACAATGGCAGTGGTCACTCGCAACAGGAGTTGCAGTTGCAATTATTTTAGTTTTCATCGTTATAATTGTTCTTTGTGTCTTTAAGAAATTTAAAAAGATGCAAAAACAAACTGATAATCTCAACCAAGTCACTCGGGAAAATCTCACAGGACTCCGTGTTATCCGTGCTTTTAATTCAGAGTCTTATCAAGATAATAAATTTGAAAAAGCAAATGAGGAATTCACTTCAACAAACCTTTTCACAAATAAAGCCCTTGCATTTTTAAGCCCAATTATGAGTGGAGTGGGAAATGGTTTTAGTCTCTCAATCTATTGGATAGGTGCAGTTGTAATAAGTTCGGCAAGTTTGCTTCAAGTTCAAGGGCTGTTTTCAGATATGGTCATCTTCATTTCATATGGAATGCAAATTCTCTTTTCGTTTGTTATGATGGTGATGGTTTTTATGCTTGCTCCCCGCGCTCTTGTCTCAGCAAATCGAATTAATGAAGTGTTAAACACAAACAATAGCGTTAAAGACGGAAAGGGAGTTGGATTAACACAGGAGACAGGAACGATTGAATTTAGAAACGTTTCTTTCAGATATCCCGATGCAAGCGAAAATGTTATTAACAATGTTTCATTTGTTGTGGATAAAGGGCAGACGGTTGCTTTGATTGGAGTCACTGGGAGTGGCAAATCTACCATTGTAAATTTAATTTCACGTTATTATGATGCGACAGAAGGGCAGGTGCTTGTGGACGGTCACGACGTTAAGGAATACACAAAAGAAGAACTTTCATCAAAACTGGGATATGTTGCACAAAAAGCAGTTCTCTTCAGCGGAAACATTCGCTCAAATATTAATTTTGGGGATAACAATGCAAATGAGGAGAGTATAAAAAAGGCCGTCGATATTGCACAAAGTAGTGACTTTATTGACGTCACAAATGGTCAACTCGACAACCATGTCGCGCAAAATGGTGCAAACCTTTCTGGCGGGCAAAAGCAAAGAGTCTCCATTGCAAGAGCAGTGGCAAGAAATAGCGAGATATATATCTTTGACGACACTTTTTCCGCACTTGACTACACAACAGATAAAAATCTTCGCTCTGCGATAAAAAGAGATTTGAATGGTTGCACAAGTTTGATTGTTGCACAACGAATTGGCACAATCAAAAATGCGGACAAAATAATAGTCATTGAAGATGGAAAAATTGTTGGAATGGGAAAACACAAAACCCTTCTAAAAAATTGCCCATCATATGAAGAAATTGCCCGTAGTCAGTTAAACGAGGAGGAATTAAACAATGGCTAACAGAGGATTTCAAAGACAGAAAGTTGAAAAAGCAACTGATTTTAAAAAATCAATTAAAACACTTTTAGAATACTCAAAAAAATATTATCTAATGCTAGTTATAGCGATTTTTTGTGCAGTGGTGGGAACTGTGCTTTCAGTTCTTGGTCCAAATATGATTTCAAACATAATCACTGTGATTGAAGAGGGGATAAGTCCTTTTGGTATAAACATAGACTTGTCGGCAGTTGCACGCATTGGATTTATTCTCGTTGCTCTTTATGGGTTCAGTTCAATTTTTAGTTATGTCCAAGGCTACATTATGGCAGAAATTTCTTGCAAAGTGACAAAAACTATGCGAACAGATATAAACAAAAAAATAGGTCGTATGCCTCTCAAATATTTTGATACACACAATCACGGCGACACTCTTTCGAGAGTCACAAATGATGTCGACACAATAGCACAATCTTTGAATATGAGTGTAGGCTCACTGATTTCAGGCTCAACAATGATTATTGGTTGCATTATTATGATGTTTATAACGCAGTGGATTATGGCTTTTGTCGCCATAGGAGCAACAGTTATAGGTTTTGTTCTAATGGCAGTAATAATGTCGAAGTCACAAAAATATTTTATAACTCGCCAGAAAAGTCTTGCAGAAGTTAACGACCACATTGAAGAATATTATGCAGGACAGAGCATAGTAAAATCATATAATGCAGAAGAACAAGGGGCAAAAATATTTGAGACAAACAATGAAAATTTGAGAAAACAGACTTTTAAAGCAGAATTTTTTTCAAGTCTTATGATGCCACTTATGACTTTCATTGGCAACCTCGGTTATGTCGCAGTCTGCATCGTTGGAGCAGCACTCTCTTTCGGTGGAACAATCAACTTCGCAGTCGTTGTTGCTTTCATTTTGTATGTCAGACTTTTCACGTCTCCTTTAGGACAAATGGCACAGGGCTTTTCAAGGCTTCAATCTGCAGTTGCGTCTTCGGAGCGAGTTTTTGAATTCTTAAATGAAACAGAACTCACTGATGAAAGCCATATTGAAAAGACTATAAAAGACGTTAAAGGGAAAGTGGAGTTTAAAAACATAAGTTTTGGTTATGACAAAGACAAAACAATTATTAATGACTTTTCAATTCACATTAAACCTGGGCAAAAGGTGGCAATCGTAGGCCCAACTGGTGCAGGAAAGACAACGATTGTCAATCTTCTTATGCGTTTTTATGAACTAGATAAAGGGAAGATTTCAGTTGACGGAGTTCCGTTAAATGAAGTTAAAAGAGAGAATGTCCATTCGTTGTTTGGAATGGTGCTTCAAGACACTTGGCTTTTCGAGGGAACATTACGAGAAAACTTATCTTATAGCAAAAAAAATATCAGTGACGAAAAACTGATGGAAATTTGTGCAGATTGTGGCTTGGAGCATTTCATTAACACGCTTCCAAACAAATTTGACACAATGCTCAACGATACCGTCACAGTGTCCACTGGGCAAAAGCAACTTTTAACGATAGCAAGAGCAATGATTCAAGACGCCCCAATGCTTATCCTAGATGAAGCAACATCTTCCGTTGATACTTACACTGAGATGCTCATTCAAAAATCTATGGATAAACTCACAAAAGGCAGAACGAGTTTTGTCATTGCCCACAGACTGTCAACCATTCGAAATGCCGATGTGATTATCTATATGGAAAATGGTGAGATTAAAGAAACAGGAACTCACAAGGAACTTCTTGAAGAAAATGGCTTATATACCAATCTTTACAACTCTCAATTTATGCCTGCCTAAAAAGTTTTATAGATTATGAAAACTATGATAAAATTAATTATCTATTATCTTGCAATTATCTTGCAATACAAGATTAACTATTTCGTTATAAAATTGGAGAAAAAGATGGAAAATCAAAGCATAATAAAGGTTAATAACCTCACAAAAGATTATGGAAATAATCGTGGTGTTTTTGACATCTCTTTTGAAGTTAAAAAAGGTGAAGTTTTTGGCTTTTTAGGTCCAAATGGGGCTGGAAAAACAACTGCAATCAGACACCTCCTCGGATTTATAAAACCTCAAAGTGGACGGACGGAAATTGCAGGAATGGACTCGTGGGAAAAACCCTGTGAAATTCAAAAACTACTCGGCTATGTTCCGGGCGAGATTGCGTTTCCTGAAAATCTGACAGGCTGGCAGTTCATTAAACAAGTTGCATTAATGAGAAATATGAAAGACCTTTCCCCAGCCGAGGATTTTTGCAAATATTTTAAACTAGACCCAAGGGGAGAGTTGAAAAGAATGAGCAAGGGAATGAAGCAAAAGATTGCCCTTGTGATTGCCTTTATGCACAATCCAGAGATAATCATTCTCGACGAACCCACAAGTGGGCTAGACCCTCTTATGCAGACAAAGTTTTGTGAACTTGTTGCAAAAGAAAGGAATCAGGGCAAAACAATTTTGATGAGTAGTCATATGTTTGATGAAGTCGAAAAAACTTGCGATAGAGTCGCTATAATCAAACAAGGCAAAATAATCTCAGAAATTAACATAAAAGACATTGAGCATAAAACGGAAAAAGAATTTGAAATTCGTTTTAAAGCAAAAGAAATTGCAGAAAAGTTTATGCAAGAGAATTTGAAATTTACTGAAAAAAACCTCTCAAAAAACAGAGTTAAGGTTATGCTTGATGATGAAAAAATAAATGATTTTTTTAAACTTATCACAAATTTTGAGGTTGAATACATAAGAGAAATTCCCTTTACTCTTGAAAATTATTTTATGAGATTTTATAAAGAGGAGGAAGATGATGATGAGAAAAAAACTTCTATCTAAAGAGATTTTAAAGCAAAGTATAAAAAACAATCGGGGGCTTTGGTTGAGCCTAACTGGCATTCTCAGTTTTTTCATAACAATGATGACCCTTATGGCTTCAAAGACACTGGACAATCAAACTCCAACATCAGGCGGTGGCTTTTCTGGTGGCGGAGTATCGCTTATGTCTCTTTATGCCAATGGTGTTTTTGGAATGCTTGGCATAATGATTTTATTGATTTTCGCAATAGTTGTTGGCAACAAATTAATCGCTAGTGAGATTGATAAAGGCACAATGTGTTACACTCTCAACACTCCAATAACTCGCCTTCAAATTGTTCTTTCAAAAGCGTTATATTATATATTATCAATCGTTTTAATGGGAGTTGTTGTTGGGCTATTTGGCACTGTTTCAATAATCATAGCGGGTGCAGATGTTGCTTTTGGCACATTCTGGCTTTTAGTTTTGGGGTTTGTGCTTTATGGGTTAGCAGTCGGCGGAATTTGTTTTTTCGCAAGTTGTTTTTTTAACAAAAGCGGAAATTCACTTGCCTTAGGAGCAGGGCTTTCAGTTGCATTTTTTGTTTTAAATTCTCTTTCAGCCATCAGCGGACTTGAATGGTTAGAATATTTCACGCTTAACACACTTTATGACACCAGTGCAATTATTTCAGGAAGTGGCTTTATTGTTCAAATGATTGCTTTAGTTGTGATAGGCTCAATTCTTTATGTTTTAGGTTGCAATAAATTTTTAAAAAAAGATTTGCCTCTTTAATAAATTAAACTTTTTTATTCATTATCATATAATAAATTAAGCAATGTTTTTTATTGCTTAAGGAGAATGTGAGTGAATAAATGTAACGATTTTGATAAGACTAAATGTCAAAACTTAATAAAAGATAATTATCCAAGGAAAGATTATTGTCTTTGTTCTCAAGCAGATGATTCATTAAAAGGCGCAACAGGTCCAGCTGGCCCAACAGGAGCAGCGGGAGAAAATGGTGCAACGGGGGCAACTGGTCCGCAAGGCATTCAAGGTGATACAGGTGCAACGGGGGCAACGGGGGCAACTGGTCCGCAAGGAATTCAGGGTGTTCAAGGTGACGTTGGTG
>CAYIZE010000003.1:32185-36048 GCA_964367785.1 uncultured Christensenella sp.
GCAACGGGGGCAACTGGTCCGCAAGGAATTCAGGGTGTTCAAGGTGACGTTGGTGCGACAGGAGCAACAGGAGCAACGGGGGCGACAGGAGAAACTGGGGAGACAGGGGCTCAAGGTCCTCCCGGCCCTTCAGGGCTTGCAAATTTTGCAACTTTCTATGCCGTTATGCCACCAGATAACCCTGCTCAAATTCTTGCTGGAGGAGATGTGGCATTTCCAAACGACGGATTGTCATCTTCCACCACAATCACTCGCGCCACAAGTTCGTCTTTTAACTTGTTAGTCGTTGGTACATATCTTATAAATTTTCAAGTTTCAATTTCAGAATCTGCTCAACTTGTTTTGGCTTTAAATGGGGTGGAACTTCCAAACACAGTCGTTGGAAGATATACAGGCACAACCCAAATAATTGGCTCATCAGTTATAAGCACTGTTGTTCCAAACTCAGTTGTTAGCGTTAGAAATCCTGCTTTAAATTTATCAAATTTCACCGTCACCACAAATTCTGGTGGAGCAACACCCGTCACGGCAAATGTAAATATATATCAAATAGCATAAAAACAAAAACAATCTCTTTCGGGGTTGTTTTTTTATGCAAATTTTAGTAAATAAACCCTATAAAAGATTGCAATTTAATTCAATTAATTTTATATTGTAATTTATTAAAAATAAAAGTATAATGAGGAAAAAGAAATTTTTATTTTTTTAGGAGTATTTTGATGAAATATTTAGAAAGTTTAAATCAGGAAGTTAAAGATTATTTTAGCATTTTATCAAAAGATTTTCCGAAATGGTTGTTAGATTATATTGACACCAAAGAAATGCAACGCATTAGTAAGATTGCTCAAGGATGTGGCACGGATTATACAAAAGTATTTAATGTTAGATATTTCTATTCTAATCTAGATCACAGTGTTGGAGTTGCCCTTATTATTTGGAATTTTACACATGATAAAACACAAACATTAGCAGGATTATTTCACGATATAGCGACGCCAGTTTTTAAACATGTTATAGATTTTTTAAATAATGACCATGAAAAGCAAGAATCGACAGAAGAGAAAACTACTGAAATTATAAGGAATTCAAAGGAAATAATGACGCTTTTGAAAAGAGATAATATAAAGTTAAGCGATGTTGTTGATTATAAATTATATCCTATTGCCGACAATGACACCCCGCAACTCTCAGCAGACAGGTTTGAATATAATTTTTCCTCTGGATTAATTTTCAAGAGAGTTTGGAATTTAGAAGATATAAAAGAATGTTATCAAAATGTCACAATTTTAAAAAACGAATTTGGAATTGAAGAATTAGGGTTTAAAGACTTAAAAATTGCTGAAAAATACATATCAATCGTTTCAAATTTTTGGCCAGCATTGATATCTAATTCAGACAAAACTGTGATGCAATTTTTAGCAGATATGGTAAAAGCTTTGAGTCGAAAGGGTTACATTACTTTAAATGATTTATATATTCTTTCTGAACAGGAAGTAATAGATAAGATTACTAGTTGTGAAGACGAATATCTAAGAAATACTTTCAAAAAGTTTCAAGAAGCGAAAAATGTTTATGATAGCGAAACTTTTGTAAAAGATAAATATTGTGTTAGCATAAAGGCAAAAAAAAGATATATTATTCCTCTTGTCAAAAACGGGGAGGAGTCTGTGAGAGTTAACAAAATCTCGCAGAGGGCTAAAAACGATATAGATAACTATTTAAAATTTACAACAACTAAATATTCCTATTTTGATTTTGATTTTAAAACTGACGCAAGATAAATTTCTATAAAAAATTAAAGAAATAATTTTTATAAAAATGATATACAGGGAGATTATATGAAATCACAAAAGAAAGTTTTAAAGTTGGAAAAAAAAATTGAAAAAGCTAGACTTAAAGATTTAGAAAGGTATGGCATAAAATATGACGATGTGGGGAAGAACTCACTTTCAAAAAAGCAAAAAAACAAGAAAGGCTGGAAAGCACTTGCCCGTTGCTTAGTCTATTTTAAAAGCCATCGTTTTGGACTTGGTTTTGTCGTTTTTCTTTCAATAATCTATTCAACAATTTCTTTGCTTGATGCAATGTTTGTTGAGCGAATGATAACTTACATCGGATTTTTAGACATAAATAATTCCATAAAATATGCAATTATAATTGCCGTCTTGATGCTTTTTACACCGATAATAATTTGGGGTTGGGCAATAATTATGACAAAAATCATTCAAAAAGTGATTAAAAATTTGAGAATAGATTTGATTGATTGTGTCTCCCGAACCAAAGCGTCAAAATTTGATGAAGTGAATACAGGCGCAATAATTAGCCGTGTAAATACAGACACCTCAACAGTCACTGACGCTGTGAATTTAACTTTAAACTATTTGATAAGCATATTAAGTTCTTTTGCTTTCACTGTCTACATTTGTTTTATCAACATTTGGCTAGGTCTTCTTTTAATTTTATCAATTCTCATTTTCTCCATATTTGAAAATGGATATCAAAAACATAACTATAAAATGGCGAAAAAGCAAAGACTTGTCGCAGACCGCAGAGTTGGTCTGATTTCAGAGATTGCCCGAGGGATTAGAGACATTAAAAGTCTTAATATTCGAGGAAATGTTCAAAGAAAATTTAATGAGAATGCTTCGCATATGGAAAACGTCTCAGTGGACAGAACTGTGGGAAATAATGCGTGGAAAGTTTGCAGGAGATTTGCTCAAGTATTTTTCGATTTCGGAATTATACTTCTTGGCATTTATCTGCTCACTGAGGGGCAAATCACAGTGGGGGCTTTGATTGTCACAATCTTCTATAAAGGGCAGTCGATGCACTTAATTCAATTTCTTGCAGATGTCCGTGAGGCATTTGGAAATGCGAAAGTTAGTGCAGAGAGAATTTGCGAGATACTTGATGATAAAGATTATGAGAAAGAAAAGTTTGGGACAAAATCAATTTTTGACCCAAAAGGAATCATTGAGTTTAAATACGTTGACTTTAAATATAATAACGGGGCGACAGTCTTTAACAATTTTGACTTAAAAATAGAACCAAACCAAAGTGTTGCGTTTGTTGGGAAAAGTGGGCAAGGGAAAAGCACACTTCTGAGTTTAATCCCAAGGCTATATGACGTGACAGGTGGAGAAATCTTGATTGACGGGGTTGACATTAGGGATTTATCTGAGGACGGCTTGCGAGAACTCGTCACAGTTGTTCCTCAAACTCCATACATTTTTAACACTTCAATTCGTGAAAATTTAAAGTTCGTGCAAGAGAGTTTAACAGATGAAGAAATGATTGAAGTGTGCAAAAAGGCACAAATCCACGACTTTATTATGACAAAAGAAAAGGGTTATGACAGCGTTGTTGGTGAAAATGGATTAATTTTAAGCGGAGGACAACGCCAGCGTCTTGCGATTGCACGAGGACTTTTGAAAAAAAGTAAAATTATTTTGTTCGACGAAGCAACAAGTTCTCTCGATAATGATAATCAAAAGAAAATTCAAGACGTCATTCTTTGTTTAAGCAAAACACATACCATTTTAGTTGTTGCACATAGGCTTAGCACAGTTGTTAATTGTGACGAGATAATTATGATTGACGAAGGAAAAATAGTTGCAAAGGGAAAGCATAAAGACCTTATGAAAAACTGCAAAGAGTATAAAGAATTATATAAAATTGAACAAGACGCCATTAAAATTGAAGAATAAAAACAAAAATAAGAATTTTTAAAAAAACAAAATAAAGAGCATAAAAAAAGTAAAATACCACAGCGATTTTACTTTTTTATTTTGAATTATAATTTATGTTAACCTGAAATTTTTAAAATGTCATAATTTTATTTTTTCATTTTATTAATCTAAATC
>CAYIZE010000004.1:0-2878 GCA_964367785.1 uncultured Christensenella sp.
GTGCTACTATATTATATATTAATTATTATATTTTCTTAACTAAAAGGTAACACTACTATGGAGGAACTCAATGGTAAGCACAAATTCAAATTTTGGAAATGATAGTGCGAAGCATGATGTGGGAAATACATATGGAGAGCAATCAAGTGTCAATCCAATAAATCCGAACAATTCTATGAATAAAGATATGAAGCCAAGGCAAACAAAGAAAACCATTTTGCTTGCTATTGTTTTATTTGCTGTCATTACTTTTGGGGTTGTCATCGGAGTGCTTCTTATGACAAAGAAAGATTATACCGTTCACTTTGTCACAGGTCCTTTTGCACAAACAAACGATGTGAATGTTGCGAGTGACAGATATTTTGTTCTTCCAGAGATAGATGATGTGATAAGCGACGACGGGACAATGATTCTTGCTGAATTCACAAAGTGGTTTATAGACGAAGATAGATCAGTGGAGTATGTTCGTGGACCAGTGAATGAAGATTTAACACTTTATGCTGGCTATGATTTGAAAGATGTAACTTCAACTTTTTATGCAAAAAACGAATATGACGGAAATGGTGGACTTATATATCTGGGCAACATTAAAACAAAATTCTACACTGGTGAGATTAATTTCGATGAAATAGCACAAGAAATTTCACTTTTATCTTGCTCTGGTGATGAATATGAGAGTGATGAATTAATTTCTAAGTATGTGAGTGTGTCTAGCCCAGAGTTAGGAAAGACTGGATACACCAAAGAGCAATATGTGAGATTTTTAGAAAACTATTTTGAAATTTCAAGTTTTGCCTTAGGTGACACAACTCTTCAAGCAGGAGAGTCTATTTCAACCCCAAAGGGTAACACTTCTTTTGAAGTTATTATGACAAAGAAAAATGTTACGCTGACATTTCATTCAAATCTTAATAGTGTTAAGACATATTACAATGGAATGAGTGTTGAAGAGCAAGAATATGACGATGAAGCATCGTCTGTCTTAACTCCATATGACACTAACTATTATTTTGGAACTTTTGCAACGTTTGGCTATGATGAGAGTAATCCTCTCTATCACCAATTCAAAGGTTGGTCAATCACTGATCCTGAGGTTGATGAAAACGGGGTTGTTCAAAATGTAAATTATTCAAATTCTTATTTTGCTTATGGTCAAAGTCAAAAACTTAATAGAGATTTTTTGGGAGACAAGACTGAACTTGAATTTTTCGCTGTTTGGGAAGAATTTCTCATTCCACTTCGCATATATGAATCAAATTCTGACAACAATCCATTTTTTGTGGATGTCACAGCAGGGACAGCAAAATCCATTGCTGAATGGGCTTCAGTTGACATCGTTGAATATTTAGAAAATGAAAAAGTGGGATATGCACTTGTTGGTTTTAATTCAAAAGCAGATTTAACTGGAACGGCTCTCAATTCAAGCAGTGAAATTCTTGCAGACATTAATGTTAGAAGCCAACCTTATTATGACGCAAACACTAACAGCATAGTCCTTTACGCGGTGTATAAAAAAATTGTTGAGCAGACACAAATTTTTGTTAATGATGACTTAATTGACGTTGCAACTATCCCAACTGACAGTAATCAACTGACCGCACTTTTCCAATTAGATCTAAATTTGGGCAATGACACTTATGTCTATAATGATGCAGACTCGATTACATATTCCTACTACACAATAAACAAAAAAATAGTGATAACAAATCTTTTGGTGGGTTCAATAATAAATTTGCCAACTTTTGAAAGGGAAAATTATAGTTTTGACAAATACACCTTTAAAAATGAAAATTATTCTGCAGAAAGCGACTTTGTAATTGTTGATATCAGTTTGACAAATGAAAACTTACAAATGGAGTGGCTGGGGACTCAATGTGATTTAGTCATTAATAAATATGACGGCGACGATGGAGAAGGTGTTCCCATAACCTTAACTGTTCCATATGGCTCAAACTTAACACTAACAACATCTGCAACTGTGGACGGAAACTTGTCGACTGTGATTTGTGAGATTGTCAATGACGCAACTGGGCAAGTTGTGAGTAATTTCCAATTTGTGAAAGAAGGGTATGATTTCAAAGGATTTTTCTCTCAAGAAGTGGGTGGAACTTCTATTTCTTCGTTTTGTGTGAACAAAAACTTTTCAACAATGTTTGCACAGTGGGAAATTCAAAATTATTCATTGACTTATGTTCTAGGTGGTGGAAATTTTGAAGATAGGGACGACGGGAATAATTTAGGAGACATCTACACAAAAATTGATTTGGAATATAATTCGCCACTCACTCTCCTAGGTGAGGACAAAATTGCTCGCACAAATTATTATTTTGAAGGCTGGACATTAAACGAAAATGGCGAGGAGGCTATTTATTCCTACAATGATTTAAACATTACTATTAAAAATGAAATGACACTCTATGCGGTTTGGACTGAAATTGACTATGTTGAACTTTTCATTGATGCAAATAAATCTCAAATGCAAAAGGTTGCAGTCACTAGAACTGGAGACTATGTGCTTTCAGGCACTGAGTTTGACGGATTTGTATTTAGCAATTTTAACACAAGCCCAAATGGAGACGGGCAGGACTACACTGCAAGTGAAACTGCTAAAACTTTTGGTGAAAATGTCATTAAAGACGAAGACGGTAACTTGGAACTTTATGCAATGTTTTTTAAAGTCTCTTTTGATAAGGGCGACGATGAGGGGACATATAATGTGAGTGGGGAAAATCCTGCTGATAGATATCTTGCATATGGCGCACAGATTTCGTCTTTGCCTCAAAATTCATATTCTTTTTCAAATTACTACAATTTTGCTGGCTGGGCTTTAAGTGGAATAATATATGATGAGATTGTGGCAACTGAGAACGAGACAGGT
>CAYIZE010000004.1:2978-20838 GCA_964367785.1 uncultured Christensenella sp.
TCACAGATGTTAATGATGAACTTTATGAAGGCGATAACATTAATCTTTTGAGTGACACAATTTTCACAGCAAACTGGGAAAATGCAAAATATATAGTTAACTTTGTGGACGAAACAGGAAGAAATGAAAGCCAATCCTTTGAGGTTACATATGGTGATAGTTATTTTGTAAGTTCAATGTTCGTCTTTTCAACAATTCAGTATTATGACGAGGTAAGTGGAAAATATAACGCTTTTAGTAAACTAATCTATAGCGCAGAAGGGGAGAGCGATTTTCTATACACTGAAAATAGGTTCTTGTTTGCGTCGATAGAAGATGATGGTATCTTTGAAAAGAGTGATCTTCTTGATGACGGCGAAGTTACAGTGACAGCCGTTTGGAATGAGAAAATATATAAGATTATGGTTGACCTTGATGGTAGTGTGTGGAATGACACAGTCAATCAAACATTATATGGTTATTCAGCAATCTATGGAACAGACATTAATGACAACGCTTTTTTGACATACAACAGAACCTACACAGCGTCAAATAATTCAAACGGAATTGCACTTCTCTTTAAAGGACTTTCAAAAGAAAGTTTCACCTTTATGGGCTTCACAGCACTGGACTCTTATGGAGAAATAACGGGAGATAGCACAAATGGCTATCATTACGTTTTTTCAGGCACAGCAGAGCAACTGGAAACATTAAACGAGATTGATTTTGTGAGAATTAAAGTGTTGTGGCAAGAATATTTCACTGTTCAGTTTAATGCTAATGGCGGAACGACTTCAATGCAACAGATGCAAAGTGACGTCTCAGCCTATGCAGTTCAAAGCGATGTTGACTATGCCACTTTTGACATTGTTAATGATTTTGCAACTTCATATTCAGGAAGAACTTTTGCAGGTTGGTTCTACTCAACAGATTTGTCAAATTTGCCTGCTAATGAAAATGACCTTGTTAATTGGGGTGACACTGCCACAATCACAAGAGAACTCATCGAACTTTATGGAAATGTAGAGAAAAAAATAATAACTCTATATGCAATATGGAAATCAACAATTACCTTTAGTTATGTGCCAGAAAGCACATTCCCTGCGGGAGTTAATGTGATAAGTCACTATGATCCAAACAGAGTGGAATCAAGCGAAACAACTTTTTCAAAAGAATTTTATTCTGGGACAGAACTCTCCATTGACGCCATTAATAGTTATTATTTTGAGATAGACATTGAGAGTTTTTCATTTGGTGGTTGGAAAAATAATGGGGTGAGTGTCACTGCGTTAGTAGTCGCTAGTAACATAACTTTGGTGGCGGACTGGCAGGCAAATTTAATCGACCTTGAACTTCAAGTCTTTAATACTCTTTCAAATAACTTTGTTAAAGCAGTTTCTTTCACAGCATATGCAGGTGATGAATTAAATTTGAATAACATATATTTAACATACGGCAACAATTCAACTCTGCCTTTTGTGTTTGGCTATAACTTTGTGGGGTGGAGCGATAATTTTTCATCAAGTCTGTTAATTGAAGATGAGAATGCGACAATTTATAATGCAATAAACAAATTCCTTGTGGGCAATAACACAACAACTCTCTATGCTGTGTATGAATATGGAAAAGTTGTTATAACATACAGCAAAAACAACGCTTATGCAAATTATGGTGAGGGAAATAGCAGTCCAGTTGTTGTCACTAATCTTGGATTTGAAGAAGACGGAGTGACATTAATCCCACTTTTGTTTGGCAGTGTGTATAGCATAAGACAAGACATTCCTTATGAGGGTAATAATATTGAAATAGTTGGCTGGGCAACTAGCACAAATGGTCAGGAAATACATACAAACTCCATCACTTTAAACACAGCGAGCCTCTTCATTAGAGAGTTTGATGTGACAACAAACAAATATATTTATAAATTAACGCTTTATGCAAAATGGGAACAGCAAATTTCAAACATTTATGTTGATTTAAACGGCGGTTCTTTCACTGATTTTCTTGCAACGTATTATGTAAATTCAAGCGAATATTTAAAGGATTACTCTTTGAATGGCAGTCTTCTCACTCTCCATGTGAAAGTTGGCACGAGTTACAAATTGCCATCGGCAGAATGTGTGACAAAGAATAGTTTTCAACTCGATTACTTTATGGACAAGTTTGGCAATCAATATTCTTCTTTAAATTCAATTAGTTGTAATGAAAAAGCAGATGTTGAATTCACCGCAGTGTGGGTGCGAGTTATAACATTAAATATTTACGCAAACACATCACAGCTTGATGAAAATTATATTCAGTTAGTGGCAACTTATGGTTCGCAAGTGATTTTTTCAGTGGTCAATGGCATTCCAACCATAAACAATTTGCAAATCAATTTTTTGAAAGAACACTATTCAATTAGTTCTTATAATAGTTTAAAAAATGGCGATGGAGATAGTTTTAATATTTCTTCTTTCATAAAATTTTACCTCACAAGTGAAGATTTTTCCATTGACACGAACAATGTGGTCTCAATTTATTGTCAGTGGCTGGGAGACGCTATAACCGTGACTGTGAATATGAACGACAACGGCGGGAATGACGGTGTTCAAAACAGAGTTATGACTGTCACCGATGTTTATCATTATGGTGATGAGATTAATCTATTTACAGATTTCTTTCAGACGACGAGAAATGAAAGAGCAGACGGAAATTTGGGTTATATTTTCGACCATTACACCGACAGCGAAAGCAATGAATACACTCAATTAAACGGAGTATTCAGCACCACTAATTTTGGTTATCAAGCGTACTATTCGTTCACTGCTCAATGGATAGAGGCATATTTTAGAGTTGTTTATGACTTTGGCTCTTCAAAATTTAGCGGGACTTTCCTTGGAGTTACTTACAACGAACAACAATCTATTATTCTTGAATATGCTTATAACTCAACTGTGGACTATCTTGACCTTTCAAACGGAACTTTTACTTGCGTGAATGTGCTTGACGAGGAAAGAGTTCACCCAGTCTACACTTTTAAAGATTTCACAAAAACTTCTGGTGAAAGCGTAACAAGTTCTTTTATAATGGGCGCCGAAGATGTTTTCCTATCAATTAATTGGCAAAGTAAGGATTTTGTTGTTGAAATTGACCCAACAGGAAGTATTATCGGGCAAAATGCCACAAGTGCAACATATTCTATTGATGATTCAGCGACCTATGAATATCCTCTCAGCCTTGTGGGGAACAACCTTATTGTGTCGGGACTTGAAATGTCTTCTAAGATTAATTTCAGCAATCTTCCAACTCCAACATATCTTGGTTTTTCATATTCCTATTACTATTTGCTAAATTCTAAAACATACACCAAAACAACAGAGTCAACTGTCAATCCTAGTGGTGGCACGATTGAAACAGAAGTTGATAATGCCATACAATATAATAAAAATGGTTCGATGACTTTGTCATATTATGATGACACAAATGCGAAACTCAATTTTGATGAATTTTGGGTTGAAGAAAATGGCGGATACTTTAAACTTATTGTCTCGCTTTGTTGGGAGACAATAGAATACTCTGTGTCATATGAGATGCAAATGCCTTCAATTATTAACGGATATGCAGTGGACGCAACGGGAAATATCGAACTCACATATGCCGAATATGAAAATATTGTCAAATTTACTTATGATGAGGAGTCAAAATTAAATTCAGGCTACACACTCTTTGGTTGGACACAAATTGGCTGGACAACCCAAATAGATAGAAACAATATGACAAATGAAAATATGTTTTTGTTTGATGAGCAAGATGATGACGCGTTGAACACTCCACAAATTTATAACTTTACAACAAATGCAAATGATGTTTTTTATCTTTATCCAATCTGGCAACAAAATGAATATACAATTAACTTCAAAGATGATTTGAACGCAAATGACAATTCTAATGTCACTTTCCTTTATGACGGAATCTATAATTTTAATGACTTGTTTGCTTCAAACGGAAACACATTAAGTTTGTCTGCATTCAGTGGCGCTATGAATTGCTTTGTGGAGTTTTCAAGTTGGGAATATACAAATGCTGAGGGTGTTTCAACAATTTATTCCACGACAGAAAATCTTATTTTCTCTTATAGCGATGGTGGTTTTATTTCAAAAGCACAATTTACAGACGGCACAATTTCAGTGCTTGCAGTTTGGGAAGAACTATCATACAAATTGCAACTGAACTTGCTAGGTGGCATATACAATAGCAGTGAATTTGGATTTTCGTATACAAATGAATTTGACGTAAATGGACACTATCAAATTGAAACTTTGATAAAATATTCGCTCCTTCAAAGCGGAGTCTATCTTGATGATTATATGGAACTTGATGAATCTCTTTTGATTTATAAAGACGAAAACGGAAATTCTTTCACTTTTGCAGGCTGGTCTTTTGGTGGAGGTTTGGCAGAATTATCCTATCCTGTGATTTCAGACAAGACAGATGAAAATGTAATGATTTTGTCATCTGGCGAAATGGTTAAAATAATCCTTTCTTCGCCAAACACTGTGCTTAATGAAAACTATGTGTTTGTGTTGAATGCAATGTGGAATTATTACAAAGTCACCATCGACGGCGATGAGGGGATTGTTGATAATGCTGGGTATGAGACAGAAATTGTTGACGGGAAAGAGATAATGAAAATCTCGAAGGACAATGTTTCTTGGATTATTGATGAACAATTCACCAGTGTTTATTCTTATACCTATTATAAGGCGTCTTTTTCACTCACAGCAAACGGTGTCTATTCGCTTTATACAAAAAATAATTACCATGTTGAATCTTCGCGAGTTGACAATTTAATTATTACAGAAAATAAAACTCAAACTGTTCCTTGGGTGGGTAATTTGAGATATATCGTTTTATATCCAAACAATCCTGCTGCAACAATGGATTATTCCTTGTTTGAAAATAAAGAAAATGCAATTTTGGGCTATAATTCAAATGTTATAGGATATTCTTTAACAACTTCTCCAACATTAAGTTCGTTTGCCTATTCTTATGATTTATCAACCGACGCAGGCTCGTTCACTGCCTACACCTCTACGCAAGAGGGGGTGAATTATTATGATGTTGTGTCAAACGGACTAGTGATTATTTCTCGATTTGGCGACACAATTTTATCCAGTTCGCTAAATAGCATTTTAGTCAGTATCGATGGGCTTGCTTTCCAAGGCTGGTCAAACGGCACTTTCAATTTTTCGTCTATGGATTTGACTATTGATGAAATGATTGGTGGCGATGATAAGGCTCTCATCATTCTCACTGCAGTGTGGGACGATGTTTATGTTAGTTATAATCTTAATGGCGGTCTTTATCACAACGCCCAAACGATATCACAATCTTTGGCGACATTGTCAAATGGAACATACACCATCACACTACCTTCTAAATATGACGAGGGTGGAACGAGTGATTATGGTCCAGATAAATATGGTTATAATTTCTTAGGTTGGACATATGACAATGTAAATTATAACGATTATGTTGCAAACGGCTCAACTGCTTTACTTTTCTTGCCAACAAAAGAGATTGATAACATTGAATATTCCTTTGAAAGCACATCTGGAATTAACAGCAGGACACTGAATGCAATTTGGCAACCTGTGGTGATTAATTTTGAATTTGTGGCGGGAGTGGATAGCAATGATCCTGATAGTTCAAATGTGAACATTCCAAAAGTTACTTTGAGTTCACTATTTGGCGATTCTGTCACATTCCCAACAAAACAAAACGAAATTGTTGCAAATTGGACAAAAAATGAAAAGAGATTTGTTGGCTGGAAGATAATTAATTCCGGAACACAATATAACTATGAACTTGGATACAACTATGCTTTAAATTATGAAAATCTTATCGCCTTTGGTCTAAACACACAGGAGATTAGTGGCGAAGTTATTACAGTCTATTCTGTTTGGAGCAATTCGCAAGTTATCATAAAAATCAATCTTGGAGCAGAGGGTGAATATAAATATTTTGGTGAAGATGGAGTGCTTAATGTTTATTATGACAGCACACTTAGTTCAAAATGTTTTGTAATAAATGGAATGGTCATAAACGAAACATTCAACATTCCAAAACTTGAAGATATCTATTCTTTTGGTAAAGTTGCCACAAGTTATTTCAATCAAGTGGACAGCAGGACAATAAATGACGGGACGATAACTCTTTTAAAAGAATACTGCACAAATAATGGTGATGGCTCCTACACTCTCACTTTAAATGTGGTGTGGCAGGAGGCAGTGTGTTACGTTGACAATTATTATGGAATGAAATCGGGTTGTGAGAAATTCTTCTATTCTTTTGCAGACGCATTTAGTGCCATGGAAAGCGACACTGATATCGCAACAAAGGCCGAGGCTATTCCATACACAAAAATTGTAATTTTAAACAAAGAAACATTCTTTAACATTCAAAATCAAATAAATATTTCAAGCAAACTTATTTTGTCGCTTTATGATAATGCTGAGCATAGTGATTTGATTGTAGACAATGAATTCTCTCTTTTAAGAGCAACAGAATTTTTGGGAGACTTTGTTTTCAGCATTTCAAATGGTGGTGTTTTGGAATTTGAAGACAGTGAAAATGGCTCGTTCATTTTAAACGGAACAAGTGTAAGCCCAGTCAATTCCTTCATCAAGGTGGACGGGGGTATTTTAGTGCTGTGCAATGGGTTAGTTATTATGGACAACAACAACTCCTTAAGCGAATTCGGCGGAGCAATCTACGCAGTGAACAATGCAAGGGTTATTATTAATGGTGCTGAATTCAGCGGGAATTCAGTGACAAAAGCGGGAGTAAATTTGTTTGGCGGAGCAATATATGCAGATCATTCAACAATAACAATAAATTCAGCAATATTTATCAAAAACAACATATCATCATCGCAAAGTGCCTTTGGTGGTGCAATTTGTGTTGTGAATGACAGCACTCTTTCGCTCGGGACTTCGCAGTTTCTTTCAAATTCTGTTTTGTCAGTGACGGGGAGTTCCTATGGAGGAGCAATTTATATTTTGAACTCTTTTGTTGAGAGTTTGATTGACACTGTTCAAATATATTTTGGTGTTGCAATTAATGAAGAAACTGGAAACAGTGCTGATTATGGCGGGTCTATTGTGATTGAGGGGAATGCAACTGCAACAGTCGGAAACTCGATTGAACTGAGCAATCTTAATGTTCAAAATTCAAAAGCAACTTATGGTGGCGGTTTGTATGTAAATAATTCCATAGTTTCCATTATAAACAGTGAATTTTCAATGAATACAGCAGGGGAAAATGAGTTAGGTTCATATGGTGGAGCCATATATGCTGATAAACTTTCGGTGCTTGAAATAACCTCGTCAAATTTCTATCTAAACTCTGCAATTTTTGGTGGAGCAATATATTCTAGAGCAGAGAGTGTAAAACTTATAACATCTTCTGTTGTCTACAACTATTCCACAGAAGAAAGTAAGGGCGGAGGGATTTATTTTAATGGTTATGAAGAGAATGAAGTTGTTTCTTATTCAAGGTTTGAGATTTTAGCCAGCGAATTTTCAGGTAATTATGCAATAAGTGGCGGTGGAATTTATGTGAGTGATTATGGCACTCTTATAATTGATGGCAAGATTGATGCAAATGGGAAAACAACAAAGTCGATTATTAAGGGTAATCAAGCAGTAAGTGGGGGTGCAATCTACTTTGCCTCAACTGCAATAGCGTCTGAAAATGAAAATTATGAAAATATTGTTTCAAGCATAAAAAACTCTGTGATAAGTTCTAACTTCGCTCAAAATAGTGAAGAGGATTATAGCGGAGGAATCTATTATGGTGGAGCAATAACAATGGCAAGTGGAGTCCTTAACATTGGGGGGACGTATGTTGACAGCGAAGGTCTCACTTGTTCTAATGTGGTTTTTTATGCAAACGGCGCTCATTTCGGTGGAACAATCTATGTGTCTGGTGGTGAACTGAATATTTTAGGTGCAGACATTGGAATTCTTGTCATAGAGGAACTTGACAATAGTGGAGCAGGAGAAAATATTGACTATTCTCAACTTGACGCTCTTCTTGCACAAAATCTTGCAACTCTTGAAAGCAACAAAAATCAACTTATAGCAGATGTTGACAATGATGGCACTCTCACAGAGCAGGAAAAAATAGATCAAAAACAACAAATTATTGATAGTTATGATGAAGCGGTGATAGCGCTTAGAGCAGAATATGAAGCCCAAAAAGGAAGTTTGACAGAGCCAACACTTGTTGAGTCTTATCGTGGCAACTATGCTTATGTTGGGGCAGGAATTTATAACGCAAGTGGTGACGTTAATTTTGTTAAAGGGAATTTCTATGGCAATGTTTCCTATGAGAATGCATCAGCAATTTATAATGCGGGAAATTTTGTGATAACAAATGTCCTTATAACAAAAAACACAAGTTTGAATGAGATAATTATTTACAATAATGGTTATTTGGAATTTGCAGGAAATGTTGAGATTTCAGAAAATCAAAAGATTTTTGTCAATTTTGTTACATACACAAACAATGAAGGAAACGAAGTTAATGAGTATAAATATATCACAATCTCAGGCGGGTCTTTCTCGGAAACTTCAACTCCGATCGTGATAGATTTTCCAAATGATGATTTTATTTTGGGGAAACCTATTGTCCTTTTCACAAACACCAGCCTATTTAATGATGTTGCAACTTTATTCATTGAGGGTTATGAGCCTTTCAAGATATACAACGAGGTTGACTTCATTTTGATTGTGGACACTTTCCAGAAAGCGATTGTGCTTGGTTATCCAAACTATTCGTTCTTCTATAAAGATATTAGTGCTGAAAGAGAAGAATTAGATATCACTGGCTCGTTTACTTTCACATATAATGACACAATTTCGCAAGAAAACTTTTTAGACAAAGCCCTAGAGGCAAATCCATCAAGAGAGGGCTATACTTTTGTGGGTTGGAGCATTTTTGTTTTGCGTGACACAGAGGGAAATATCTCATCAGTTGGCGGGGAATGCTCACTTTTAGATGTGGAGATTTTTGATATTATTGCAGAAAGTTCCACCTCGGAGTATAAAAATAATTTTGTTTACATTGTGAAAGTAGGACAGACATATGAAACATTTACATCGGAAATAGACGGCTTGCAACTGCCAAATCACAACATATATATATATGCTGTTTGGCAACCAGACGAATTTACTGTTGTCTATCATTACGACACAGAATATGACAAATATCCTGGAACGACTTTTTACACAATAGACGCAGAAAGAGTGGGCGATGATAATTTATTATCTCTTTCTCAAAAAGTAAATTATGGAAAGACTTTTTCTTTACCATCAGTGAACGATGTCAATTCTTCTATGTTTGTTCATTATGAAGAAGTCACAGTAACATATTCAAATGGTGTTCCTGTGAGAGTTGTGGACAAACAATCAAATGTCTATGAGGGAACTAACATCAATCTTGACATAGCGAGTGGAGAATACTATTTTACAACAGCAGAAAATGTGAGATTTTACATTGATAATACAACAAAAGCATATAGCATTTTTACAAAAGAAAATATTATTTTCTCAAACGACAACCCTTTGAAAGATCCAAATATATATCCACAACAAATCTCTTTTACAGATGAGGGAGCGACCGTCGTGAGAGATGTTTTGGTTGTTGATGACCACTATTCTTTCACTTTTAATTCAATCTCTTATGTTTTAAGACAAAACTATCGTCCAGATGGCTATAGTTATAAATATTTTGTCATAAACGGCAATATATATAATCTTTCGCAGGCTATCACAATCTTAAAAACAAATGCCGACGCGAACACAGCAAACAGAATAATCAACGTCACCATTTATTTCACCAAAATGACAGTGGAAGTCAGGATTGACACCAATGGCGGAAACGACGGAAGTTCGTCATTTAGCCTAACAAAAAATATTGGTTCAACGATTGTTGTTCCAACAAACCTATCCTCCACGACATATAACGGAATTGAAAGATTTATCTATAAAAAAGGTTCTGTCCTTTTGGGGTTTGCCTATTCTTCAACCACAGTCACGCCAGACATTGGGCTTGGCGAGAGTTTTGCTATATCAGAATCTGCCACAGGCGTCACGACTTTGTATGCGGTGTGGAGTTCTCCGTCGTGTTATGTGGAAAATGTAGTGGCTTATAATAATAAACTATATAATGTCTACTACAATTCTTTTGATGAGGCATTAAGCGACATTAGCACTCATATTTTCAGCGTAAAACCAACTTCTTACACCGTCAAATTAATGACAAATGTGACAGTTTCAAGCGAGATAATGGTGAGAGACAACATAAATATTTATGCTGTAAATAGTGGACTCAAAATTTCCCCAAGTGTGAGTCTTCCAATATCTTCCACGATGTTTACTGTAACAAACGGCTATTCTCTCGTTCTAAGTGAGGGACTTAGTAATAAAATAGCCTACACACTTTCAAATGCTGTGGAATTAGATGGAGATTACCTTATAAGGCAAAAAAGTTTAATTAGGGTTGAGAGTGGTGGGATGCTCGAAGTGACAGGAATTACTGTCGCAGGTGGAAATGCTGTAAGCGACTTAAACGGCGGAGCAATAACTCTTTTAGGCACAGCAGTTTTATCAAATTCCATTTTTGTTTCAAACAGTGCCTATGTGGGCGGAGCAATTTATGTTGCGGAACAAAGCAATTTAACTATAACGGATTGTTTCTTTGGCGGAAGTGGAAAAGGGAATAGTGCAACCACAAGTGGCGGAGCAATTTACATTGAAGATAATTCTCATGTCAAATTTGAGGGAGATAATACTTTTGCTTATAATTCCTCGGTGAATGGCGGAGCAATATATTTTGAACAAAACGCAAGCGATGTCGTGTTGGGGGCAACTTTCTTTGGAAGTAATTTTGCTTCAAACGGCGGAGCATTATATTTGAAATCTGCACTTATTTTAGGTAAAAATACGAACGAAATGCCAAGTTTTGAAAACAATAAGGCGAATGTTGGTGGAGCAATCTATGCAGAAGCCAAACTTGAAGTCCTATATGGCGAAACATTTGTTAAAAACACCGCTTCAACAAAAGGCGGAGCGATTTATAGTGCTTCAACACTTGTTGTCAAAAGCGGACTTTTTGAGGGAAATGTTTCAAGCAGTGGAAGTGGCGGAGCAATCTATGCTGAAGGGTTGTTAACGATTAATAGTCAAAATTGCCTTAGCACGGACAAAACTACATTTATAAAAAATTCCGCAAATGAAAATGGCGGGGCTATCTTTGCAGTTGATGCGGTCGTGTCCATAACTGACGTTTTGTTTGGAAAAGAATCAAAGAATAACGGAAATACGGCTTATAATGGCTGTGCAATTTATGTCACAACAAATGCAAACGTATCATCTTCGATTTCAATCGATGGAGAGACGATGATTGAAATGAATTATAGTAAAAACACCATTGGAAGCACAAGCGGTGGTGGAATTTATGTGAATAACACAACTCTCATTCTTGACGCAATTATTTCTAAAAATGAGGTGGTGAATGGTGGCGGAATTTATGCAACGGGAAATTCAATTATTATTCTTGGCAGTTCGGCAAGTGTGATTGGGAACATTGCAACATATGGCGGAGGCATTTATCTTATTCAAAATAGTTTAGTTTCAATCACAGGTGAAGGCTCAAATGCTGAGATAACACTCAATCAGGCGAATTATGGAGGAGGTGGAATTTACTATAATTCCTTGAACTCTTCAAGCATTTTAACAAGCGGAAAGATTACTCTTAACACAGCAGGAAAAGGTGGAGCAGGAATTTATTTGCCAACAAATTCTTCATCAATTTCTCTTACTCTAAACGGGATATTGGTTGAAAATAACACTTATTTAACTAATTCTAGTTATGTGATAAACGAGAGAACAGATGTTTCAGGCGAAGAGATATATGTTGATAAAAACACAACACTCAGCATTTTCTCAGGGGCTTTCAGCGGTTCAGTTGGAGTGAATTCAAGTGTGGAAGATGCCTACACCACTGAAAAAGGAACTCTTATAATTGGAAAGACGGCTTATGTTAGAGAAATATTTGTAAAGAGATATTCAGTTGTTCAAATTTCTAGCGAACTTTCAAGTGCGTTATATAATAACAATAAAACAACATTAAAATATGTTGGTGCTAAAAATCTTGAACTAAAGCAGAAATTAGAAAATGATGTCGTGGTTGATTTCTTGTCGCTGGGGGCTCTTGAACTATGCAAGGAATATTTTGTTCTTGATATTGTGGACACAGATATTCTTTCCAGATATTGTTTGGATTATAGCGAAGAGAATCTAACTCTTTTCATTGCAAAAGTTGCAGAGTATTTGTATTTAGAGAAAAATGGCGGAGAAATATCTTTTGCAAGTGGGGCTGAATATCAAATTGAAAATGATGAGAATGGCAAATTTAAGAGATACAAAGTAACAATCGACACAAATGAAACATATTTCACAACTCTTTCAAAAATCTCTGGAACAAAAATGGGATATGAAATGTCTGAAGATTTTGTGGACGCAAAGGGTAAGGTTTATAACATTGGAAGCCTGCTTCCAGTCAAAGTCTTGACATTAACTCCACAATGGATTGAAAAAGTCTTCTATGTCTATTCAGTCTATGAAAATTCAAGTAATCAAACAATAATTAATGACCTTGGGACGATGAATTATAATGGAGGAAAAGTTCTCACTGCTCCATCTTTGAAATACTCAACATTTATTAATTGGGAACTTTGTTATTTGGTTAATAGTCAATATGTCCACACTGGGATTACATATGAAAACGCTCAAAAGTTTTTGCTAAGTTCACTTAATGATGAAAATTTAACTTCTTCAACTTTAGGTTTGACATACAAGCAGATTTATGAAGACATTGTTGAAAATGGCGACAGTGCTTTCTACTTTGTTGGCAATTTTGAATGGACAGAAGTTAGAATTGAAATCGATGCAAACGGCGGAGTGACAAATGATTTGTTCAGCAGTGTTTACACGAGAACCCCTGGTGAAATCGCAGAGTCGAGTTGGATTTACACTTGCTATCAAAAGGATTTATATGTTGATTTCATAAACTTTATTGATGATTTCACTCGTGAAAATCACACAGTGACAGGATTGTTCACTGGCTTAGACGGAACATATGACGAAGCAACGGACGAAAAATATAATGACTTCAATTCCTCCATAAAAGTGAGTAATGTCACGTATATCAAACTTCATTGCGAATGGATGGAAATGGTGGCTTACATCAAAAAAGCAAAAACAGTATCTTCAGAAAATGAGCCAAGATTTGTTTATTATCAAAGTCTTGAAGAAGCAACAAACGCTCTTGTGAACGGAGACACTCTTATTATTGTTAAGAATGAAATTCAACTCAGCAGTCCAATTAATATTTCAAGAGATGTCAGCGTGTCCACAATCGGTGATGTTAGACTTGTAAGAGAGACGGCTTTTGGTGGTTATATTTTAAACATTGGGGCAGAGGTTGAGATTAGCACTCTTTATAATTTGATAATTGACGGAAATAATATTGCGACAATATATGGCGGAATTTATATTTCAGAAAATGGAAATCTCACTCTTGGCGAGGGTGTCACTGTGACGAATAATGCTGGCACTTCAAATGGTGGCGGAATAAATTCAACAGGACTGCTCACTTTAAGTGGAGCGAAAATAAATAATAACACTGCTCTTTGTGGAGCAGGAGTATATTCAAAGAGTGGAATTACAATCAATTCTGCTACAAAAATTTACGGAAACTTTGCGACAAATAATGGTGGTGGAGTGTATGTTTCGTCGTCTTATTTTGAAATGATTGGCGGTGAAATCTATAGTAACACAGCAATAGATGGCTCTGGAATTTATTTTGAAAGCAGTTTGAGTGGAAGAATGCTTAATGGAAAAGTTTATCTTAACATCGCAAGTGGACGTGGTGGCGGTATTTATCTCGCTCTTAATTGCGGACTATTCACCTTTGGAAATGGCTCTGTGAATGAGGAACAATTTAGCATAACTGGAAATGAAGCAGTTTATGGTGGCGGAATATTTGTTATGGGTAATAATATGAACAATAGTGTTACGATGAGCCTTAACGGGGTGACTATTGCAAACAATTCTGCAACTTATGGAGGTGGAGTTTGCGTTGGAGATAGTCAGATGACATATGCAAAACACACTATCAACTTAACAAATGGAATAATTAAAAACAATACAGCACAATTTGGCGGTGGCGTGGCAGTTTACAGAGGAACTTTTAAAGTAAGAAATGGTAATATTTTCCAGAATTTACTTTCAAACAGTGAAACAGGCAAAGGAAGCGACATATATGTTGGATATGGAAATTCTGCTGGAATTGTGAAAATCTCTGGCGGAAACATTGGAACAAGTTCAAATGTTGGAACAATTTATGTTGACAACCTTGCTGGTGCTGGTGAACTATATTTCAGTGGGACATATTCAGTTCTTGACAGAGTTGTTCTTCAATCCGGTGCAATGATATTTGTGAGCGAAAGTATAAGTGGTGAAAATGAAAAAGTTGTCATTGACCTGATTGATTATGCAACTGTGATTGCTGGGACAAAAGTTAATGTGGTTAAATTTGCAGATAATCTCACTTGTAATGCTGAATTGTTTGATGTGAATAGCGTCTATAAATTGCAAACAAGTCCTAATCGCTTTAGAGTGAAAGCAATAGATCAATATGTTGTTATTATGGAAGCAATATACACCATTACAATAAACGCTAACGGCGGAGATTTCACAAACGCTCTCTCATTATATAACTATAAAGTTGTTGGAGATACAATTATAGTGGAAGTGAAATATCTTGATGACCTGTCAAATATTTTATCCATATATAATTCAGTGGAGTCGCAAAGTCACAACGAGCAAAAAGTCTCAGCAAATAAAAATAATACATATTTCATTGAATGGAACACCTCTTTGATTTCTTCACAAGGCGAGATTGCAACCTCAATCAAAATGCCATATGGAGACATTAATGTCTATGCAATTTGGTCGAGTATGTATTATGTTTTGACAATAGACTTAAACGACACCAAAGGAGTCAGCGGAAATTCTGCATTGCTGAGTAATAATTCATCATATTTTGAATTTTTGAGTGACGGAAAAATCACTGTCAATGTTTTTATTGACACAGACGGAACATCATATGGTGCTGCGGTGCTTTCCGATTTGACTTCAAATCTAACTCGCCATGGCTACACACTATTTTCATTTAACGACTCTCAACTTTCAAGTGGAAATGTTTATAATAACACATCTAGCATTTTCAAAATGCCTGCAAATGACATAACTCTTTTTGCCATTTGGAACGCAAATTCATATAGTGTAATCTATCATTCAAATTACTCAGACGGTGAAATTGAAGAAACAAAAGAAGTTCAGTGTGCCTATGACACTTATTTTTACATTGAAAACAACAAAACCTTTATTTCGCTCGGCTACACCGCACAACAATGGAACACACAGAGTGATAACAGCGGAATGGACTTTTCATTTTTGGAAAAAGTTATAAATTTAACATCAGATAATTTTGATACAATAGACCTTTATGCTATTTGGACGGCTAATGAATATGTTGTGAAATATAACGGAAACCTCTCAAACAAGAGTGTCACTGGTGAATTTAGCGATCAAGTTGTAACCTTTGGACAATATTTTGAGTTGCAAGCTGGGACTTATCAAGCAGAAGGTTATCATCAAGTTGGTTGGAAAGTAGATGATAGTTTAGTATTCAACTTAGGCGAAAGTGTTCGCAACTTGACAACAGAGGAAGTTGTCACCGTCTTTGCAGTGTGGGAGCAAAACACATATGTTGTTGAGTTATATTCATCAGTCGGTAGTTCGTCTGTTCTCAGTAGTAACATCTATTCGTATGATAGCGATACAGAAGATTACTTGCCATATGTTGCTGATTTAGTTTTGTTTGCTATTGACGCAAAGCACTACTTTGTTGGCTGGACAACAAACACTGAAACTTTAGAGCCAGAACTTATCGACCATGCGAAAGTGATAAATTTGACATCTCAAGACAGCGCGGTTATAAAACTCTATGGAATCACTGCAGTGAGAAAAGTTGTTGTTAATTCAAACAACGGAAAAGATTTACTTTTTGAAAAAGAAAGTGAAGCAAATGGTTACGTCACAATTTCAAAACAAGAACTTGAAAATGCTGGGTTTACTTATGCAGGATTTGAACTTGGTTATTTAAGCATAACGAACCTCGTCTCAAATGTTGGGGCTATTACTTTCTTAAATGACTCAGCGAACATTAATCTTAAAACTTTCACTTCGGGTGAACTTATGCTGTATGTTGCATGGCACGCAAAAACGTACTCTTTGAAATATCTTATAAACGGCTTGGAAGACTCTTATTTTGCAACACAAAGCATAACAACATACTCGTCAGGGACTAATGTCTACATTGACGAGGGCTCAATAACTCAAACAATTTTGTATGGCAATCTAAACAAGCAAATTGTTCTTTTGGGCTATTCATTCAATGAAAACACAAGTGTTGTTGATTGCTTGTTAAGTGAGTCCTTTGTGCTGACAAATGAAAAGATGCAAAGCATTCTTCTCAGCCAACAGGTGACATATGATGTCATCACTCTTTATGGAGTCCTCACTGGAACATACACGATAACATATAATTTTAACACAATATATGACGTCATAAATGGCGACACCACAGGCATTCTTTCAAACAATTCAAACACAACAAATGTTGCAGATTTCACCACAGAAACAGAACTTATCTTCAAAGACAAAAATAATAATGAATGGCTTATCGCAGATTATGATGAAAATGTATATGCCTATTTTGTCGGCTGGTCACTCTTTGAAAACGCTGAAGACGCAAGTTATCTTCCAGGTCAAAAAGTGAATGGAAGCAATAGTGTCAAATTCAGTGGTGACATCACTTTGTTTGCAGTTTGGAGTGAATACACAAACCCATTCTATTTTGAATATGATGAAAGTGCTATTGTGGGATTGAGTGTTCTAGGGCGAGCAAACATAAACGCTCATTCAAATCTAATTCTCCCAAACAGCAAACTTATTTATGACGGAACAAGCGTAACACTTGGAAACAGCATAACAATCATTGGTGAATTTTTAGTTTGCGACGAACTCGCTAATATTGAAATTCTTGATTTAAGCAATATGACAAGTCTTGAAAGTATTTCCAAGTTTGCTTTTAGAAATCTTTCTAACCTAACATCAGTAGTAAATATTCCAAATGACACAATTATCGAGAATGGTGCTTTTATCAGCAGTTCAATCACAACAATCACGCTTTTAAGTGGTAATGGAAAATATGCTATTAGTAATAGTGGCAATTTGTATGACATTTCAAACGGAATGAGACTTCACACTTTCCTCATCTCAAATTCAAGTGCAGATGAGTATGAAATAAGTTTTGAAACATTTGGTGTCGACGAGATAACTATTAGTGGTGTTATGACTTATGCTTTCTATGGCACTGAATTCACAAAGGTTATCATTGATAACACAGTGACGTCAATAGCACAAAGTTCATTTGAAAATTGCCTTAACTTAACCTCAATTTATATTCCATTCGTGGGAGGAGTGCGAAGCGACAGTAATAACTTTGCTTTCATTTTTGGCGGAATTGACAAAATGCCAACAAGCCTCACAGAAGTAGTAATTATAAGCGAAAGCGAAGTAAAACAGGGTGCTTTTGAAAATTGCAACACTCTCACAAAAATAGTATTCTTAAATTCAGTGGAAACAGTGGGTGAAAATGCTTTCTATAATTGCGAATACGCAGTGTTTGAAAGTGAGGAAAG
>CAYIZE010000004.1:20938-35850 GCA_964367785.1 uncultured Christensenella sp.
ATCTCTCTTTATAATTCCAGTAAAGTGTTTGTCAGCAACTTTGCCACACTTAAAGAAGCAGTCAATGCGTCAACAGATGGCGATTATGTTATGATAAAATACAACCTTATTTTAAGTGAAAAAATTACAATTTCAAAAAACATAACTCTTCTTGCAGGCTATGAACTTTTGCAAGAGGGACAAGACGGCTATTCTCAAAATAATAGAGAAATTACTTTGAAAAGAGCGGAAAGCTTTACCACTGATTATATTTTTGAAGTGAATGCAATAAATGCTAATTTTGGTGGTGCTTTTGGAAGCGATGGAAATAGTGTGGATTTTAAAGACGCAGTGCTTAACTTTGATGGAAGTGCTGTTCAAAGCGAGAGCTTTGTGTTTGTAAACGGAGGCAACTTAACACTAAAAGAAAATTTAATTGTCAAAAACAACATTGCCACAGTTGGCAGTGCAATAAATGTCGTCTCTGGCTCGCTCACAATAAGCGGAGCGACAATTTGCGACAATGGCGACAGCAGTGGCACAACTCCACTTTCAACGAGTGGCGGAGCAATATATGCGGAAAATAGCACTGTGACAATCACCGCTGGAGCAATCTATAATAATCAGGCTTTAAATGGCGGAGCGATTTATCTCTATGGTTATAGCAGGCTTATTATGAACGAGTTTAACGGAGATGTTTATTTGTATAGCAACTCGGCAAGTCTTGGCGGAGCAATATATGTTGACACTTCCATTCAAGACGAGAGTTTGGCTGTGGATATCTCCTTTGTCGAGATTTTCTCAAACTCAGCAAAAGACGGCGGAGCAATTTTCATTAACGAGGGTTTTGTTAAGTTGAGAAATAATGCGTCTGTTTATTCTAACAACGCTAAAAATGGTGGTGCAATCGCTGTGATGAATGGAACGCTTGTTGTTGAAGATGCCACAATTGGTTCAAACTCCAGAAGTGGCAACTTAAACGCTGTTGGAATGCAAATTGCGGGAAATTTTGCCACAAATAACGGCGGGGGAATTTATGTCGGAGCGAGTGGAATTTTGAAAATGACAAACGCAAATTCAACAATCTCTTGCAACAGTGCAATAAACGGAGGAAACATATACTTTGCCTCAACAATAGAAGAAACGTGGGGAGAATCTATTATATCCGCTGGACAAATCCAATATGGAAATGAGAGTGTGAATAGCAATTATGGCGGGGCAATTTTTGTGGCGAGCGGTGTGCTAAATCTTTTGGGAGATAATCTTTTCATTCAAAATAATATGTCCTATTTCGGTGGTGCAATCTATGTGCTTAATGCACAACTTAACATAAAGTTAGGGGTCACAATCTCAGGCAATGAAGCCGTCTATGGTGGTGGATTATACATTGAAAATGGTGAAGTGACAATAAATGGGGCGAATATCGTTTCAAACAAAGCAAATATTTTCCAAAATATGGGTGGAAATGGTGGTGGAATTTATGTGTCTGGTGGACTAGTTGAAGTTGGCACATCATCTCAAAAGACATATGTTGGAAATTCTATGGCAGGCAATGAGGCAATGAATAATGGTGGTGGAATTTATGTTAACAATAATTCAGAAGTAGTCCTTGGGCATTCAGCGGTTATATGCGACAACAAATCTGTAAATGGTGCAGGAGTGTTTGCTTCTGGCGGTTTAATAAAATTTGACGGAAGTGAGATTTCGTTTAATGACGCAGTATCAAATGGTGGCGGAATTTATCTTGCTAAAGAAAATTCCAAAGTGCCAAATTTAATGATTTATAATAACACTTTGATTGATAGTAACACTGCTCTTAATGGTGCAGGCGTGTTTGCCGACAACACTCTCACCATTTCAAACGCAACAATTTCAAACAACATTGCAAAAGATGGAAACTTGCCACTCACAAAAACAGGGCTTGGCGGAGCAATATACATCACAAACAAAGCAGTTGTTACTCTTGACACTGTGACAATTAGTGAAAACATATCCGAAGTGGATAATGACAAATATTCTGGAATATATCTTAATAACACTTCAAAAAATGCTCTTCAAATTTCAAATTCAACACTAATTGACTCAACAAATCTCAGTAGTGCAAATATGGTCTGTCTTGTGGAAAATGCAATCATCACAATCATTGATAAGAGTTTAAGTGATAGTTCGAGGATTATGCTTGCCTTTGAATATGATTACGCAAATAAAGAGACTTTGGTTGCCACTTTCACAAAAGCAAGTTATGCAAGAGTGTCAAAATTCTTTGGATATGATGTTGGGTTCACGTTGATTGATGTGAATGTTTATGTTGCACAGGCGACAGTTGTGGACATAACAGACACAAATAAACTTGAAAACTATGCAACATTAAAAGACGCATTGATGCAGATTCCAAGTGGAGAACAACGCATTTTGCAACTCATTAAAGAGCAAATTATTGATGCTAATTCGATTGTCACTGTTCCACAAGATAAAGAAGTGGTGATAGTGTCGAAAGATTCTGGGTTAGCAGGTGCAAACGGAAGAGGTTACAGCATTTCAAGAGACGGAAATTACACAGGTATTCTCTTTGCAGTTTATGGAACTCTGTCATTTAATCTAGATGAAACAAATCCTCTTGCATCAACTCTAAACACAAACTTCTATCTCACAGGCTCTGGTGTGGAAAATTCTAGTTCACTTGTCTATATTGGAGGAACTGGAGTTGTTGTTGTGAACTCTGGACTTGAAATTATCAACAATTTCGCCACAAATTCTTTAAAACTGGAGCTCATCACACCAAACACTGGAGTTGTTGAAAAAATTGAGGGAAACAGAGGTGGCGCGTTCTATGTTAATGGAAACAGCACAGATAATTATTCTCTTAAAATTGTAAATTCCTCAATATATGCATGCACCGCTCAATATGGTGGAGCAATATATATTGAAAATGGAAAAGTGGAAATTCAAGGTGGCGAATATGGAATTTATGATAGTTCTGATGCAAATGTCCAAAATAACGCTTTAAAAAATGGTGGAGCAATATATGTGAGTAACGGCATTTTGCAAATTTCAAGTTATCAAAATAATGAAAGTGTTTTTAGCGGAAATAATGCAGAAAATGGCGGAGCAATATATGTTGATGCTGGTTTAGTGAATATTAGTGACGCAAATTTCGTCAGCAACACAGCAACTCTTGAAGGTGGAGCAATTTTCCTTAATTCTCAACTGACAAGCACTCTTTCAAATGTGACTTTTAATTCAAACATTGCAGAGAATGGCGGAGCAGTGATAGTTGTAAAGGGAAAAATTGAGGCGGAGAGTTCAGATTTCATTTCAAACAAAGCCACAAATAATGGCGGAGCAATCTATATCATTAATGATGGGTTTGCAAAATTATCATCTTCAACACTAACAAGCAACTTCGCACAAAATGGCGGAGCAATCTCTTTGAATGCAAATCTTCTCGGAAATAATTATAACCTTGAAATTGAGGGTTGCACCATGGACGCAAATGGTGAGATAACTTCAGCAACAGGGGTTAAGCAGACAACGGAAAATGGTGGAGCAGTTTACATTTTGAAAGGAAAGGCAAGAGTTGACTATGAAGGTGCTGTGTCAAGCATCACACTTAATAAAGCGGTTAATGGTGCAGGAATTTTCTTGTGTGGTGGAATAATTGACATCTATCAAACTGAAATCACGTCAAATTCTGCAACTTCTGGTGGTGGAATTTATAACAGCATAACAGGCGTTGTGAATTTATATGCAACAGTAATTTCAACAAATAACGCAACTAATTCTAGCAGTAGTTTTGGAGGCGGAATTTATCAATCTTCTGGTTCACTTTATATAAACAAATATAATGAAGTAGCGTGTGGCATTTCCTCAAATTCTTCCTATGGTTTTGGTGCAGGGCTTTATCTCATTGGCGGAAATGTTTCAATGTCGAGCGGTTCTGTTTCAATTAGTAACAACTATATAAATGCTTCTTCCGCCACCTCACTCGATGGAAAACGTGGGGCTGGAATGTATGTGAATGGTGCAACTGTGGATATGACAAGTGTTGAATTTGTCGGAAACAGGATTGTAGCCGGCAGTGACATAGATGTCTATGGTCAAGGTATATATTTTGAAGGTGGAATTGTTAATGTCTATGGGCTTTGTTCATTTGATAATGTTTCAGAGGGTTTAAATTCTGGTTCAATTTGCATCGAAAAAGAAAGCGACGAGAATAATCTCTTTACATTGGCAGGCTTTGCTGATGAGATTAATGACACAATTTTGATAGCGAAGAAAAACGCATGGCTGAACATATTAGAGTCTTCAACCGATCCAGCCGACAGTAATATTTTTGAGGGTTCAGGTCATCAAATTACACTTGGTGTTTTAAATAAGACATATGGCGACAGAGTTTTAAAAGTTGTGAAATCAAGTTCTTTAAACGCCACAGATGAGTCAAACTATTTGCTTGAATATTTCAATCTTCCTTTAATGTCTGGTTTCTTGCTTGCTCAAAGTTTTGAAAAGAATGAGGGTAATTTTGCTATTCTAACTCCTCAATATTTCCAAGTCGTAAGAACGATATTGAGTGGTGAGGTGTCGACTTATGAACTTGCCTACGGTTGTGCAACTTTAAAAGAGGCTGTGCTTTTGGTGGAAGACGGTGGGCTTATCTTAATGAATGTTATGAGCGAAGGTGAAAGAATATATCAAATTAATGAAACACTTTATTCAAATTATAACGGAGTGCATAAATCATTCACACTCTCTGCAAGACAAGAAAGCATAACAATTTCTCGTGGAAAGACAGAGTCAGGCGATTTTGAAGATGAAATGCTAAATATTTTATCAGGTGACACTATATATATTGGAATTAATCCAGCGTTTGACAAAGCCTATCAAGAATTTTGCGGAGAAAATTATGCAAATAATAAGATTGTATTCAGTGGAGGAAGAAGTAGTTCAAGCGAAAATGACACCTATAATTCCTATTCAAGGCTTATAAACGTTGCAAGTGGTGGCACATTGATTTTGGGTGAGGGCGTTAAACTGACAAATGAGAGAACTGAACTTAATGGGGCAGCAGTTTTGGTGCAAGGCACACTTTATCTTGAAGGTGGTGAAATCTCAAACAATAGTTCAATAAGTAATGATGCAGAGTCAACAAACGGAAATGGTGGAGGAGTGTATGTTTGCTCAAATGCAAGTTTTTATATGTCTTCGGGCGTAATCTCAGGCAACTTTGCGACAAAGTTTGGAGGCGGGATATATTTCTCAGTTAATTCAACGGCAGACATATCTGGTGGACTCATTGGAGCAGAATCCACTGTGACAGCAACTGCAGAGTCTCACTCAAATTCTGCTAGATTTGGCGGAGGAATATATGTTCAAGGAATTTCCATAGATATCTATGGCACTGCTAATATATCTTATAACTATGCATCAATTAATGGTGGTGGAATTTATGGAAAGAGTTATTTAAACACAAATTCATTTAATCCAGTTGAGATTAGTGTTGATAAAAACATAAGCAACAACACAACAATTTCAAACAATTTGGCAGGAAATTATGGCGGTGGAATTTACATTGAGGACACTCAAAATTATAGCGTAAGAATTAATCAATCTTTTGAAAACAAAACAGTTCTTTCAATCTTTGGAGGAAGCATTTCAAAGAACAGTGCAGTGAATGGTGGTGGAATTTATGTTAAGGGCTACACTTCAAACGCAGATGAAATTTCACTAGATTACACAACAGCAGTGTTGCTTTCGGGTGGAACTGTTGGTGGCAACACAGCAGTGAGAACGAATGGTGTTGGTGGGCTTGGTGGAGGAATATATCTCAGCGGTGTCGAAGTCCTTTCAGATAGTGAAAATACAACATATATATCTTCTAATGAGGGATATGATGGAGCGGGAATGTATGTCTATAAATCCCTTGTGTCACTCTTGCAAAATATAAGTATTACTCTAAATGGCAAAACTGACACTGTCAATAATGGTGGTGGAATTTACGTTTGCGCATATAGTGTCCTTTATCTTGGAGATGAAAATTCAAGTTCCGTTAGATTGTCACAAAACAAAGCGATTAATGGTGGCGGAATTTATATGGAGTTTAATGCAAAAATAACTATCGAGAGTGCCACCATCTTAAGCAACACAGCCACTAATTTGGGTGATGGGATTTTTGTAAATTCAGCACGAACGCACAATTTCACCATTGGTGCAGGAATGAAAGATGGTCAGATGACGGATATTTGTGTCTATTTATCCATAACCGACAGCGTCTATCTGTATGGCAATTCTATAATTTATGTTAATGGGAATTATAAAGGCAACGTTCCAATTAATGTCAAGGTAGATTATCTTTGGAATGATTATCTTGAAATTATTGCCTGTTATTCAAATGAAATTACGGACCTTAGAAACATCAGCGAACAACTTTTCTATGGTGAGGACGAAAACGGCGAAGAATATTGCTTCATCATTGATGATTTTGATGTCGTTATTGGTGCAAAAAATGTTTCTAAAACTTCAGATGGAATTAAAAGATATTTTATGGATATTAAAACTGCTCTTTCAAGACTTGCAGAGGGAGTGGAAAGTGTTATTGTTGTCTTTAAAGATGATATGTCAATTATAGAAACATTTACGCTTTCGGGAGATTATAGACTTACATTAAATTCAGGATATATCACAGAGAGTGGGGTTGAAGTCATTGGAACTGCTATGAAAAATCTTCATAACGGGACAATCTATGATATGTTCAAAATTTCCCTAACAAGTGTTGAGTCTTATTTTAACATCTACAATTTTAACCTAATCAGTTTTAAAGATGAAAATGGAAAAACTTTAATGTCGTCAAATAGCATTATTAATGTAACAAATGGTGAAGTTGAACTTGACAATGTTATTTTCAATGGACTTTTGGGAAGTTCTGCTGGAACTGCTCTTAATATCACTGGCGGAAGTGTTGTCGCAAAAAATATTTCAATATTAAATTCTTCCACGTCGGGTAATGGCTTAATATATGTCTTTGGAAATGCCACTTTAGATATTATTGATTCTGTAATTTCAAGCAACACTTCTGACAATGGAATGATTTATGTTGAGACCATTTTTGATGGAGTTGACTTCACAAGTGGAATGGTTCGGTTGCAGGGAGTTGAAATTTCTTCAAACATTGCAAGTAACGGCGGAGCAATCTATGTTAAGTCGGGACGCTTTGTCACAAGAGGAACAATAAATAATCCAAACACGATTATCAGCAATAATGAGGCTTCAAACGGCGGTGGAATTTATGTGGAAAGTGGAACGCTTGAACTTAACAACCTCTTAGTTAGTGGAAATATGGCAGAAAGCGTTGGAAACACTGCAAATAATTCTGGCGGTGGAATTTATGTGGACAATGCAACAGTCACTTTCGGAAACAGTGTGTTAATCTCAAAGAACACTGCCAAAGTGAATGGCGGAGGAATTTTTGGAACTGAAAATTCAAACATTACAATCAGTTCGTCTGTAGACTTAATATCTTTAAACCAAGCAGTGAATGGCGGTGGAATTTATAGTAAAGGAATTCTTAATATAAGAAATAGTTCTATTTCCGCAAACGTAGCCTCAGGAAATGGCGGAGGAATATATAGTGATGAAAATATTATTTTAGACAATAGTAGTATTTCATTAAACACAGCAAAATTCGGCGGTGGAATGTTTGTGGACGGCGTTGCAGAAATGGCAAACGAAAGCGTTATATCTTCAAACATAGCAACAGATTTTGGTGGCGGAATTTATGTTGGAGAAAATGGAGATTTATCCATATACGGAGTTGGGGTTGCTGTTTCAAAGGTAATCTCAAACAACGCAAAGAATGGCGGTGGTATTTATGTTAATGGAGGCTCTGTGACTCTTGACGGAGGAGTAATAGGCGAAGCCACAAAATCAAATCTTGCGACAAAAGTGATTGATAACAACGCTTATGTTGGAGGAAATGGCGCTGGAGTCTATGTCTGCGGTGGTGGAGCATTCAATATTTCATCTGGAAGCGTGAGTTATAATGAATCAACAGAGATTTTTATCACAGAAAATGAATTAATAGTAAGTTACGGTAGAGGAAATGGCGGTGGAATCTATGTGAATGGCGGAACTGTTAATATGACTGGCGGAAATGTTGGAAATAACACAGCGGAAAATGGTGGAGGTGTTTACCTTACGGGAAGCACAAGTGTCTTTAATTTGAGTGGTGAAACTGCGACGATAAGTTATAACGTTGCAAACTACGGAGCAGGCGTATTTGTGACAGAAACCGCCAGCCTAAATGTAAACGGTGGAGAGATTTTGAACAACTCAGCAACCTTTGATGGCGGTGGAGTGTATGTTAGCGATGGAGATGTGAATATGACTTCATCGACATCTTCCTCTTATATCTCAAGCAACGAGGCAGTGAATGGTGCTGGGGTGTTTGTGGGAGAGAAAGGCAATTTCATTATGTCAGATAGTTTGAGCAATTTGTCTAATGTTTCAAACAACATTTCAACAGGGAACGGCGGTGGAGTGTATGTTGATGCAAATGCTTCTTTATCTCGAAATCTTTTTGGCTCGTTTACGATGAATGGTGGTGAGATTGCAAGAAACACAGCCATTTTGGGTGCAGGTGTGTTTGTGGGTGGAGTGATAAATTCAGCAGAAGACTACTATTTAGGTGAATTCACTATGAATAAGGGGTTGATAACATTAAACATTGCAAGCGAGAGTGGTGGTGGGGTCTATTCAACTGGCTTGTTTGTGATGAGAAATAAAGGCAGTCAAAATGTAATTTCATCAATAACTTTAAATACTGCTATAAATGGTGCTGGAGTGTTTGTTGCAGGCGGAAGCCTTAACCTAGAATCAGGAGCAATTTCTTCAAATGGAGACATCGATTTCACAAATGGTGGAGGACTTTACCTTACTTCAACTTTGAATAACTACTCTTCCTATATTTTAGATAACGTTATTATTTCTGATAACGAGGCTTTGAATGGAGGCGGGATATACTATGAACGAGGAGTAGTGACATATAAAGGTGTAAAACTATATGAAAACGAGGCAGCATATGGCGGAGGATTGTATGTGGCGGGCGATGAAAGTGCCCTTTGCATAAATTCAGGTGAGATTTCAGACAACACTGCTACAAATGGCGGTGGTGTGTATGTTGCTTCTGGCACGTTTAATTTTGGAAATGAAAATTCCTCTGTTGAAAGCGCAATAATTTCAGACAACTCTGCTACAAATGGCGGTGGAATTTATGCTAATGGAGTTAGTGAAAAATTGGCTTATCTTAACATAACAAAAGCTTCAATTTCTTCAAACACAGTCAGTGGAAGTGGTGGTGGATTGTATATAGGGGAAGATTGCATTGCAGACATAAAAACATCTGTGCAGATTAACAATAACAAAACTTCAAGCTTGACTTCATCTGAAGGTGGAGGAATATACATAAGTTCCAAAGCTACGACAGGCGAAGTTGAACAAAAATCAGTAATTTCTGCTTCGTTTATAGGCAATTATGCCTATAAAGGTGGTGCGATGTTTGTGAGTTCAAGTGCAAATATTACATTAAATTATGCTGTATTTGACGACAATGGAGATAATGGCACGCTTGTCACAAGTCAAGGTGGTGGCATTTTCTCCACTGGAACGATGGAAATTAAAAACACGAGAATTTCAAACAACACAGCCAGTCAAACAGGTGGCGGAATTGCAATGGACGGCGGAATAATAACTTTGTCAATTGATGTGAGCCTTGACGAAACAACGAAAGAGCCAAAATATGGAATTATTTCTAACAGCGCTTTGAATGGTGCAGGGGTATACGTTTATGGAGGAACGCTTAAAGCAAACTCGGGTTATATATATGAAAATAATTCCACTGAAAATGGCGGAGGAGTATATGTTGCAGGCGGAATTGTCACTCTCGGTTCATCACTCAAAGTTTCAAATAACCAAGCGATAAATGGTGGTGGAGTGTTTATATTTTCAGGAACATTAAACTTAGAATCTTTGTCTAAAATTGAAAACAACACTGCAATTCACGACGGAGGTGGAGTGTATGTTGCCACTGCAGGAACATTCAATTTGAAAGGTGGAACAGTTGGGAAAGACATCAGCGATGCAAGTGCAGATGAGCCTATAACCGCAAGCGAAACAGATTACTCAAACTATGCCTATGGAAATGGTGGTGGTGTCTATATTGATAAAAATGCATCAGCAACCTTTAGGAGTGGTTCAGTAGCATTCAATTATAGTGCTGGTTCTGGTGGAGGCGTCTACATTAATGCACTGGACACTTCATCAAAAACTTATAATTTTGGCACAACTGGAACTTCTGAGAAAGATAACTTCACGATGGATATCGTTTCAAACTTTGCAAAAAATGATGGTGGCGGGATTTATGTGGCAGGTGGAACAAGCACGACGATTGTTATGGTGAAATGTAATATTGGAAGAAGTGCTCTTGACGATGAGGGTAAAGGAATTTATCTAGCAAATAAAGCAACGAATGGTGGTGGAGTTTATCTTTCAAATGCAACACTCACAATTAAAGAAAAGGGTGAAATAAGCAAAAATATAAGTTATAACTATATCAACTATAATATAGCCACAAACGCAGGTGGCGGAGTGTATGCTCTAAATTCAATCGTTAATGTTAAAGGTATTATTGGTGGAAATCAGGCGTCAGGAAATAATGGTATCGGTGGATTTGGTGGTGGTATCTATTCAGTTAATTCCAAAATAGAGATTTTTGAACAAGGAGTTATTCAAAATAATAAGAGTAGACAATATATCATGGTTAGTGGTGCTTATTCTTATTCGGCATATGAAGAAATGAAAAATGACGAGTTTATTGGCGACGGAAAAACAAGATATTTCTATTATGACGGAATTTATGCATCAAACAACACTTTTGTTCAATTTAGTGGCGGTATTATTAAGCAAAAGGGTAGTGAAGAGACTATATTAGATAGAGTTGTGGACGATATAACTCCATATGCAGGGTTCTCTCTCGCAATATATTTTGACAGAACTTCCACTATGGGTGATTTGGTTGCAACAAGAGAATGGTATGAGGATACCTTTGAAACCCCTACTTTTAATGGAAAGATATATGGCTCTTTATGGTTTGATTCAAATATAGAATTAGATGCCAGATTAGTGTTGCAAGATAAACTTAATGTCACATATATAAATATCTATCCAATAACATATTTGAAAACTTGGGCAAATTATTATGCTGAATTCTGTTTGTATATCAAGACAGTAAATATACACATTAATCTTGGGTGGTTTGGTGCGATTGATTTTGATATAAAAGTTCCAGTTTTATGGATGCTTAATATGCCAAACATTCAAGTTAATGGTGTAAATGAAGATGTTGCCCCTTGGAATGCTGCGTTTAGAGTGTCGGATTGGTTGCATAAACCAGGAAGTATTCAAAAATATATGGATGAGGCTCAAGCTGGGATTGAGGGATCTAGACAAATATATCAATCATATTGTGCAGTTAGAGACGCTATTGAAATATTTGAAGAGGCAAGCGAGGAAGGTCAAAATCTAGGGCCAGCATTAGAAGGCGTTAAACTTGCGCTTGATATCATTCTTGCCCTAATGGATAGTGATCAAAATGATATTGGAGCCACAAATGCTATTTTAATTTGGATTGAAGCAAGTATGGACAGTTGGAAAGATAACATTCGACGCACAGATGGTTGGGAAAAGATGAATTTATTTGGCAAAGTTTCCAACATAGTTATTGGTCTTGTGAAAAGTGGAATTAAGAATTATTTGGCTGCTCAAGTTGGATTATTGAATCTTGGAGATATTCCTGAATTATATGCTAAACTTGAGTTAGCAATAGGAGTTATCCAAAAGATTAGTGGCATTGGAGATTATCTAAAAAATCTTTTAGATTTATTTTAAGCTTTCAAAAGATAAAAGAAAATTAAAAAAAGAAAAAAAGAGTTCCATTTGGGACTCTTTTTGGATAATAAAAAAAGTCATATGAATTTCATATGACTTTAATTTATTTATCTACCTCTTCTGTCTGATTGTCTGTCTGATTGTCTCTTCATTTTGTTAGCTCTTCTGCAATCTGGGCATCTTGTAGGTTCGTTTTCAAAACCCTTCTGAGCATAGAATTCTTGCTCTCCAACAGTCCAAACGAACTCTCTTCCGCAATCTTTACAAACTAATGTTTTGTCTTCCATAGATATTATCCTCCTTTAAAATTTTCTTGGATAACATAAAAGACAAAAAATGTTTTTGGGTTTATTAGTTTCCAATTTAGCAAGTGTATATAATTAATATGCCACTCTGCCAGAAAATCTATACAAATAATACAATAATATTTTTAAAATGTCAATAAAAATTTTAAAATAAATAATATTTGAATATTTTTTATGTCTAATATATCTAATCATTAATACGCAAAATATTTAAAGAACTATTCTACAATAATTTAGGCTATTGACACCCCTTAGGTTGTTTGTTAAAATTAAATGTCAGAAACGAGGGACAATAAAATGAAAAACAGAAAAATAGATAAAAAATTAGAGAAAATTGCAAATGAAATGATGAAAGTAATTAGGAAATATATGAATTTAAGGGGACGAAGTGGAGAGGAATATAAAGAACAAGTTGAAGACCTGGTTCTAGAAACTATTGCTAAATATCCAAAAGCACTTACTTTTCAAGATAAATTTGGGAAAAATATTGGAATGTATGCAGCCCAGAGGAGATTAGATAGGATTATAATGCTTGCGTTAGATGATGAGATTGCCTCCACTCAGCAAGATGTAGACGGCTACAATATTGGAATGTATGCCGCAGTAAATGAGTTTGAATATATTGTGCTAAAAGCACTAGACAACAAAAAGGCATCTAATCAAGAGAGTGCTTTTGGCTCTAACATTGGAATGTATGCCGCTTCTAATGGGTTGGAAGAAGCAACAATAAAAGCGCTAAAAGATGAAGAAGCGTCCATTCACCAAAATAAATTTGGTGCAAACATTGGGCATTATGCCGCTTCTAATGGGCTAAAAAGAGCAACTCAAATTGCGCTTGAAAATCCGATTTCTGCCACTCAGCAAGATATGGCAGGGCGAAACATTGGAATGCTCTGTGCAATATGTCAACTTGAAGATCTTACACTTTTTGCATTAGACAACAAAAAAGCCGCAATTCAGCAAGATAAAGACGGAAATAACATCGGTATGCACTGTGCATTAAACAAACTTTCCGAAACTTCTAGAAAGGCGCTTTATAATGAAGAAGCGTCCATTCAACAAGATAATTTAGGCAGAAATATTGGTATGATTTGTGCTGAAAATAGAATGGGAGAGCAAGTTGCTTTGGCACTTAATAATGAAATTGCCGTCATTCAAAAAGATATTAATGGTTGCAATATAGGAATGATTAGTGCAAAAGTTGGACTTAAAAACTTGGCATATATGGCAATGTTTAATAAGGAAGCCACTGCTCAAAAAGATTTGCTTGGTAAAACAATTATGGATTATGTGATTGAGAGAAAAAATAGAAAAATGCTTGAAAATCCACAAGAAACTCCTTTTCAAGAATAAAAATTTTTAAAATCATTAATAATTAAAAAATTGCAAAAAAAGTCATTCAAAAATTATTTGAATGATTTTTTATTATTTTTTTTAAAGTAAATGTTGAATTATAGGATAAAAATCTCACTCGTGCTTAAAAGTTAGACTCAATTTTATTTTTATGTTAAAATATTTATAGAAAAAAAAGGAGAAAACTATGTCTATTTTATTAACAGGGGGCTTAGGTTTCATAGGCTCTCACACATGTGTGGAACTTTTAAATAATGGTTATGAAGTTGTCGTCATAGACAATCTATCTAACAGTAAAATTGAGGTTAAAAGTCAAATTGAAAAAATTACAGGTAAAACTTTTAAATTTTACAAAGTGGATTTATTAAACATTGAGGACACAAGAAAAGTTTTTGCTGAAAATAAAATAACTGATGTTATTCATTTTGCAGGGTTCAAAGCAGTTGGAGAGTCAAAAGAAAAACCAATAAAATATTTTGAAAACAATCTTATTTCCACAATTAATCTTTTAAAAGTTATGCAAGAGTTTAAAGTGAAAAATTTCATATTTTCATCAAGTGCAACTGTGTATGGCAGGGCAAAAGAGATGCCTATTCGCGAAGAAAGCAGAGTAGGAGACGTTTCAAATCCATATGGCAGAACAAAATTTTTCATCGAGCAAATGCTTATGGACGTCTATGATGCAAATAAGGACTTAAACATAGTTATTCTCAGGTATTTTAATCCTATTGGTGCTCACGAAAGCGGGCTTATCGGCGAAAATCCTAATGATATTCCAAACAATTTAATGCCATTTTTAACAAAAGTTGCAACAAAAAAATTGTCAAAATTGCAAGTTTTTGGCAATGATTATGCTACAAAAGATGGAACAGGTGTGAGGGATTACATACACGTGTGTGACCTTGCAGATGGACACTTAAAAGCACTTATTAAAGCAAATGAAAATTGTGGGCTAAAAATTTATAATCTTGGCACTGGCGTTGGCTACAGTGTTCTTGAGATAATAAATGCCTTTGAAAAAGCAAACAATGTGAAAATTAATTATGAATTTGCTAAAAGACGCGAGGGGGACATTGACATTTGTTATGCAAGTTGTGACAAAGCTCAAAAAGAACTTAACTTTAAAACAAAACGGGAACTTGAAGATATGTGCAAAAGTGCCTATAATTTTGAAATTAAAGATAATAAATAAATTTTATTTTTAGAAGAAAAAAGACAATAATAAGACTTAATTAGAAATTTAATTAGAAAAAGAAAAAAAATCACTCAAAACGAGTGATTTTCTTTGGTAGTGGCGGCTGGATTCGAACCAGCGACCTTTCGGGTATGAACCGAATG
>CAYIZE010000005.1:0-12961 GCA_964367785.1 uncultured Christensenella sp.
TTCATATTTAAACAATAATTAGTAATAAAAATTATATCTTGCATAGTGAATTAAGCTATATTTTTTTTAGTAACTTATAAAAAATCGCGCCTGATACACCATTGATGAATACATAATATCCATTGGTGTTCAAACGCGATTCTTTTTGGCGGAGAGGGTGGGATTCGAACCCACGCGAGAGGTTAATCTCAAACTGATTTCGAATCAGCCCCGTTATGACCACTTCGATACCCCTCCAAAGATAAAAATATAATGTGGAATTGTAAAACTACAAAGTTAAGTTCATGCTAATTGTTTTTTATAGCTTGCAAAATAATAATAATGTAAAATGACAAAAATTGCAACAGTATTTTCTTTAAAATACTGCCATTTTTAAATATTTTTCTAACTCAAAAAGACAAATTTATTTAAAATTGTCATTTATTTTCAAAGAATAAACTAGATTGTTTGTTTGACTTGCAAGGCTTTAATTGTTATAATTTTATTACTTTTAAAAGGGACTTTAAGAATGATAGATGAAACTTGCATAAATATTATTAATTTTCAACAATGTATTCAAAAATTGTGTAAAAGTAAGGCAAAAATTTTAGAAAAAGAGATTTTTTCTCTTAAATTCAAGATTTTAATTTTAATTTATACCTCTAAAAATATATCCCCTTCAAAAATAAAAGAAGAACTATCGCTAGCGAAATCTAATGTCGCAATGTTTTGTAAAAGCCTTTTGAAAGAGGGAAAGATTGAATTTGCGGAAGATAAAAAAGACCGACGTGCAATTTTTTACAATCTCACAAAACTAGGTGAGAAATATGTAACTAGCCGTTTGAGAGAATTCTCACAAATTTTTGAAGAACACTACAATTCAAATACTTTAATGAAAATAGAAAAAAACATAAATAATTTGTGTGAAACTTTAACGATTAAAAAGGGAGAATAAAAATGTTAAATATTATTGAAAAACAAAAGAACTACTATAATACTCACGCAACGTTGAGTGTTAGTTTTAGAGTCTTGCAATTAAAGAGGCTTAGACTGCAAGTTAAGGCATATTATGACCAAATAATCACTGCTTTTGCAAAGGATTTAAACAAAAAAGAATTTGATGTTGTTGTCACAGAGATTGGAATGGTTATGATGGAAATTAATCATATGATAAAACACCTAAAGGGCTTTGCAAAGCCAAAAAAAGTGCACACTTCAATTCTCAACTTTCCATCAAAAGGACTAAAAATTCGTGAACCATACGGTTGTGTTCTTATTGCGTCTCCTTGGAACTATCCTTTTCAACTGACGATGATTCCAGTCATTTCTGCCATTGCGGGTGGAAACACTCTTGTTGTTAAGCCAAGCCGAAGCACTCCAAACGTCACAAATGTAATCAAAAAGATGCTAAGTATTTTTGATGAAGAGTATGTTTATGTCGTTTTAAAAGAAGATGAAATAAACGAACTTTTTGACAGTCGTTTTGATTTTATTTTCTACACTGGCTCTTTGAATAAAGCAAGAGAGTTGATGGAAAAACAAGCCAAATTTCTCACTCCAATGATCCTTGAACTGGGTGGCAAAAGCCCTTGTGTTGTTGACAGCGATGCAAATGTTGACCTTTCAGCCAAAAGAATTGTTTGGGGCAAATTTTTAAATGCAGGGCAAACTTGCGTTGCTCCCGATTATGTTCTTTTGCACTCGTCCATAAAAGAGCAATGGCTTGAAAGTGCTAAAAAATACATTCAAAAATTCTATTATGAAGGTGAAGAACTTTCAAATGACTTTGTGAAGATTGTGAATAAGTCTGCTCTTGAAAGGTTGCAATCTCTCATAGACCCAAAGAAAACATTTTTTGGAGGAAAGGCATATGGGCAGGTTCTTGAACCAACAATATTGATTGATGTTAAAAAAGAAGACCCCGTTATGCAAGAAGAAATTTTTGGGCCAATTATGCCAGTCATAGAATTCACAGAATTTGAGGAAGAACTTAAAAAATTGGCAAAAGAAGAGCATCCTCTAGCATTTTATTATTTTGGAAATGATAGAGATAAAATTGAAAAAGCAAAGATATTTTTAGGTTATGGCGGTGGGGCAATAAATGACACAGTGATGCATTTGAGTGAAAAAAATCTTCCTTTTGGTGGTTTTGGAAACAGCGGAATGGGAAGTTATCATGGCAAACAATCGTTTCTTTCTTTCACTCACGAAAAGAGCATTTTAATGAAATCGAATAAATTTGACCTCAACTTAAAATATCCTCCTGCAACTCAAAGAAAAACTAATTTTATAAAAAAGTTTTTTAGAATTTAGTTTTTTATAATCAAAAAACCTACATATGTTAAATTTTCAAAAAATCAAACCCTTTAAAGGAAAAAACTTTTTATGGAAGATAATTCACGAACAGAAATTGTTCTTAAAGACAAAACAATTTTATTAGAAAACAGCCACATTGCAATTCTTGGTTTGGGTGGTGTTGGGGGATATGTGCTAGAAATGTTTGCTCGTTTGAATGTCAAAAAAATAACAGTTGTGGATTGTGATAAGTTTGAAAAGAGCAATCTAAACAGGCAAATACTTGCTTTAACTGAAACTATTGGAAAAGATAAAGTGGAAGTGGCAAAGGAGAGAGTGAAAAGTATTAATCCTGAATGTCAGATTACTGCTAAACAAATGAAAATTGATGAAGAAAATGTCAGTGAAGTTTTAAACGAAAAATATGACTATGTCCTAGATTGCATTGATGACATTAGGGCTAAAATTGCCGTCATAAAATTTTGCCAGCAAAAAAATCTCCCTCTTTTGTGTGCAATGGGCACTGGTAACAGGTATAAAAACCCAAATTTTGTGGTTGAAGACCTCTTTAAAACAAGTTATGACGGACTCGCCAGAAAATTACGCACAGAACTGAAAAAGGAAAATTTTGTCGGAAAAGTCCCAGTTGCCTACACAAAAGAAAACGCAGAGAAGACAACTGCACTTGGAAGCGTCGTCTACTATCCTCTTTTGTGTGCAGGGGTTATGGTAAGTTTCGTCACAAATCACCTCATCTCAAAAGAGTAGGGTTAAATAATTTTTATATTTAAAGCTAATGATTTAAGTTTTTTTATTGAGAAAAAATTTTTATTTGTGTTCACTCATCAACATATCAAGAGAAATATAATCCTTTGTTGCACCGCAAAGTGGGCAAATTTCAAAACCCTCTTTTCCATAATGAGTGTAGCCACATTTACTGCATTTCCATTCATATGGGATAGAGCTATTAAACAGCGATTTTGATTTTAACTTATTATATAATTCATCTAAAATCAAAAAATGGTCATGCTCAACAAGAGCAACAAACTTAAACTTTTCTGCAATTTCTTTAAACCCCTCGTCTTCTGCAACTTTTGAAAAACTAGGATAGATTGTTGTGTTTTCTGACTTTTCATTGTTTGAAGCATATTTTATCATCTGCATAAGGTCGGTGTCCTCAAAAGGATAGCCGGCTTTTATCTCAATATTTTTTTGGATTTCTTTGCTATTTTTTGAAATTAAATCCCAATAGACTTTTGCGTGTGCCATTTCCTGTTTCGCCAAAGTTTTCATAATGTCTTGAATGTTAATTTTGCCGTCCTCCATCGCTTTTTGTGCAATGAATTGATATCTTGCACCTGCCTGACACTCTCCGGCAAAACTTCTTGCAAGATTAATCTTTGTCTGTGATTTTTCAAAATTCATTTTTTCACTCCTTTAAAAGTCCATATATAACAATTTTGGCAAAATTCATCACTTTTATTCATTAAAATTTTTTAATATTGCAGACTAACCTTGTTTTTTAATTGCTCTTTTATGATTTTTTCTTTAAAATGAATGTGGAGAAGTGTTATATGGATATTCTTAAAATGGAAAAAAGGTATTATGTTTTTGATGAAAGGACCTTTTCAAGGCTCATAAAATTACTCAGCACGATGACGACTTACACGATGGACGAGCCAGAAAAAAGAAAACTAATCGATTACTATTATGACAACAAAGAAAATATGCTTGAGAAAAATGAACTTTTTTTAAGACGAAGAGTCTTTGGCAAAAAAGCCCAACTTAAAATCAAACGTAGATATTATCAGCCTGAGTTTTATTATTCAGACAATTTGCGTAGCAACGAAAGAGAAATGGAAATAAATGCAAACGATCCACTATCAAAAAACTACTTTTTTTTAAACAATGCAATAAATTCAATGTTCACTAAAACATTGCAATTTGACACCGACAAATTGTTTGAAAAAATGCACGCAACTATGATTATTAAAATCAAAAACGAAAAGAGATTTTTATTTGGATATGGTGGACTGAAAGTTGAGATTTCGCAAGATATTTTAGATGCAGAAAATTTGACTACAAAGAGAAAAAACAAAACTGAAATGGTTCAGTTTAGGCTTGTGTCGCCAGAGAATACTTTATCACTTTTTGAAGACTTAATCACGCGTGTCGAAAGACATTGCAAGGAACTTTTTTATACGCAAGACAGCAAATATGAAGCAGCGTTCAAAATCACTCGACCTCTTCTCACCAGGGAAGAAAAAATGAAAGTAAAAGAGGAAATCTTAAAGAAAAAGCAAATGCAAGAAGCAGGAGAGCAGTATGTGGAAAAGAGGAAAGAAAAGTGAAAAATTTTTACGTTATTATTGATTGCGACCCAGGAATTGACGATGCTATGGCAATTATGAATGCTTTGAATAGCAGTAGCATTGAAGTTAAACTCTTGTCAACTGTGTCGGGTAATCTCAGCATTGAAGAAACGATGAAAAATGCCTTGAAATTAACGGAAATTTTTAAAAAAGATATTCCCGTTGCAGAGGGGGCAAGAGAGCCAATAAAAAGACAAGCAGTCTATGCAGGCAAAGCACAGGGCTCAAAAGGAATGGGAGGTTTTACTTTTAAAACTCCAAAAACAAAACCCTTCTTTTTAAAAAGTCCAGATGCAATTTACTATTTTTTAAAAGAAAACACGGCAAAAAACACAACAATAATGTGTCTAGGTCCAATGACAAACATTGCAAATTTACTGAGTAAATATCCAGACGCAAAAGAAATGATTTCACGCATTGTCTTTATGGGTGGCAGTAAAGATGAGACAGGAGTGGAAGATCCTTATCGTGAGTTTAATGTTGCATTCGACCCAGAAGCAATGCAAATTGTTTTTGATAGCAAAATTCCGCTTGTTATGGTGCCAATGGAACTTGGGCACATTGCCTATTTTAATAAAGAAGAACAACTCAAAATTAAACGAGCCAACTCCGTGGGCGCAATTTTTTATAAAATGTTTTCAAAATATAATGATTTTCACGTGGGTAAATTGGGAGCAGCAGTTCATGACAGTTGTGCGGCGCTCTATTTATCATATCCGGAGATTTTCACATTACAGCCCTCTTTTTTAGAGGTTAAATATCACAAGAAGGACGAAGTTGAATATGGATATGTTGAAAGTGATTTTAAGGGTGAACCAAATGCTCAGGTGTGTGTTGATATGGATATTGAAAAGTTTAAAAAATTAATTTATGGAAATTTGTTTAATTATAATTAAGTTTTTAAAATTTTTAAGTATATTTAGGGCGAGTTTTGAAAAGGAGAAAGAATGTTAAAAAAAATATTTTTGGGTGTTCTATGTGCTTTTTTTACTTTCTCTCTTTTTGGTTGTTCAAGCATAACTTTGCAGACTGTGCAGGGAGTGAATGGAAACATCAGTTCTAGTTTGACTTTTGACGGAAGTGACCTCACAATAAATCAAAGACAAGTCACATATGATTTTGTTTATGAATATTGCGACCAACTTGTGTCTTCCTATAAAAATAATATGATAGAACTTTTTTCAAATATCTATGACTTTGAGGAACTTAGCATTAATAATGATAACGACAAATTGACACACATAATTTTATATAATAACAATTTTAATCTTCTTGCAGGAAACATTGATTTTTCTTTAACAAAAGAGCAGTTCGTCAGTGGAGTAAATCATACAATTACAATCAGCGCTGGTTATGTCTCCATTTATGCCTATATGATGTTTTTCTGTCCTGATGCCTTTTATTATGACAGCAATTCAAACTCTGTGAAGTTTGATTCAACTGCCTATTCAATGCTTATTGACGTGCCAATTTTAGCAAGCGATTACAATGTGGAAGAAAGCACTTTTATGAAAACTCATCTGCAAACTTGCGTTCCTTTTTCCTACAATGGAAGCGAATCAGTGCTTCTTTATGATTATACAACGGCAAATCACAACACATACACCGCAGGAACTCGCTTAGTGACGGCGATATGTGATGAACTCGGAGCGGAAGAAAGTGAAGCAGATTTTGTTTTTGATTTTGTGACGCCCTTTTCAAGATTGCATTCAGACAGCACATCAGTTATAGAAGATTCAGGATATCATCACACTTGGACACTCGGCAGTGACATTAATGCTGAAATTGTTCTTTGGAGGAACTACACAAACTATACCCCTTGGTATGCTTTATCTTTGGGTGCAGGTATAATTGTTGTGTCATCGGGATTTCTAGTCATTTTCACTTTAAAAAAAATAAAGCAAAAAAAAGAGATAAAAAGACTTAAAAAAATTGATAATTTAACAAACAAAAATTAAAAGGGAAAAAATGAACAAAAAAAAAGATAGGCAAGATGCACAAAAAAGATTTTATGACTCAAAGACTTTACTGATGAGATATGTGAAAAGATATGGGATTGTGATTTTGATTGCTACAGTTATTTCGGCGCTTTTTTGTTATGTGATGGGGCAGGAAGTGGAGGGATTTACCTCAATAGTTGCAGTGTTTTCCACACTTGCAATAGTTCTTGCTTCTCTTCTTTTGGGAATGATTATATATAATAAGATAGACGAAAAAGAAGAAGAAAAAATAAACGCTGAAAGCGAGAGGGATCCTTTTTCCGAATAAAAGAAGGGTTGACTAAATGGCATTTTTGAGAGATAATCATCTAACGAACTAAAAGGGAAAACTATGGAAAAAGAAAAAAAGAAAGTAATAGCAAGAACAATCCCTCATAACATTGAAGCAGAGCAGTCCGTTTTGGGTTGTTGCCTACTTGATGACAACGCAGTTCTAGGCATTATGGAGACACTTGAAAAGATAGATTTTTACACTGAATCGCACAAAACGATTTTTGAATGTATGCAGACAATTTACAAGGATAATAAGCCCATCGATTATGTGACTCTAACCGACGAACTTGAAAGAAGAGCGCTTTTAGAAAAAGTGGGTGGCATTGAATATATAACAACTCTCACAAATGTTGTTCCAAGTGCAGCGAATGCAAAGCACTATGTCGACATTGTGAAAAGAGATTCAACTTTAAGAAAACTTGTTAAAGCAAGTCAAGACATAATAGACAAAGCCTATTCTAGCGAGGGAGATAATGTTCTTGAATTTGCTGAAAAGTCCATCTTTGACATTTCTGAAAAAGAGGATAGATCAAATTTGGAGCCAATAACAAACTCATTAGGTGACGTCCTCAGTAAGTTTGAAGAGATTGACAAAAATGGTGGCGGAACTTTGGGGGTTGCCACAGGATTTAGCGACCTTGACCGCATAACAAGAGGATTTCAAAAGAGCGACCTTATTCTTCTTGCAGCCCGTCCAGGATTTGGAAAAACAAGTTTGGCAATGAATATTGTCAATTTTGCCGCACTTAAAGGAAAGAAAAAATGTGCAGTGTTCTCACTTGAAATGCCAAGGGAACAGATCACTCAAAGAACACTATGTTCAGTGAGTGCTGTTAGCATGGAAAAAGCACTTAGAGGAAAATTATCTCAAACCGACTGGAAAAGTCTGTGGGAAGGGAACAAGAAGTTGTCTACTTCCGAGATCTTCATCGATGATTCCTCACTTAATTCCTACACTGACATTTTGAGCAAATGTAGAAGACTTAAAAGAGAATATGGACTTGACCTTGTGATGATTGACTATTTGCAACTTATGAGTGCTCCAAACAGGATTTCCGACAGACAACAAGAAATTGCCACTCTTACAAAGAATTTAAAAGTGGCAGCAAAGGAACTCTCTGTTCCAATATTGCTTCTTTCGCAACTTTCCCGTGACGTTGAAAAACGAAAAGATGATCACCGCCCAGTGCTTAGTGATTTGCGTGAAAGCGGAGCTATCGAACAAGACGCAGACATTGTTATGTTCATTTATAATGCGTCAAAATATAGTGATACTGAACTTGTTGATGGCCCAAATGTGTGCGAACTCATCATTGCAAAACACAGAAATGGTGGTCTTGGAACAGTGAAACTTAAATTTATTCCAGAGATAACAACTTTTGTAGATATGAGCGAAAGTGGAGAAAAAAGAAGTCTGGAGGAAATGGCTCCACCACCTCCTCCACCAATAGAAAAATAATATTAAGGGAAAAGCGAAAATGAAGAAACTAACAGCGAAACAACTAAGAAATATGTGGATAGATTTCTATAAAGAAAAAGGGCACACCCTAATTTCTTCCTATTCTCTTTTGCCAGAAAATGACCCATCTGTGCTTTTCACCACAGCAGGAATGCACCCACTTGTTCCCTATCTTTTGGGCGAAAAACACCCTGGTGGGAAAAGACTTGTCGACATTCAAAAATGTGTTAGAACAGGCGACATTGAAGAAGTGGGAGACGATTATCATTGCACATTCTTTGAAATGATGGGTAATTGGAGTTTGGGAGATTATTTCAAAAAAGAGCAAATTGCTTGGAGTTTTGAATTTTTGACCAGCCCAAAATATTTGGACATTAAAAAAGAAGATTTGTCGGTTACAGTTTTTGAAGGCGACGAAGACGCACCGAGAGATGATGAGAGTTATAATGCTTGGAAAAACTGTGGAATTGACGAGTCTAAGATTTTCTTTTTGCCAAAGAGACACAACTGGTGGATTTTGGCAAGTGGGGTTGGACCTTGTGGACCTGACAGCGAAATGTTCATAGACACAGGCAAATCAAAATGCTCCAAAGATTGTAATCCATCATGCGATTGTGGAAAATATGTTGAGATTGGCAACGATGTTTTTATGCAGTATGTCAAAAGGACAAAAGACGGCAGAATAGAAGAGAACAAACAGAAAAATGTTGACGTTGGCTTTGGTTTTGACAGGCTTCTTTACATCACAAATGGACTAAAAAGCGTCTATGACACCGAACTTTTTGTTCCAATAATCAAAAAGATTGAGCAGTTGAGCGAGATGGAATATCTTTCAAACGATGAAACAAAACGCAATATGAGAATTATTGCCGACCATATCCGTGCAAGTGTTTTTATGATTTGTGACGGGGTGTTGCCACTTAATGTAGAACAGGGATATGTTCTCAGGCGACTTTTGAGAAGAGCCATTAATTGTGCCAGCAGACTTAACATTGAAAGTGAGAAACTAACACAACTCGTGAGTATTATTGTTAATATATATAAAGACCCATATCCTGAATTAGTTGCAAAACAAGACGAAATTATTGTTGCTATCAAAAACGAATGTGAAAAATTCTCAAAAACACTTCTTCAAGGACTCAAAGAATTTGAGAAAGTGATTAAACAATGTGAAAATGGACAAATTAACGGAGAAATAGCCTTTAGACTTTATGACACTTTTGGTTTTCCATTCGAACTCACAAAAGAACTAGCGAAAGAAAAAGGTTTTTCGGTGGACGAAAAAGGTTATGAAGAAGCATATAAATTGCACGTTGAAAAAAGCAAGGCTAATAATGACAAGATTTTCAAAGGTGGACTTGCCGACACAAGCGAGCAAACAACAAAACTCCACACAGCAGTTCATCTTTTACAAGCGGGACTCAGGAAGATTGTGAGCGAAGATATTTATCAAAAAGGCAGTAATATAACAGCAGAAAGATTGAGATTTGATTTTAATTGCGACCACAAACTTACAGATGAAGAAAAACAAAAAGTTGAAGATTTTGTGAATGATGCAATCAAAAGAGATATTCCTGTCGTGTGTGAAGAAATGACTGTGAGTGAGGCTAAAAATAGAGGGGCACTTGGTGTTTTTGAAGACAAATATGGCGATAAAGTGAAAGTATATACAATAGGTGATTTGAGTAAAGAGATTTGCGGAGGTCCACATGCATCTCGAACGGGTGAATTAAAACATTTTAAACTTGTGAAAGAGGAATCAAGCAGTTCGGGAGTCAGAAGAATTAAAGGTATTATAGATTAAAAGGAGATAACTATGGAAAAAAAGAAACTTCCAAAGAGTTTTACAATTTGCTTACTTGTTTTTTTAGGCTCTTTGATTGCTATTGTTGCAATTTCTTTTTGCGTTATGTTTTTATCTCCAGGCACTGAAATTTTAGGATATCAATACATTAGTTACACAGAACCTTTGACAAGAACTTACACTGCTTCGTCAGGAGTCTCAACTTCAAATATTACTGCTATTAAGATTATCACAGATTGCAGTGCGGTTAATGTGAGTGCTGGGCAAAACGACAGTCAAGTTATTGTGAATTATAACAGAAATATTTATGGAATTGTGAAAAGTGAGAATGCGGAAATCATTTTTAGCGACTATGTAATCGGAAATGGTTCTTTTGAAGAGGACGGCACAAGTGGAACTTATAGAACAATGATTATTGACATCACCGAACCAACAGGTTTCATTTCAAGTGTAGAGTCTAATGTGCAAATCTATTTGCCATCTAACATTTTATTTGAGGTTGTTTATCTTTCGTCAGAAAAAGGAAATATATCATATAATTCTACCTCTTTTGAAAAAAATATAACTGCAAAAAACTTATATTTAATGTCGAGTGGTGGCAATATATCTATCTCTAACACACAAAATTGTGATAATTATTATCTTAAAACAAGTAACGGAAATGTGAATTTTAACAGTTCATCAATCTCTGCAAAAAAAGTGAAATTTGAAAGTGAAAGTGGTTCGTTTAACCTAACAAATGCGACAAGCGATGCAACAATAACAGCCACAGAGGGATTATATTTAACTTCAAATGGAAGTGTGAATGTCTGTGTTAATGTTTTAAACGGGGATTTGAATATTGATGCCCAAAGTGGAACATTTTCTTTTGGAAGAATTGGGAGCGAAACGAGTGAGAAAGAGGTGAGTGTTTATTCCTCATCATCAACCTTAAATTTTGGCACTATTTATGGAGTTTTGAATGTCTTTGGAAAGGATAATGTTGGAAATAATACAGTGTCAGTAAATAAATTAGTGAACACGAGTGAAAATATTGATAATATTAATTCAGGCTCTGGAAATGTTGTGATTGAGGAAATGAATTCTCCTGCAATTTCAATTTCTTCCATTTCTGGAAATATATATCTTCAAAAGGTTTCGATAACAACAAGTGTGTATGCATATAGTGCAACTGGAGCAATTTCAATCTCATACATTGAGTCTTCAACTTGCGTCCCTGAAACATGTGTAAAAGTCTTTTCAAAAACAGGAAGCGTTTCTCTTTTCAACATAAGCGGATTTTTTGAAGTGGAGGTGCTTGAAAACAGTGCTTTTTCAAGGCTCGACATTGTTCTTTCTGCAGTGTGCTACGAAACAGGAAATGATGAAACAAATACTATTTTGGCAAAAAACAGAAATGTGAATTTGACACTAAAAGGTTATGGGAATGATTTGATTTGTCGAATTTTATCTTTTCAGGAAGTTCGCTTTGTGGATAGTTCCACAACGCAGGTGAATGAGGCGGATTTGGACTATATTCTTGATGATTATACAGGCTACGAATATGAATATAGAGTGGGCTACATTCGCCCAACAAATAACGTCGGAGCAGTTTATGACGGCAAAGGAAAGGTTTTTATAAACAGTACTGAAAGTGTTGTAATAAGTTTCCAAATTGATTAAGGCTAGTAAATTTTATATTTAAAGATTGTAAATATTTTGTTTCATAAATGTGCAAAACTTTAATTTTTTTAATGCTTTTTAAGAAGACAAAATGACTTTGTTTTCTTTTTTCTTGCCCTTTTCATAGTGAAAACTATTACAATGCCTATTGTTATCAACAAAATCACAATAAAAATGGTGATATTTTCCGTATATTTGTCTTGAAAATTCTGTGATGGATAATTTGCATCAAGCACATTTGTCACAAGATTTTCCTCGTCACTCTTTTCCACTTCGTCTGTGACAATAAGGGAATTATCCTCTTGCACTAATGTGGAAAATAGTGTCTTATCAATTACAGTTGTAAGGTAAGGAACAGTGTCTAAAACAAGACTTTTTTCGGCGAGATATGTTCCCATTTCAAAGAGTAATGCCTTGCTTGAAAGGGCTTGATTATAGTGTCCTTTGGCGAGATAGATGTCCAGAAAAAGCCAAGGGCAATATTCCTCGGCAATAGTCATTAAATACATTGCAAATTGCAAGTTTGCCTCACTATTATCGTTTGCTTGCCCAATGACAATTCGCACTTTGCACCTCTCCACTCCGTCAATAGTTTTGACATACACAGAACGACTCACTCCGTCACGATGAATGTCAAAAAGAGCATCAACATTTTTTTCCAGCAGACTCCTTGCAGTGGAAGCACTTCTATAATAAGCACTGCTGTCGTGCGGAATATGTAAAGTTTCGTCGAGGTAAACAGTATAATCAAGAATATCAAAGATGTCTGCAAGGCTCTCAGCCACGTCGTGAATGCCACCTGCTCCATAGATTGAGGACACGCCGTCAGTGGGGACATAACTCTCGTCATTGTGAGTCATATAAAGCCCAACAGATTTTTGAATATTTGAACTTAAGTTTAACTTTCCCTCGCTTTCTTCATAAACAATTTTTGGCTTTATATATCTGCCAACGTATTCAGCATAGGCAGAAAGGGACTCTTCATCAACAGAATATACTTCATATTGTTTAAATTCTTTTGTGATAAAAATATCTCCCTCTTCCACAACATTACTTTCAAACAAAACATTGTTAAGTTCGTCATAAACAAGATAAATAGAAACACTGCTGTCGTCGG
>CAYIZE010000005.1:13061-17238 GCA_964367785.1 uncultured Christensenella sp.
AAAACATTGTTAAGTTCGTCATAAACAAGATAAATAGAAACACTGCTGTCGTCGGTGTCGGCAAAGCAAGTGGGAGGATTATTGAAAGGTGAAAGCAGATAAAAAATGGCAAGAATTAATAAAAAAATCTTATGTATTTTCATAAGATTAGTTTAACTTTTTAACAAGAAAATATTTGTTTTCTATAAATTTATTTCAGTAACCACAATATTGCTGTTTGTGTTTAAGATATTTTTTATAAATATGTCACCAACTTTTATTTTTTTTGGGACTTTTTCATTAGAAATTTTCTTAAGAATTTCGTCGATTAATTTTTTAGGAATTGGGCTATCTGTTTTAAGGCAAATTGTTCCGCTTTTATATTTTTTAACAGTCGTCACAATTCTTTCAGGCGCAACAATTTCCTTTGCCCCATATTCCGCTCCACGTGGGCAAGCATTTCCTGTCACGACGATTTTGTCGCCGTCTTTTTCTACTTTCAATGTGCAACCAACTGGGCACATAATGCAAGTCAATTCCATAATTTTTTCCTTTTAATTTACTTTACTTTAATCGAAACTTCAATGTCGTGAGAAAGTCCATTTTTGGAAAGGATAACTGTTTCCATTTCGGCTGGTAAAAGAATGTTTTTCTTAATCTCTCGAATTATTTTTCCATTTCCTGTAACGATAATCTCAGCATTTTTAAAGACATTTGACACCCTAAAATTAATGTTTAACAAGCCGTCTCCCTCATAGAAGAAAGAGGGATTGACATAGCGAACTCCAAAGCCATTTTTTATGAAAAGTGAAGTTCCACGAGAGAGTGAATTTTTAACAAATTTAGCACTGTTTTCTCCTGCCAGCTCAGACTCTTTTGACACATTGTCCACGATGTCATGAACGTGTAAGCCGTTGCCACAGGCAAAAATCCCGTCAATGGAAGTTTGCAAATATTCGTCAACAACCGCTCCTCCCGTTATTGCGTTTTGCTTCACCCCGAATTTTATTGCAATGTCATTTTCTGGAATAAGTCCAATGCTGAGGACAACCGCATCGCAAGGAATAAGTTCTTTTTTAGTGAGGTCAAAACTAAAATCGCTCTTCACAGGAGCAACATACACACCTTCAACTCTGTCTTTTCCCACAACTTCAACAACAGTCTTTGAAAGATGAAGAGGAATATTATAGTCATCAAGGCATTGCACGATGTTTCTTTTTAAGCCCGATGGATAAGACATAATTTCATACACTCCAATGACATTCGCTCCCTCGTAGCGAAGTCGCCTTGCCATAATCAACCCAATGTCACCACTGCCCACAATGACAATGTTTTTTCCAATCATTTTGCCATATATATTCACAAATTTTTGAGCGCTTCCCGCCGAAATCACGCCAGCAGGACGACTGCCACAAAGGGAAATTGCTCCGCTTGGACGCTCTCTACAACCAGTGGCAAGTATGATAGATTTTGCAATTATTTTAAAAAGTCCAGAGTCATTTATGACAGTGATTTCAAAATGATTTTCAATTTTTAAAACAGTTGTTGAAAGATAAACTTTTATATTGCTTTTTTCCACTTTCTCAATGAAAATTTGCGCATATTCTGGGCCTGTGAGTTCTTTTTTGAAATAATTTAAACCAAAGCCATTGTGAATACATTGATTAAGAATTCCACCTAAGCGATTTTCTCTTTCAATAATTGCGACACTCACACCACTCTCGTTTGCTTTCAAAGCACTTGCCATTCCGGCACTGCCCCCGCCAATCACTGCGACATCAACATTAATTTTTTTCATAAATTCCGCCCTCCTTTATGTCGCTGAGGACAAGACTCTTTTTCCCACGCATAACAATTTTCTCTGCTGGCAAATTATAAAATTCGCTCATAATTTCAACAAGATTAGAATAGCAAAAAGAGCCTTGGCAATGTCCCATAGTTGCCCGAAGTCGCCTCTTAATTCCGTCGGTTGTGAGTGGAGAAATAGGACCTCTCAAAACTTCAAGAACTTCACCTTTTGAAAGAGTTTCGCAGTTGCACACAATTTCGCCATAATCTTTATTCTTTTTGATGAGAGCATTAAGTTTTTGAGGGGATAATTTTAGAATATTAGTGTAGACTTTTCGTTTCTTTAATTTCACCTTTTTTGTCTTAAGATTTTGCTCATTCACCAGTTTATCCACGACAAATTTCGCAATCGCAGGTGCACTTGAAAGCCCTGGTGAGCAAATGCCCGCAATAGTCACAAAACCCTTGTTTTTTTCGCTGAAATCAAAGACAAAATCGTCCCCAACTTTCACTCGCACTCCAGCATAAAGTTTGATGACTTTTTTAAAGTTTAAATTTTTCACAAGCAAAGCCGTTTTACTTTTAATTTCATTAATGCTGTCATAAGAAAATGTTGTATCAAATGTTGAAATATCTTTTGCCGTTGGACCTAAAAAGAAATTCCCGTGTGTTGTTGGACACGCAACGATACCTTTGCTTTTTTCAGTGGGAACAGGGAAAATTGGACGGGAGACAAAGTTAGGCTCTCTTTTATCAAAAAGCATATATTCGCCTTTTGCAAGTTTAATGTCAACTTGTAATTCGTTGATTAAAGAATTAACATTATTCACATTTTCAGCAGTGCAATTTATGACAAATTCAGTGATAATTGTCTCATCTCCGTTTGAAATTTCATATAAATTTTCCGTTTTTTTAATAGAAGTTGTGTCAAAATTTAGCAGAAGTTTTCCGCCGTTTATGATAGCCTCTTCGCAAAGAGAAATGCAAAAAGTGTAGGGCGAGATTATCTTTGCGTCAGGACTGAAAAGACCAAAACATATGTTGTCGTTTAGGTTTGGTTCAAGAGCGTGAAGTTCATTTTTTCCAAGAATTTTAAGATTTTTCACGCCATTATTAATTCCACGATTTAGAAGTTTTTTAAGAGTGTCAAGTCCGTTTTTGTCTCCCACGACAAGTGACCCGCAGTGCAAAATCTTCTCACCAAGTCTCTTAGCAATTTTAGGGAACATCTTGTTTCCCTGAACATTAAATTTTGCTTTTAAAGTGTTCTCAATGCAATCATAACCTGCGTGGATAATTCCACTATTCGCCTTTGAAGCACCGAGACAAACGTCTTCACACTTTTCAAGCAAAATGGCGTTCACTCCCCTTTCAATCAGGGTGTTGAAAATGAATGCTCCCACAATGCCTGCTCCCAAAATTACAACTGTTGTTCTTTGCATTAATTTCTTCCTTTTTAAACGCTTTTATGAAATTAGCATAGTTTTTAAAGTCCCAAAAGTCAAATGAATAGTAAACAAAAGTGCTTTGATTATATTATAATTAATGTTAAAATAAAAATGTATTAAATATAAAAGTGGTTTAAAATAATGCCAAGAGAAAAAATGAAATATATCTTAACACTCGACGCAGGCACGACATCTGTGAGAGCAATCCTTTTTGACAAAGAAAAGGGTAATATTTTCAGGACTGAAAAAGAGCCTTTTAAACAATATTTTCCTCGGCAGGCTTGGGTTGAGCATGATGCAACTGAAATTTGGCAGAAGATTAAAAATTGCATTTTGAAAGTTTGCGACGGAGTGGATACTAATGAAATATTTGGCGTGGGCATTTCTAATCAACGCGAAACAACGGTTGCGTGGGATAAGACAACGGGCGAACCTCTTGCAAAAGCAATCGTGTGGCAATGCAGACGAACTTCAAAAGTGTGTGAAGGCTTAAAGAAAAGTGCAAAGTGTAAAATAATTCACAAAAAGACAGGGCTAATTCCCGACGCCTATTTTTCTGCAACAAAGATGAAATGGCTACTTGAAAATAACGAAGATGTCAAAAAAGCATTAGATGAAAAAAGACTTTGCTTTGGCACAGTGGAAAGTTTTCTTGTCTTCAAACTCACAAATGGCAAAAGTTTTGTGACAGATGTGACAAATGCAAGCAGAACAATGCTTTTTAACATTTCTTCGCTTGAATGGGACAAAGAATTAATGAAACTCTTTGGCATTCCTCTTTCAGTTTTGCCAAAAGTGGTTAGTAATGATGAGATTGTGGGGGAAACTGATATCCTTGGCAAACCTATAAAGGTTGCAGGACTGATTGGAGATCAGCAAAGTTCACTTTTTGGTCAGGGTTGTTTTGAAAAAGGTATGGCGAAAAACACATATGGCACAGGTTGCTTTATGCTTTTAAACAC
>CAYIZE010000005.1:17338-29957 GCA_964367785.1 uncultured Christensenella sp.
TAGGCACTCCATATTGGGATATGAACGCAAGAGGAATGATAACAGGCATAACACGTGCGACAGACAAAAGACACATTGCCAGAGCCGTTCTTGAAAGTATGGCATATTCAACTCTTGATGTCTTGAGTGCTATGAAAAAAGAAGTGAAAACTGAGATTAAAGAATTGCATGTGGACGGTGGCGGAAGTCAAAATGATTTCCTTATGCAATTTCAATGCGACCTTTTGCAAACTAAACTAAAAAAATATTATCTAGAAAGCACCTGCATGGGAATTATTTTTATGACAGGTTTGGCAACTGGGGCATATAAAAACATAAGTGAACTTAAAAAAGAGATTGTCTCAAAGAGAAATTTTATGCCCGAAAGAGACGAAAAGGAAATGAGTCCGTTCATCTCTGGCTGGCACATTGCTGTTAAAAGAAGTCTAACAAAACATAATAAAAATAAGCATTAAAATATAAAATATAAAAAAGGGGAAAGAAAATGAAAGAGGAATTTTTTGAGAGTTTTGACAAGGAAAAAATCTATTCTTATGAATGGAACGAAGTGGAAAAACCCGTGGGTGTTGTTCAAATTATTCACGGAATGGCAGAACATGCAAAGAGATATGACGAGTTTGCGAGAAAATTGAACGAAGCGGGCTACATTGTTTTCGCCGATGACCACCGTGCTCACGGAAAGACTTCAGGCGTGGAAAAATTAGGTTTATATGACGGAGTGGATTTGTTTGAAGACACTCTTCAAGACGAGATTTTCATCTCAAAAATGCTAAAAGAAAAATACAATCTACCACTCTTCATTTTTGGGCATAGTTATGGCTCATTTTTGTGCCAAGCATACATTGAGAAATGTAAACTTTACGAGAAAGCAATCCTTTGCGGAAGTGCGCTGATGAAAAATAGAATTGATGTCAAATTTGCTAAAATAATTGCAAAAATGACACTGAAACATAAAGGAAAAGATGCACCAGCAAAACTTATTGAAAAGATTAACTATGGCGGATATCACAAAAAAGTTAAAGTGGGAAGTTGGCTGAATAGTGATGAGGCAAAAGCAAGAGATTATTATAAAGATAAGTTTAACGGCAAGCCTATGAGTGCGAAATTCTATGTTGACTTTTTCTCGGCTTTCGATAGGATTTATAAGAAAGAATACACAAATGGGATTGACAGAAAAAAACCTATTTTCTTAATTTCAGGCAAAAACGACCCTGTTGGGAATATGGGAAAGAGTGTCCAAAAACTCTACAAATTTTATATTGAACTAGATGTGTCAGATGTAAAAATGAAACTCTATGACGGAGCAAGACACGAGATTTTGAACGAACCGATAAGAGAAAAAGTGTATGAAGACATCATCACTTTTATCAAAAGTTAAAATTGAAAGCAAGAAGATGAAAGAAAAAAAACTAGTTATAAGAAACATTTTAAATGAACTGAAATCTTTGGACGATTATTCTTATGGTGAGGAAGAGTTGCTTTGTATGATGACGCTAAAAATTTCTAGAGAAGAACTTTTTAAAAAAGAAAAATTTAGCCAAAAAGAATGTGACAAAATTGAAAAAGTCCTCAGTCGCAGAGTAAAAAACGAACCTCTTAATAAAATTTTTAAAATTCAAAATTTTTTTGGAATTGATTTTTTTATAAATAATTATGTGTTGGCTCCAAGAGTGGAGACGGAAATATTAACAGAAATGGCATTAAATGAGATAAATTACGATGGCATTAAAGTGCTTGATTTGTGCTGTGGTAGCGGTTGCATTGGGCTTAGTTTAGCAAAGTTTTCAAAAAATAAAATTGAAGTTGTTTTATGTGATATTGATGATAAAGCTCTTAGTGTTGCAAGGAAAAATAGAAAACTTCTTGGGCTAGATAAAGTGAGGGTTATTAAAAGTGATTTATTTGAAGGATTGAAAAATTTTGAGAAGTTTGATATAATCACATGTAATCCACCATACATAAAAAGCGAAGATATAAATACACTTTCAAAAGGTGTGAAAAACTTTGACCCACGCTTAGCATTAGACGGCGGAAAAGACGGGTTAGAATTTTATAAAATAATCGCAGAAAAAGTGGGAAATTTTCTAAATAAAAAAGGAAAAATTTTTTTGGAAATAGGCTTCGATGAAAAAGTTGCAGTTCAAGAGATTTTTGAAAAAAAAGGCTTTGTCACAAAGTGTTTTAAAGACTATTCGGGACTAGATAGAGTTGTGGAAATTAAGCGAGGAAATAATGATTGATAAATTAAGTAGTATTGTTGAGAAATTTGAGGAATTGACTGGGAAAGTCATTGATCCCCAAATTATTGCCGACAATCGAAGTTGGAAAAAAATGGTGAAAGAACGCAGTGACCTTGAACCCATTGTTGAAAAATATAAACAGATTAAAATTTGCGAAGAGGAACTATCATCTGCAAATGAAATGATAAAAAAAGAAAAAGACAAAGAAATGATTGAGTTTTTGCAGGAAGAGATTGACGGCAAAGAGCAAGAAAAAGAAAAATTAAGCGAAGAATTGAAAGTTCTTCTTTTGCCAAAAGACAAAAACGACGATAAAAATGTTATCATTGAAATTCGAGCAGGAACAGGTGGCGACGAAGCCTCTCTTTTTGCTGGGAATTTGATGAGAATGTATATGATGTATGCCGAAAATAAGCGTTTTAAATTTGAGATTATCAGCAGTAGCGAAAATGAAGTTGGTGGCTATAAGGAAGTAATTTTCGAAATTAAGGGTGCTGGGGTATATAGCAAACTTAAATTTGAGAGTGGAGTTCACCGCGTTCAAAGAGTGCCAGAAACAGAAAGTCAGGGGCGTGTGCACACTTCAACGATAACTGTTGCAGTGTTGCCAGAACTGGAAGAAGTGGAGTTTGAGATATCAGATAAAGACTTGAGAGTGGACACATACAGAAGTAGTGGAGCAGGCGGACAACATGTCAATAAGACAGATTCTGCAATAAGATTTACACACTTACCAACTGGAATTGTGGTGACTTGTCAAGACCAGCGAAGTCAGCTTAAAAACAGAGAAAAAGCGATGATGATTTTACAATCAAAACTTCAAGAATATTATCAAGGGCAAAAGAATAAAGAATACGACGAAAATAGGCGAAGTCAGGTTGGAACAGGCGATAGATGTGAGAGAATAAGAACCTATAATTTTCCACAAGGAAGGATAACAGATCATAGGATTGGCTACACAGCATATAATCTATCAGATTTTATGAATGGGAACATAGACGAACTTCTAGTTGAACTACAACTTTCAGATCAAAAAAATCGGCTTGAAAATATTGATATGTAAACACGTTTTATGGTAGAATGATGTTATACAAGGAGATAAAAGTGGAAAAAGATTTTGAAGAGGAGCTTATCTACATACGAAGAAACGGCGAAAATGTCAGTGACCCCGACATTATTGCTAATTGCAGATTGGAGCAAAATAGAGATATCATCGAAAATGCTCGCCTCGGAAGTTATGACAAATATGGCAATTATATCTTTATGCCCGAGATTAGATTTGAACTCATAAACATTCCAAAATTCATCTATCATATCTCAAAGCTTGGAAACAAAAAAATATTTGACCTTAAAACGATTATTCCCATTTTTGGGGAATTATTTTTTAAACTAACAATTTCGGAGAACGATGTCGTGTTGTATCTTGTGGAAACAGTTTCTCGTGAGTCGGGTGGATATATGGAAGTGTATGAGGAAGTTGTGGACGCCATTGCGCTTGGGAAGATGAATAATATTGCAACAGAAGACATTTTTTCGATGTATCACATATATGAAAACGACACAGATGAAGACAAAAAGACATTTTTTATTTATGACTACATTAATCTTTTAACAAGAAAAATTTATCTCACTTTGCTTTCAAAAGAACTTAACGAGGAAATGCAGTATGATGAGCACGAGATTTTTAACACGATGATTGCCGTTTTGAAAGATGGCGGAGAATATGGCGGAAAAGTGCTGAGTGAATTTATGGTGAGATTAAAAGACAGACCAGAAATTTTTGAAATGGAAAACACAGAGAAATATAATAAAGCTGTAAACGAAGTTCTGCTTTCTGCTTTAGACATTGCCACAACGCAAACAGATAAAGAAAATCCTAAAACGAAAGAAGTGTATTTGAAAATTATCAACGCAAGAAACAAAAACGTGGATAAATATATAGAAATTGCTCATAAAAATGTGGAAAAAGACTATGTGCAAGATGTTGCAAAAAGAGCAGTTATAGATTTTAATGAAGAGGAAGCAAAAAGAGAAAATGTTCTCACTTTTGATAAAGATGATTCTTTTGAATTGGTCAACAAAGAAAAAAATAATGAAAAATTGAGAAACAAAGAAGTTGTAAAAGAATTTTACGAAAAACTCATTAAAAAACAAAAACCTATTGAGAAACATATTGCAAACAAAGCGGTTTTAAAACAAGGAAAAGAAAAAGATAGTAGATTAGTAAACTCTATTGGTGGCTTGGTGGGTGCAAAATTAGCTGCAGATAAACTTGCAACATCAACTGCAAAAGATGCACTTAATATAGTTAAAGGCGATGGGAAATTTCTCTCGACTGATAAGAGTGCGACGGCTAAAAAGCAAACGCAAGTAAAAACTGAAGAAAAATCAGAAACAAAATCGAGCGAAAAATCAGTTCAAAAATCTAGTGCAAAATCAGGAGGAAAATCGAGTTCTTCATCGAAAAAAGAAGGAAAATCATCTGGGAAAAAGGGAGCAAGTTCCTCATCAAAACCAAAGTCACCATCTAAAGCAAAATCTGGTTCCAAACCAAAAGTAGAATCAAATGCCAAATCTGGATCAAATTCAAATGCAGCATCAAAGCCAAATCCAAAAGCAAAAACATCACCAAAGACACCAGTAAAACCAGAAGTAAATAAGAAAGAAACAAGCCCTGTGGAAAATTTGAAAAAACAAGAAGAAAAGAAAAAACCAAATAATGCTTTTTCTTATTTCCAAAAATTTGGTAATGAAATTAAGATGAGTGATGATTTTGAACACACACCATCATCAGCAGGATTGAAAAACGAAACTCATTCTAGCGGAAAAGCAGTGACGCAGAATGACAATTCTGTCAAACAAAGTGTTACATCAGAAAAATCAAGTGCTTTAACTAGTAAAGTGGCAACTGAAAAGACCACTTCTGTTGAAAAAGCGACTAAAAAAGACACTCCAGTTGAAAAGACAACAACAATTATTGTTGAGAAACCAAATGAAAAACCTGAACCAACACCAAAAACAGAGCAGTCAGTTTTTTCAAAAATTTTAGAGAAACAAAAATTAGAAGAAAGTTCTAAGGCTGACATTGAAATTAACTTTTCTAATATTGGCATTGAGGCTGAGAAAAAGCAAGAATTTATAAAGAAAGCCCCTGTAATTCAGCAACCCCAAGATATAATTTTTGATATGAAAATAAGACCAAAACAAAATCATGAAGTAGAAAATGTGAAATATAGTCAAAAAAGCACCACTAAGAATACATTAGTTAAAGAAGATAAGGAGATAGAAAAAGATCAAGAAGAAACCTTACATCAATGATATTAAATAATAATTTGAAAAATTCAATCTTTACATGCAGTTTTTATTGTGTTATAATGCAAGTAGTTAGAGGTAAGAAATGAATATTGTAGATCAAAAAAATGCTCAACTAAATGATCAGCAACGTTTATCATTGCAAGATTATCATGAAATAAAGAATAGAATTAAAATTAATAGAATGGCTAGTTGTACCACAAAAACTACTTATAAAGGAGATTTTTGTAGTGTTGATGCCATTCCATATGTCGTGGAAGAATATTTTAAAAATATTGAAGAATTTAAAAATTGTAGTGACAGACGCCTTTTAGATAAGGGTTATGAGACAGAAAACTTAATAGTATATAAAGATGAAACTGTTTGTGTTAGAAGTTTTTTATACATACCAACAAATGATGTAAGATCCGAAAAAAAAGAAATATCTGATGACGCTGTTCGTTCAATCGCAGCTTATATGTCATATCCTAAAATTAGAAAAGAATTTCCAAACATGCTTGTAATGTTGCTTAATGAGGAAATTCACGAATATCAAACAAATGATCAATATGGATATTTTTTGGCATCATATCAAGGGTTAAATTATTTAAGAAAAGAATACGAACGTCTCGTAGAATATACTAAAGAACAGGAACAAAATCAGTAAAGTTAATTTTTTACATTAACTTTATTAGTGAGGTGAAAAATGTACATTAGCGATAAATTAAATGAACAACAGCAATTAGAATTTAGAAAATATCTTTCTAAAATTATTAAAAATATTAAAATTATTAAAACAGATAAGGGGACAATTTCGGCCGAATATAAGAGAAAAGTTGTTACTCTTAAATCAAATTTTTACACGATTGAAGAATATTTTGAAAATGAGGAAGAGTTTAAAGAATCAGGAAGACGACCTTTGGATGATGGCTACGAAAAAGAAAATTTTAAAATATTTAAAGATGGAACTGTTTGTGCAAGAAGTTTTTTAGCTATTCCTAAAAATGATATAAATTTTGAAGAAAAGGAAATAGATTTTGACGTCCGCCTAGTTGCAGCCTATTTGCTTTATCCTACTGTAAGAAAATACGCCCCAAACATTCTCACAGAATGTCTTAATGCGGATCTACAAGATTATCAAACAAACAATCAAGTTAAATTTTTTTTACTAACATACAAAGCATTAAATATTTTTAGAAAAGATAGTGAAGTCCATTTAGATAAGATGAGAAAACATTTAGTGCAAGAAGTTTAAGAGGAATTTTTTATGAATGAATTAATTGAAAAAGATTTTGATAAATTGGCTTTTGATGATTATATCAAAAAAATAGTCGAAAGAATGAGCGCAATAAAATTTCCATCAAAATCAAACATTAATGCTTATGTAAATGGAGAGAGAAAGAAAATTATTGTGGAATATTTCAAGATTGAAGAATTTTTTAAAAATAAAGAAGAACTTGAATCTTCTGGAAGAAGAAACCTCTATGAAGGTTTTGAACAAGAAAATTACCACTATTATAAAAAAGATGGAAGCATTCTTATTAGTTCAATTTTTCCTGTTTATCTTTATGACGAAAATTTAACAAAAAAGGAAATAGATTTTGACCCTCGTTTCTTTGCAGTCGCAAATTTATATCCATACATTATGGAAAAATATCCAAATTACGCAAAAAATTTTATAAGTGAGAACTTGCATAAATATAGCATTAAACAAGACGGCAGTTTGAAACTCACTTCATATGAGGCTATTGAGGACTCAACTAAAAAACTTGAAGACGACTTTATGGAATTCTTTGAAGGTGATGTTGAGGATAGTCAGGAAGCAGATGTAGCAACTGAGTTCTTCTCTTTTGAATAACAATTTCTTTCAAAATCTCATTGACTTTAGAGTTTTTGTATGATATAACTGATTAACATCCGTTTTGGGGTGTTAATTTTTTGATAAAGGACAATCATAATGAGAGAAAGAATCACACTTGCATGCACAGAATGCAAACAGAGAAATTACGATACTTATAAGAATAAAAAAAATGATCCAGACAGAATTGAACTAAAAAAATATTGCAAATTTTGCAAAAAAACCACTGTGCATAAGGAAACAAAATAGTTTTTAAAGGAGTGCTTAATGGCAAACCAAACAAAGAAAGTTAAAGAAGAAAATCTTTTAGAAGAGAAAGTTTTAACTAAAAAAGAACTCAAAGAACAGCAAAAGATAAATGCTACCAAGCAAAAGAATAAAAAGCCAAAAAAAGAGAAAAAGCCGGGATTGTTTAAGCGTTTAAAAGAGGCTTGGAGCGAACTTAAAAAGACAACAAAGCCAACTTTTGGCGAAGTGGTTAAAAAGACCTCAATAGTTATATTTGTTGTTCTTATTTTTACTATTGTGTTGTTTGGCATAGATTTCCTTTTGGGGTTGCCATACAAGGCTTTTATGGGCTAAATTTATAGCGGGAGATTTTAAATGGAAGAAAAGATAGATGCAAAAGACTTGGACGTTAAAGAAGACCTTGACACGAATGTCTTAGAAGAGAATAAAGATGTTGTTGTGAAGGACGAAAATATTGAAGTCAAAGTCAATAATAGCGAAGAAAAAAAAGACGCAAAAGCGAAAGACTCGCAAGAGGAAGACGAAATTGACGTTAAAACTTTAGAAGCAAAATGGTATGTGTTGCACACCTATTCTGGCTATGAACAAGTGGGAAAGACAAATCTCGAAATGGTTGTTAAAAAATATAATCTTGAAGACCGCATCTTTGACATCATCATTCCAATGGAAGAGACTGTTGAAGAAAGAAATGGCAAGAAAAAGTTGATGAGCAGAAAGTTGATGCCTTGCTATCTTTTGGTTAAGATGAAATATGCAGACGATCTTTGGCACAATGTCACAAGAACTCGTGGAATCACAGGTTTTGTGGGTCCAAAAGGAAGACCTTTGGCACTCACACAAGACGAAATTAGAAAACTTCACCTTGAAAAGATTGTTGTGAACATAGATCTTAGAGCAAACGACAAAGTTGAAGTTATCGATGGACCTCTCAACTCATTCATCGGCACAGTCATAAGCGTGGACAGCAGTGGCAAGAAGTGCAAAGTGAACGTTGAGATGTTCGGCAGAGAAACCCCAGTTGATCTAGATTTTTCACAAATAAGAAAGATTTAATCGTAAGAAAATGATAATATTCTTTTTGATGTATCGCTGGAAACATTGGAAAGTTATTATGTGAAAAGAAATTTTCACTATATGTGGGAGAATGTAAATTTAATATGCATTCATTAAAACCACAACGCTATGAGGAGAATAACATGGCTGAGAAAAAAGTGAAGGTAATTGTTAAATTGCAGTTGCCCGCAGCTAAAGCAACTCCCGGACCACCAGTAGGCTCTACTCTTGGACCACACGGAATTAACCTTGCTGCATTTACAAAAGAATTTAATGAAAAAACAGCAGACAAAGTGGGATACATTATTCCTGTCGTTGTCAAAATTATGGAGGACAGATCCTTTTCTTTCGTTTTAAAAACTCCACCAGCAGCAGTTTTAATTATGAAAGCATGCGGAATTGATAAAGCAAGCGCTACTCCAAACAAACAAAAAGTCGCAAAAATCACAAAAGCTCAGGTGAGAGAGATTGCCGAAGCTAAGATGCCAGACCTTACTGCTGCATCAATCGAGACAGCAATGTCGATGATTGAAGGTGCTGCAAAGAGTATGGGCGTTGAAGTGATTGACTAAGGAGTAATGATATAATGGGAAAAAGATATAAAGAAATTAGCGCCCTTGTCGATAGAACGAAAGTTTATGAAGCAAAAGAGGCAATAGAACTTGCTATTAGCACTGCAAAAGCAAAGTTTGATGAGAGTTTGGAACTTCACGTAAAACTTGGTGTCGACGGCAAAAATGCTGACCAACAAGTTAGAGGCACAGTTGTGCTTCCAGCAGGCACAGGAAAAACTAAAAAAGTGCTTGTTATTGCAAAAGGTGATAAGGCTGATGAGGCAACAAAATGCGGAGCAGACATCGTTGGAGCAGAAGAAATTATTGCAAAAATCCAAGGTGGCTGGCTTGACTTTGATGTATGTATCACAACTCCAGATATGATGGGATTTGTGGGACGTGTCGCAAAGATTTTGGGGCCAAAAGGCTTGATGCCAAATCCAAAAAGTGGCACAGTTACAACTGATGTTAAAAGAGCCATAGATGATGTTAAGGCTGGAAAAGTTGAATATAGACTTGACAAGACAAACATTATTCATGCTGGCATTGGAAAGGTAAGTTTTGGAGTTGACAAACTCTATGAAAACTTCGACGCTTTGATGAACGCAATCGTTAAAGCAAAACCATCTGCAAGCAAAGGCACTTATTTAAGAAGCATTTCAGTCAGTTCAACAATGGGCCCTGGCATAAAAGTTTCATTCAAATAAAATCTATTAAAAGAACTTCGAATGTGAAGTTCTTTTATTTTTTATTTTTACTTAACATTAAAGGCAATTATGGGGTAGAATATAAGTGAGAGGATTTTTAAAATGAATTTATTTGTGTGTGTTGATGAAAACTTAAACATTTTAAGTTTAAATCATTTTAAACCTTACAAAAATGTAATGGAAAATATTAGCAAACTTTTGGAAAATAAAGCAGTTGTTTTTGATAACGAATTTTTAGACTATATTTCAGCTGTGCCAACCTGTAGCAAAATTATATTTGATGAAAATATAAAATCTAATTTGCCCGAGTTTTTGTCCCCTCTTTCAAATATGAAAGAAAAGATTGTGGGAAATATGGAAGACTTATTTGATCATCTAAAACGCCTTGAAGATAAAAATATTTTCATCTTAGGGCACAAACTTTTTGATGAACTTTTTCCGTTTGTGAGTGATATATATATATTAAATTTAATGGGAACTGTCGAGAACAGTGATAAATTTATAGACATCAAATCAAATCAAAATTGGAAATTTATTATGTATAGTGAGCCTATATATGAAAACGGAAAGACATTTTATTTTAGTCACTTTAAGCGAAAACGAGATAAATTAGAATATAGTCAACTTGAAGAAATGGGATTATAAGCCCATTTTTTTTCAAACACCCATTCGGTCGTGACTGAATAGTATAAGCCTAATCATCAATGAAATTAAGGCAACTGTGATTTATATTTAATTTTCGAACGATTGGTCGTGAATGATTGTTTTAAAATATAAATAGATAAGACAAGGTATTAATTGACTTTATAACCAATTTTCATTAGAATTTACAATGAAATTAGTTTTAGGCAGGCAGTTTAAAAGATATGGGAAAAATGCAAAAATATAATGTGATTATAATTGGCGGTGGAGCAAGTGGAGTTATGACAGCACTTGCTTGTGGGGATAAAAATAAAAGTGTTGCGATAATAGACGCTGGCTCTTTTGTGGGTAAAAAACTATTGTCCACAGGCAATGGAAAATGCAACCTCACAAATTTGAAAATGAATAGTTCTTTTTATAATCAAAACATAGATATGTTTTTAAAAAAATTTGATGAAAAAAACGCAATAAATTTTTTTGACTCCATTGGGCTTGTGACAAAGGCTGATGAGTGTGGGAGGGTCTATCCATTTAGCAACACTGCAAGAAGTGTCGTTGATGTGATTGAAAATAGACTAAACGAATTAGATGTTGTTAGATTGACTGGGAAAAAAGTAAATAATATTGAAAAGACTGATGAGGGTTTTGTTGTGACAACTGAGCAAGAAAGAAAGGTTGAAAAATTCTTTGCAAAAAAACTTGTTCTTGCCACAGGTGGGAATTCTATCTCTGACATTGTGAAAGAACTTGGTTTGAAACTCTCTTCAATTTCTCCAAGTTTGGTGGCACTTAAAACAAAGGAAAGCACAAAGCATTTGAGCGGAGTCCGTGTGAGTAATGTTAAAGCTTCGGCTATATCAACAATAAATTCCATAAAAACTACAAAAGAGGAATTGGGTGAAATATTGTTTAAAGACAATGGACTGAGTGGAATTGCAGTGCTTAATTTGTCCACAGTTTTTGCAAGAAACCATAACTTCTCTGGTAAAATATTCATTGATTTTATTCCAAAAACAGATGAAAAAGAGTTAATTCAAATTTTAAATTCACGAAAAGAATTAAGTGGAAACATTCTAATTGGTTTTTTAAATGATATTATTGCAAAGGAAATTTTTGAGAGATTGCACCTTAATTTTAAAATGCAAAATATTCTTTTAACAGATAAAAATATTTGTGACATTGCTAAGTTGATGAAGTGTCTTGATTTCACAGTTTGTGAACCATATGATAATAATCAAATTTATAGTGGAGGAGTGCTTCTTTCACAACTCAGCGAAATTTTGGAGAGCAAAATAATTCCAAACTTGTTTGTTTGTGGTGAGTTGTGTGATGTCGACGGAGAAACAGGCGGGTACAATTTGCAGTGGGCATGGACAAGCGGACATATTGTGGGTGAAAATCTATGATAAAAATTGATAATATAATTTTAAAGCCAAATTATTCAAAGCAAAATATGCTTGAAAAACTTGCAGATAAGTTGCAGATATCCCCAAAAGACATCCAAGATGTGGACATCTTAAAGTCCTCCATTGACGCAAGGAAAAAACCAAATGTTAAGATTATCCTTTGTATTGGAGCAACTCTTAAAAATGAATTAGAGAATAATTTTGAAGATTTAAAATATGAAGTCGACTCTTCAACTCTAGATTATGAAAAAAAGTTTTCAGAAAAACGCCCGATAGTCGTGGGTTTTGGTCCAGCAGGAATGTTTTGCTCTCTTTGCCTTGCCAGAATGGGGCTGAAGCCCTTAGTTATTGAGCAAGGGAAATGCGTGGAAGAACGCTCACAAGATGTAGAAAACTTCTGGCAAAATGGAAAGTTGAACAAATTTTCAAATGTGCAATTTGGCGAGGGTGGTGCAGGAACTTTCAGCGACGGTAAATTGAACACAAACATAAATAACTCATATTGCAAGAAAATATTAAATGAATTCTATAATTTTGGTGCTCCAAAAGAGATTTTATCTTTCTCGAAACCTCACATCGGCAGTGACAAACTAAAAGATGTGGTGAAAAACATTAGAAA
>CAYIZE010000005.1:30057-34305 GCA_964367785.1 uncultured Christensenella sp.
TCAGAGGAGTTTTCCCTATTGGTGAGGGTGCTGGCTATGCAGGTGGGATAATGTCCAGTGCAATCGACGGCGTCAGGGCAAGCGAATTTTTTTACTCAACTTTAAAATAAATATTTTTTCTAAAATGTCTATATTTTCAAAAAATCTGTTTGTTATGACTTTTCAAAGAAAAATATTTCCAAACAATTTATTTTTTTAAAGTCCTCAGATTTAATTTTTTAAGTTATATTTTTTTAAATAAAAATAAAAAAACACAACAAGATTTCTTTGCTGTGTTTTTATATTTAAAAAATTAATATTATCTTTCTTTGCCATAGAAAGCAATTCCCAAAGTGTCTGGACCGCAATGTGCTCCAACTGTTGGCCCAATAATTTGTATGCTAGCATTAATATTTGGGAAAATTGCTTTAAGTTGATTTAAAAAATATTTTGCATCATCTTCGCAGTCAGCATGCAAAATGATAAACTCGTGTTTTTCAATCTCAATAGCCTTTTCTTTCACATATGAAACCAAATATGAAAGAGATTTTTTGCGACCGCTCACCTGAGCAAATTTTTTGAGTTCGCCATCATTTGTAATTTTGATGAGAGGCTTAATATTAAGAACTCCTCCCATAAAAGCCTGAACAGAAGTTAATCTGCCACCACGTCTTAAATATTTTAAATCACTCACTGTGAAAATCTCAGCATAATTTTTGAGATGCTCTTGTCCATATTCAATGATTTCACTAACTTCTTTTCCCTCGTTAAACATTTTTCCCATATCCCACACGAGCATTCCTGCTCCGCAAGAGATGTTTAATGTGTCAAACAAAACAATTTTACGCTCTGGAAATTTTTCTTTCAGTTCATCAATCGCCATGTTCAAACTCTTAAACGTGCTGGACAATTTGTTTGAAAAATGTATGTAGAAAATGTCTTTTCCTTTTTCAAAAATTGGCGTGAAATAGGTTAAATAGTCCTCAGTGTTTAGTGCACAAGTTGTGGGAACGGACCCTTTTCTCATTTTATCGAAGAAGCCCTTGCCATCAAAATCTTTTCCAAGCCAATAGTCATAAAGTTTGCCGTCTAAAACATAGGGCATACTAATTACTTCACATTTCAACTTTTCGGCTTCGGTGAACCAAAGTTCCTCATCGCTGTCCATAAAAAGAACTGTATTACTTTTATCCATATTTTCTCCTTAACTCGGCAAACGTTTATTATATTTAAATATAATCTTTATTTTTATTTTAGTCAATTTTATTTCCATACAAAAATTTCTTTTATCCTTGTCTTTAATTAATTCTCTTAAATACTTTGTGACAAAGTGGAAAAAGTAATATAATAAGTCATTAAATATTAAGGGGAAAAAATGAAAAAATTTTTGTGTCGCACATTTCAGTTTATAATGAAAGTAGGTATGAGTTTTATGCCTTGGCGTCAACCAAAGTTACTAAAAGGCAAGGACTCATGCACTAAAATTTCACAAATTTTGAAAGAAAAGGGAGTTGATTCTGTCCTTATCGTCGCGGATGCTGGCATAACAAAACACAATCTTCAAGATTCCGTCACTAAAAATTTATTTGAACAAAAAATAGAATATACCTATTTTGACAAAACTGTTGCAAACCCAACAATAGATAACATTGAAGAAGCCCTTTTGCTTTATCATAAAAATCACTGTCAGGGAATAATCGCCATAGGTGGAGGCTCTCCAATGGATTGTGCAAAAGGAGTTGGTGCAAGAGTTGCAAACCCTAAAAAAACAATCACGCAAATGAGAGGACTGCTAAAGGTGGGAAAGAAGTTGCCTCTTTTGATTGCCATTCCAACCACAGCGGGAACAGGAAGCGAGACAACTCTCGCAGCCGTCATCACAGACAGCAAAACACACGAAAAATATGCGCTCAATGACTTTAATCTCATTCCTCACTATGCTGTGCTTGATCCAAGTTTGACTGTGTCTCTCCCACCAAATCTAACTTACACAACAGGAATGGACGCTCTTACTCACGCAGTGGAGGCTTTCATCGGCAGAAGTAACACGCGCAAAACAAAACGAAACGCACTTGATGCTATCAAATTAGTTTTTGCGAATTTGCAAAACGCTGTTGATGACGGAGAAAATCTCAAAGCCAGAGAAAATATGCAAATGGCGGCTTTTGAAGCGGGGCTTGCTTTCACAAGAGCCTATGTCGGGAATATCCACGCAGTTGCTCACACTCTCGGCGGAGAATATGGTGTTCCTCATGGGTTGGCAAACGCAATCATATTGCCCGTTGTTTTGAAATATTATGGCAAGAGTATCTACAAAAAAATAAACCAAATTTGCGAACATCTTGGAATTTTTAACGATAATACTCCACAAGAGAAGACAGAGAAATTCATCAAAAAAATTGAAGAATTAAACAAGATAAATAATGTTCCAAATTATATTGAAGAACTCAAAAAAGAGGATATTCAAAAATTAATAAAACGAGCAGACAAAGAAGCGAATCCTCTCTATCCCGTGCCAAAAATATTTGATTATACTGACTATGAAAACATCTATTTATCAATTCTATAAAAATAAAGTTTTATTTTTAAATAAACTTCCTTTTGTTTAACTTATTTTTATTTTGAAATGATTCATATCAAATTATAAAAAAATTATAATATTATTTTTGCTGTTGTAATTTCATTTATGAAATGATATTATTATAATAATGAGTGAATATAAAAGATATTTAGAAGAAATGAAAAGATTTAAAGATTCTACTTGCACTTGTCCTTTTATTTGTGACAGTTTTTTAGATATCTCAAATATTACATTTTCGCTAATAATTAATATTCTTGAAATATATAATAAAAATAATGATAATCCAGAATTAGATGAAAATTTTATGAATAAATTTGGATTTGAAATAAATAAATGTATAGAGAAAAATGTGATAGATAAAGTTGCACTTTTTGAACAAACTGTAAATAATCAAAATTCATATGAAATATTAAATGGAAATCAAATTAATAAAATCTTGAAAAAATTTGGTTTAAATAATAAATTGTTTGATGACATTTTTTCTGTGGAAATTGATTCTTTTAGAGAAGAAGAAAAAGGTTCTGATGAATATATTTCATATCTTCGTTTTATTTTCAATAGTAATATTTTTGTTCATTATCAAATTTACCCACATTTTACGTTACAGGGTTGTTCTGAATTTGCAGAGATAAGTAATCTTTTTCTTGATGAACTTAAATATGATGTGTGCCAAATTGAAGACCCCGATGAAGACGAACTTGAATACTCATCTAATGAAGAAAAAAATAAAGACTCTGATAAAGACGAACTTGAAGACTCATCTAATATAGATAAAATTAAAGACCCCAAAAATCAAGACAATTCTCAGCTTGATATATCATTAACCTTTTAGTGTTTTTTATCTTTTAGAAAATGTTATAAAAATATTAACCCGATTAAATTTCCAAAAAGTCATGGTGCTGGCTGGATTTGTTTTAATGTTAAGAAATCTCCAAAATGTTAAATAATTTCCAATCAGTTTTTACATTTTGCTTTTAAACAAATAAACAAATAAAATATAAAAACTTTGCATAACAAAAAAATAATGCTATTATAAATAGACCTTAATTTTTGTTGTTCAAAAAATTCTAAAAAGTCACACAAACTTCTAAAAATAAACCAAAAGCAGGATTATTAAAGGAGAACAAATGAAACATATAGCAATTTTAAGACAGCCATTTTTTAATATGATTTTAGAAGGCTCAAAGACTATTGAAAGCAGATTTTCTCTTAATAAAGTAGTCCCTTATGAAAAAGTTAAGATTGGTGATGAAATTTTATTGAAAGAAACGGGTAAAGATGTAACTGCAAAAGCGATTGCAAAAGATGTGAATTATTTTGAACTTACTCCCCAAATTGTTGAACAAATTAGATTGAAATATGGAAAGGAAATAGGAACGGACAAATTTGCAAATTGGGAAACAACAAAGATAAAAAAATATTGCACATTAATTTGGCTTGCCGATGTTAAAAAAATTGGCCCAATAAAAGTCCCCAAAAGTCACGGCGCTGGCTGGCTTTGTTTAAATGTTAAGTAGTCAACAAAAAGTTGAATATTTTTCAATCAGTTTTTATATTTTGCTTTTAAACGAGCAAACAAATAAAAACATAAAAACTTTGCATAACAAAAAAATAAATGCTATTATAAATAGACTATCAAATATGTTCTCGTAGCGTAATAGGATAACGCGTCGCCCTCCTAAGTGTCG
>CAYIZE010000006.1:0-32999 GCA_964367785.1 uncultured Christensenella sp.
GGGTGAATGCGTTCCCGGGTCTTGTACACACCGCCCGTCACGCCATGGGAGTCGAGGGGGCCCGAAGTCGGCGAGCTAACCTAAGCAATTAGGAAGCAACTGCCTAAGGCAAAATCGATGACTGGGGTGAAGTCGTAACAAGGTAGCTATACGAGAACGTGTGGCTGGATCACCTCCTTTTAAAGAGAAGTGAGTCGACGAAACTAAATTTTTAAGTAAATTTAGCAGGTACAAGTTTGGAAAGCAAACCAATCAAAAAAACTCTTGAAAATGACAAGTAAAAACATTATCAATCTTAACTATTAAATGGAATCCTAAAAAGACTAACGAGTAATCGTTAGTCTTTTTTTTGCCTAAAATCTTTTATAATGTGCAAGAAATTGCTGAAAAAACATTATAAACTAAAAAAGAATAAAAAATTGTTTTTTCCAAATTTTCTTTAAAAGAATTGAGAAAAGTTTTAAAATGAGTTATAATAATATATATGAATTTATATGATTTTGATAAGACAATTTATAAATTTGACAGCCCAACAAAGTTTTACTTTTTTTGCCTTAAAAAACACCCAAGAATTTGGTGGCACCTTTTTAAAAGTGCATTTTGGGGGACTCTTAAATCTCTGCATATAATTACTCTTTCGAAGTTTAAGGAAGAGCATTTTTCTTTTATTCTATATTTGCCTGACCACAAAAAAGATTTAGACTTGTTTTGGGAAAAAGAAATTAAAAATATTAATTCGTGGTATTATGATCAAAAGAGAGACGACGATGTCATTTGTTCCGCAACGCCTCGTTTTATTATGGAGACAATCGTGCCAAAAATAAACCCAAAAGCAACTCTCATTTGCTCCGAAATGGATGAAAAAACATTGAAATTTAAGAAAAACGAGACAAATTGCAAAGGCGAAAACAAGGTTGTTAAGTTGAAAGCAAAAGGCTTCACCTCTTTTGAAGAGGGATATAGCGACTCTAACAGCGATGTTCCAATGCTTAAAATGTGCAAAAAAAGGTTTTTGGTGAAAAATGGAGAAATCTTTAAGTTTGATGAAAAATACTTTGATTAAATCTTTTTGAGAGAAAAAGTGTTGACAAAATATCTTGTTATGAGTATAATTATTTTGTTTTAAATGAAAACTTTTACTTAAGACAGCAAGCGAGAAATCGTAACTTTCATTATGAAAGGCTTGCCGAGGTAAGTTGAGATTATTTCCTTTTAATATTGGAATGACCTTACACTTACTCAAGTGTGAGGTTATTTTTTTAAAATTTAAAAGGAGAGAAAATGTCAAAAGAAACCTTAAATGCAAAGAAAAAAATTGTTGAGGAAATTAAGAAAAATATCAGCGATAGCAAAAGTGTTGTGTTTGTGAACTATCAAGGCATCAATGTTGAACAAGACACAAGACTCAGAAAGAGTTTTAGAGAAAAGAATGTGGACTATAAGATTTATAAAAACAGACTAATCAAAATTGCTCTTGACGAACTTGGTGTGAAAAACTATGACGCTAAAAATCTTGAAGGCGTCACCTCTTGTGCTTTTGCAAAAGATGAAGTGAATGCTGCAAATGTGCTTTTTAGTTCCAAAAAAACAATGCCAATGCTTGAAGCAAAGTTTGGAATTGTTGGGAAAGAAGTCATCACAGCCGACAAAGTGGAAGCCTTGTCTAAGATTCCTTCAAAGGAAATTCTTATTTCTATGTTGCTTTCTATGTTGAATGCTCCTGTGACGGCTCTTGCAAGAGTGCTTGACGCAGTTGCAAATAAACAAAGTGCATAATTTGAGCGAACTATTATTACTAAAACTAAAAACTAACTAAAAACTAAAAAATAAAAAAAATTAAAGGAGAAATTAAAATGACTATTGAAAACATGGTTGAAGAAATCAAAAAATTATCACTTGTGGAAGTGAGTGAACTTGTTAAAAAATTGGAAGAGGAATTTGGCGTGAGTGCCGCTGCTGCTATGGCTGCACCTGCCGCTGCTGCTCCTGTTCAAGAGGAAAAGACTGAATTTACAGTTGTCCTTAAAGAAGTTGGTCCAAACAAGATACCTGTAATCAAGATTGCACGTGAAGTGACAGGTCTTGGTCTTTCCGAAGCAAAAGCTTTGGTTGACAATGCTCCATCAACAATCAAAGAAAATGTTTCAACAGAAGACGCAAAAGCGATTGAAGCAAAATTCAAAGATGCTGGCGCAACAGTTGAACTTAAATAATTTTTAAAAAATTAAAAAAGTATTTAAAACATTTTTCAAAATTGAAAAATAAAAAATAAAACTCCAAGCGTAATGTTTGGAGTTTTTTATTTTTACTATTACTTTATAAATTATATAAAGATATAATTTTATAAAATTAAATTATAATTAATAAAGAAACAATCTTTTATGGCTTTAAAAAAGTTATACATTTTGCTTCTTTTGATGATGAATCGTTCACTGTTATGCCGTTTGCAAGGCAACGCCCCTCTTTGTTGAACAGACATATCGCTTTGCAAGTGAGGTTCATATCATTAATTCGCCTGTAATCTGCAACTTTAAAAGGATTTTCAGTGAAGATTTGCTTGCTGAAATCTTTTAACTCTTTTCCCTCTCTGCGAACATATTGTCTACACACCAAATTGCTTGAAATGTTTATGCTTTTTGCCTGACAAGTTAAATTTTTGTTAAATTTACAACTAGTTTTTCGACATCTTAAATCCATTTTTACTCCTGAGAAAATTATTTACATTATTTTTCTTCCTAAACAATTTTTGAAAAAAGTTTTGTGTTTGACCAAAAATATTTTTGATGATATAATATTATATAGGAGATAAATTATGAAAGTTTTATTGCTTAGCGATGTGCGTGGAAGTGGCAAAAAAGATGAAATTGTTGAAGTAAACGATGGATACGCAAGAAATTTCTTAATTAAAAAGGGACTTGCAAAACTTGCAGATAAAGTTCTTTTGAATGAAAAGGCGAGTCAACAGGCAAGCAAAGATAGAAATGTGATGCTTCAAAAAGAAGATGCCGAGAAAAGAGCAAAATTACTTAAAGACAAAACATTCATTATCCACGCAAATGTGGGAGAGAGTGGCAAAATGTTTGGTGCTGTGACATCAAAAGAGATTGCAATGGCTGTCAACGCAGAGAGTATTGAACTAGAAAGACGCGATATAATCTTGAAATCACCCATCAAAAATATTGGAAATTATGTCATTGAAGCCAAACTATTCTCAGGAGTGGTTGCAAAATTCAATATTATTGTGGAATAAAATATGTTTGTTATAAAGAATTATAAGTAGATAAAAAAAGACCTCATTTTTGAAGTCTTTTTTTATTTTTTCTCACACAAAATCTAATTTATTTTTTATATTTATAATTTTAATAATTTAGAGAAAGAAAAAAAATAATTGTAGAAACATTTTTTTAAGATTTTATTTCATAATTTTTTGGCTAATTTCTGTTTCTTCCACCCAGCACAACAAGCAAAAATCGCAAAAGGTTCAGCACTGAAATGAGGAGTGCAGCAACATAAGTGAGTGCGGCGGCGTTCAAGACTTCCTTTGTCCCGGAAAGTTCTTCTTCGTTTAAAGTGCCAGTTGTTTTAAGGATTTTAATCGCCCTTCTTGAAGCGTCAAACTCCACAGGGAGCGTGGCAAGATTGAAGAGGACAGCGATGCCAAATAGCCCCACACCGCTCCAAAGGAAGATGTCGCCAAGTATTCCTCCAGCATTAGTTCCAAAGTTGAAAATAAGCCCAATTATGACAAGAGGCCACAAAAGTCTTGAGACAATGTTTGTCACAGGAACGAGAATTTTTCTAATCTCATAAGGGATATATTTTCCCTTTTTTTGAAGTGCGTGTCCAAATTCGTGACAGGCAATCCCGAGTGCCGAAATTGAAGATGAATTATACACATCGTTAGACAGCGAAATTTCTTCTGTTTTTGGGTTGTAGTTGTCGGAAAGTGTGCCAGAAGTGCTTCTCACAGTGATTTTCTTAAGCCCCGAGACATCAAGCAGTCTTCTTATAAGTTCGCTTGCTTTCACACCACTTTGCGACATCACTTGGCTATATTCGTTATATGTTTTAGATACTTTTGACTGTGCGTAAAGGGCGAAAATAATTCCCGGCAAAAGGATTATGCCCATTAAATAATATTCAAAATACATTTTTCTACCTCTTAAAGAAGCATTATAATTCATTTTTTGCTCATAGGCAAATAAATTAAAACTAACAAGGCATAATATTTGAAATTTTGTTATCCTCATCTTGAGATATTGTGAAGATTTTTGCAACTTTTTGAGAGAAATCATCGTCATAAATAAGTGCAATCTCATCTGGTTTTTGAGAGAGCGTTTGATGAGAAAAAAGGAAATCTCCAAAGAATTTTTCAATGTGTTTGTCAGAGAGTTTTGTCCCCAATTCCTCGGTTAAATATGTTCTTGCAAGGTCAAAGTTTTTGTTTTTCACAGCGTCAAAAAATGCATAGGGAACAATTTCTTTCTTACGAATACTAACGCTTTCATTTTCGCCATAGACAAGGTTAGTCTCAACGCCCAAATTCGGCGAAAAGGAATATTCCTTTGTGAAGGCGTGCCCGAGCATATCGTTTGCCTTTTTAAAGGTTATTATCTTGTCTTTTTGCACTTCAAGAATGTCCACCTCCTCCAAAGTCGTGAGAGAGTATTTATGGTCTTTGTGCTTAATAATGCAGACAATATGAGTGTCTTGAAAGGTTTTGCCATAACAAAAGAGGCTATTTTTTGAGGTCTTGAAGTTAAGTTCCTGAATGGTCGATGGATAGTCTGCATCAAGAAATTCGTGAGAAGAATTTTCAATTCTCAGTGAAAAAGGACTGTTTTTTGAGTAAAAAAAGTTGTGGCTTATGTTATCAAAATTAAAAATTTTGTTTTGAATGCTAAATGGCTTGGGGTTTGAAATAAAAGATTCTCTTGCAATTAAAAGAATGTTGTCATTTGGGAAATTTATGAGGTCAACATTTTGCATTTTTGCGTTTAAACTCTTTGATTTTAGGTTCACAACAACGGTGAAATTTAGAGAAGTGTTATACTCGCTGTTTGTGGGATAAAATGATATTGGCAAAATGTTTTGAGAGGTGTTAAGAAGAAAAGAGTGTATTTTTCCTCCTTGCAATTCTGTTGAAAGATTTTGACTTTTAACAACACAATTAAAAGTGGGTTTGATGTGAAAAAAATATTCCATAATATTATTCCTTTTTACATTTTATTATTTATTTTGCAAAAATATGATTTTTGTGGGTTAATGTTGAAATTTTTGGCAACAATTTATAAAAAGGAACTGAATATGGAAAATGAAAAAGATGTGAAAGAAAACATCATAAATTTTGCAAAAGTTAAGGGAAAATATAATAAAAAAATCAGTGAGGAAGAGATTAACACTCTTTTTATGGGTCTTATTAAGATTGTCAAAAAGTCTGCAGAGGACGACTATGATAGAGAACTTAAAGAGGAATGCGACTCGGCGACAGAAAATTTCAGGCAGTGCCTGATGGAACTGAACACAGTGCAAATGGAACTGAAAAAAGAAAGAGACACAAAGCAAGTCTTGCTGGAAAGACTTGAAATGCAACAACAGCAGATTTGTCTGCTGTTAAAAAAATTAACAATAAAAGGCACTTGGAATTAAAATATTTTTTCTCAATGTGAATGTGATTTGAGAACATAAAACTTTTTTAAAACGAATAAAAAGAATTTAAAAACAAATGAAACAAAAAACTCAAACTTGCTTATATATTTTGATTTTTTGATTTTTTTTGCTATTATAAATGTTATAATGATATCAATATTTTTTGGAAAAACGAGCGACGATTGCGCTCAGGATATGTTTTCTCACTTAAAGCAAAATGGCGAAAAAACTTGCCACTATGTTTTTGTTGTGCCCGACAGAATGACGGTGATTGCAGAAAAGCAAGTTTTTGAGAGACTGAACATAGAAAGCACTTGCAACATTGAAGTGCTAACATTATCTCGCCTTTTTTCAAAACTTGTGCATAACAAAACAATCATTTCAAAAACTGCAAGTTGTATGATTTTGCAAAAGATTTTGAAAGATGAAAAAGATAATCTTAAATGCTTTAACAAAAATATTGACTCCGATTTGGCGGAAGTTATCTTTGGAACAATCTCGCAGTTTAAGAGTTGCAAAGTGAACTTTGACGAAGTTGCGGTGAAGAATGGCGACAAACTCTTGGAAGACAAGTTGAGTGACATTTATTTAATCTATGCAAAATATGAGAGATTTTTAAGAGATAATCAACTATTTGACGCTCTGGATAAACTCAATTTCCTGAGCGATGCAGTTAAAAATAGCGAATTTATAAGAAATTCCTCCTTTTATTTCTGCGGATTTGATGGGTTGACAATGCAGGGATATGAGATTGTTTCAAGCATTTGTGAATTTGCAAAAGATTTTAATTTTGCTTTAACTCAGGCAGGAAATTCACCTAATGGACATATTTATAATGAAAACTTCACGGCTAATATTTTAAATATTTTAAAAAATAAAAAAAACAATGTATTTTATCACACTGAAAGTAGACAAGGGCAAAGCAAGTTTTTACAAGAAAATCTTTTTTGTTATTCTCCATCTTGTGAAAAAATCAGTAAAAGCGATGTGGAAATTTCCCAAGCAAAAGACTTCAGAGAAGAAGTGTTGTATTGCTCGCTAAAAATCAAAAAAATGATTATGTCAGAGGGACTTTCGTTTAATGATTTCATTGTTGCTGTGCCAAATCTTGCTCAAAAAAAGCAAGTTATTGATGACGTATTTTCAAAGTTTGATTTTAATTTCTATCTTGACACAACAGAGGATTTTAGAAACTCAGTTGTCTTTAGATTTATAAAAAATTCCATAGACCTTTTTAAAGAAAATTTTTCCATTAAAAGTGTGCTAACATTTTTAAAAAATCCTCTTTTAATGCTACCCAGTGAAAAGATTGATGACTTTGAGGACTATGCAATTAAGTTCAATTTAGAGGATCTTTATGAGATAAAATCATCTCGTGCAGAAAACTCTCTGTTTTTTGAAAACTTTGACCTTATAAGAAAGCTTTTGTTTGAAATGACAGAAAAAATTGCAGAGGATCTTATAAACGCAAAGAATTTTTCAGACTATATTTTAATATTTAAAAAACTTTGTGAAAATGCTAGGATAGAAGAAAAAATAAAGGAATTTTGCAAACGTTTTGCAGATGAAAACAACCTAAAACAAGCAAGAATTTTTGAGCAATATTATGATGTTTTTCTCTTCACTCTGGACGAACTTGAAAATATTTTGGGAAGCGTCAGTTGTGACTTCAAAACATTTTCTTCCACTCTTTTGAGTGGGCTTAGTATTGCAAAAATCTCCACAACACCTCTTTCCATTGATGCGATTATGGTGGGAGACACCAGCACAAGTTTTTTTGAAAAAAGAAAAGTTTTGTTTGTTTTGGGAGCAAATGAAGAAAGTTTTCCAAAGTCTTTTGTAGACTATGGCATCATAAGTGATGATGACATTAAAAACCTAAGTGAAAAATATAAACTTGAACCCAGCATTTTTGAACTTAACAAGAAGGAACAATTTAAGGCTTATGAACTCCTTTTGAAACCTACTGAAAAACTATTTTTAAGTTATAACTTTTTGGAAGGAGAAAAAAGCAAGGTTCTCATCGACATTTCTAAAATGTTTTTATTAGAAGAAAAAGGGAAGTTTGCTCCGCTTTCATTTAAAAGGTTTAATGATTGCGATTTTTTGACCAAAAACTGTGATGTTTCAGTGGCAAAGAGTAACTTGACGAGCGACATCAGAGCAATTTGTGACGGTGTTCTTGATAAGGACAAAGAGATTAATAGTCTTTATGCTAGTTTAAAAGGGTTTTTGGAAGATGATTTCACTCAAAATTTCAATTTTGAAAATAGGATAAAGATAAAACAAAATTTATTTTTCACAAAGAATACAACCAGCGTTTCGCAAGTGGAGAGTTATATGACTTGTCCTTTTTTACATTTTGCTACAAGGGGACTTAAACTCGCCACAAAAGACGAGGGCAAGTTGGAGAGGAATTACATCGGGCTTATTATGCACGAGATTGCAAGGGAAGTGCTAGGGGAGATTGCCCTGCCACAAGAAGAAAAATTGGTAAGGACTGAGACAGAAAAAGCCTACAAAAAAGTGGTGTCAAAAGATGATTACAAGAGTTTTTTAAGTTCTGTTTCAAACAGGACGCTTTTTATAAATTTGAAAAACGAGGCAAAGAAATTCATTTTAGCCTTAAACGAACAGGCAAAACATAGCAAGTTCGTTCCAAAATTTTTGGAGGAGCGTTTTAGTGATAATGGTAGAATCAAGGGACTTAAAATTCCTTGCAAAGGAAAAACATTAAGACTTGTTGGACAAGTGGACAGAATTGACGTTTCTGGCGACTATTTCAGGATTGTTGACTATAAAACTGGTGACGTCGACACATCTCTGAGGGAACTGTTTTTTGGCAAAAAAATTCAACTGGAGGCCTATCTTAAAGTGTGCGAAAATTCGTTGAAATTAAAGCCTGCGGGGGCATATTATTTGCCTGTGAAAGGTGGTTTTTCAGACGAAAAAACAACTCTTCAAAAAAAATATCAGTTGAAAGGAAATACACTTGAAAGTTTTGAAGTGGCGTGTCTTTCAGACGATAGGTTTGAAAAAGAGGCACTAGATAGCGACATTTTGGAGGTTAAATTTAAACTTCAAAAAGACGAAAAAGTGAAAGGCGGATATTCCAAAGTTGTGAGTGAGAAAGACTTGCAAAATTTTGGGAATTATGCAATAAAATTAACCCAAAAAGCCTGCGAAGATATAAATACTCTTGATATAACTCCATTTCCACTTGTGATAACGAGTAAGGATATTTGTGAAAAATGTCTTTTTTCTGGACTTTGCCGATTTGATAAGGCTTTTTCAAACTGCAAGAGAAACGTTAAAATGAAAATTTCAAAAGAAGATTTTGAGGAGGAGGAAAAGTGAAATTTACTGACGACCAAAAAAAAGTGCTTGAAAATGACAGCGATAGACTCCTTGTTTCCGCTTCTGCAGGCAGTGGCAAAACCGCAACGATTATTGAAAAAATAGTGAGAATAATAACCGAAGAAAAGGTGGATATAGAAAGACTTCTTTCCATAACTTTCACCGACGCTTCCAGTGTTGAGATGAAACTCAGGCTGAAAGATTCTTTGAAAGAATATGCCTCAAGCGACAAATTTGTCAGAACTCAGTTTGAAAAATTGAGTGTTGCCGACATCAGCACCTTGCACGGATTTTGCTCAAAAATGATTAGAAAATATTTTTATTATCTTGATTTAAAGCCCAATTTTGCAGTTCTGGACGAAAACAATTCTAAATATTTAAAGGTGAATGCCCTAGAGAAAACAATCGCATTTTATTCAAAAAATGGTGATGAGGAATTTGTTGAAGTCTCATCTATTTTTGAAAGTGGGCGAAATTTTGACGGGCTTAAACGCAACATTTTGTCACTCTATGAATTTATGTGTGCATTAAAAGACAAAGAGGATTTTTTGCAGAATGTCGCTTTAAAACTTTATAGTGACGATTTGAAAAAGAATGAGGCATGTGAATATTTAAATAACTACATATTTGGGAATTTTAATTTTTTAAAAAAATCTACAAGTAAAATGCTCCTCATTGCAGAACAAAATAAAAGTGACTATTTTAAAAATTTTCTCACAGAAACGCTTTCAATTTTAGACACTGTAAAACAAGAAAATTCTTTTTTGCAAAATCAAGAAATTGTTAATATTGTAAAATTCAAAGCAATTCAGTCTAGAAGTTTTGATGACATTGATAAGATGTTTTATGAGGATTTTAAGCCTTTTTGGAAAAACTTAAAAGATAGAATTTCTGATATAAAAAAGAATGTTTATTTTGGTGAAAACAGCGAGATAAAATTAGATTTAAAAGTGGCGAGGCAAATTCTAAACAAGATTTTAGAGATTGTTGGCACTTTTGAAAAATTTTATGAAGAGGCGAAGTTGAGTCGAAATGCTCTTGATTTTAACGACCTTGAAAAATATTTTCTCAAACTTCTACACCTTGACGAGATTAAAAATAACCTAAATTATGAGTATATTTTTGTGGACGAATATCAAGACATCAACCCTGTGCAAGAGGAGATTATTCGCCTGCTTTCAACCGCTTGTAAAGTTGTGATGGTGGGGGACATTAAGCAAAGTATCTATGGATTTAGAAATAGCACACCAGAGATTTTTGTGCAAAAAAGCAAAGACTATCTCGAAGATAATTCAAAGGGAAATTTGGTTGTTTTGAACGAGAATTTCAGGAGCAACCCGTCCATTTTAAACTTTGTGAACAGCATTTTTGAAAAGTGTATGAGTCTTGATTTTGGAGGTGTGGACTATAAAAAAACAGGTGCTTTTAAAGCGAAAATAGAATATCCAAAATGCTCCGATATTCCCGTTGTTGAGGTGAATGTCATTGACTCTGAAAAAGGTGAAGAGGACGAGGATGAGAGCGTTTCGTTGCCAAAAGTTTATAGCGTGCAGAATGATAAAAACGACTATGAACAAGAATTTACTGCTGGCAAAAAAGAAGCGATGATTGTTGCAAAAAAGATTTTGGAAATCTATAATAAAGACTTTTTTGACGCAAAGGAACAGGTTGTGAAGAAAATCAAATTTTCCGACATTGCAATTTTTTGCAGAAACAACGAATATTTGAAAGAAGTGGCAAAGGGGTTGCTTGACTATAAAGTGCCAATCGCAACAAATTTAGTGGAAAATGTTTATAACCACATTGACGTTCAAGTGCTGTTGTCCCTTCTCAAAATATTAAATAACTTTCACGATGACATTTCTCTTTCAACCTTTATGACAAGTTATTTGAGTGATTTCACATTTGATGATTTGGCTAAAATCAAAATGAATTCGCCTGATGAAAAATTCTTTTATGACTGCGTTAAAAACTATGCAAAAACTGCTAATTTTGACAAATTTCTTCAAGGCAAGATTGATAATATGAAAACATTTTTAGAAAAGACAAGACAAAAACTTTCATATCAGTCTATATTTGAAATTCTCACAGAACTTTGCGAAAAAACAAATTATTATGATTTTCTACTATCTCTCCCAGACGGCACAAACAGAAGCAAGGTTGTGAAAGATTTTGTGGGCAGTTTTTTAAAAGCCGAATATAACTATGACTTGGTGGGTTTCCTTGATTTTGAGAAAAACTATGCATCGTCAAACAAGTTTAAAACAACATTTTCATTTGGTGAGGATAGTGTTAAAATGGGCACAATTCATTTTAGCAAAGGGCTTGAATATCCCGTCGTATTTTTGATTGGTTGCGGTAAAAATTTTTCAAACCAAACTTTTAAAGAAGAGATTTTAAAAGACAAAGATTATGGATTTGGAATGAATAGTTATGATCTAAACACTTATGATAAAAACAGAAATGTCGCCAGAGCAACTCTAACTCTTGTGAAAAGAAGACAGGAACGTTCTGAGGAATTGCGACTTTTATATGTGGCTCTTACTCGAGCGAAAAATCATTTATTTGTCGTCGGGAATGTGAATTTGTCACAAATGGAGAGGGTAAAAAATACTGACGATTCGCAGGGAGTAACGAACTATCTCTCTTGGATTTTGAGCGGACTTAATGAGAATAATTTTAACAACCTTGTGAAGAATAAAAAGAGTTTTATTGAGAGAAAAAATGAATTTGAAGTTGCTGTGAATGTTTTTGGTGAGGGTGATTTTGAGTTTAAAAAGAAAGAGAAAACGTCTTTTGATTTTTCAAATTATGATGAAAAATTGGTGAAACAACTAAAAGACATTTATAAATTTAAGATTACTAAAAAGAAAAACATTGCCCTTAAAAACAGTGTGTCAAGTTTGCTTAGGGAAAATGCAGTGCAGGAAGAGAGTGTGAATTTTTCGCCAAGAAATCTTGATATTTTTGAAAGCGAAACATCAACTATAAAACGAAGCGAACTTGGCACTTTGTATCACCGCATATTAGAAAAAGTTGACTTTGAAAAACCTTTTTCTAAAGATAATTTTACAGATATTTTGAAGGAATTAAATGTGGACGAAAAATCTGCAAATGAAGTTTCTTTTGATAAAATTAATAATTGTATAAATACTATTAAAAAATTGGGCAAAATAAACACAAGGAAAGAAGTTCCTTTCATAAGTTATATTCCTTATTGCGACATCTTTGACAGCGATGAAAAAACAAAAGTTTTGGTGCAGGGAGTGGCAGATTTGCTGGTGAAAACAGGTGATAAAAACTATCTTATTGATTATAAGATTACAAAGTCGCAAACGCCCGACCAGTTAGTCGAAAAATATAAAATTCAATTAAAGTTGTATAAAATATGCCTTGAAAAAGCATTAAATATGAATTTTGACGGAGTGTATGTGTATTCGTTTCATTTAGAACAGTTGATAAAAGTTTTTTAAAATTTCATTAAAATGTTTTTATTTAAATTTTGTTTATGATATACTCTCATTGATTTTAATAAAAGAAGGTGTGTCCTTATGAGTCAACTAGGATTTGTCGGTTCAGAATTATTAACCACTGTGAAAGATTTTTTTCATGAAGTGGGAAAGGAAATTGCAGAATTATGGTTTTGGCCAGCCATCTTTATTGGACTTATGATTCTTGCCATAATCACAATGTTTTTTCTAGTTAGATTTTCCTATGAAAACAGAATCCTCAAAAGCGTAAATCGATTGAACAAATACTTTCTTGCGAAACCTTATATTGATGAGGAAAATTTAGTTGAATTTAACTTAAAGATGAAGAAAGTTCCAGAAGTTTTAAGAAGTAGTTGGCAAGTCTATATGCTTAATCGAGAGGACACTCCAACAACATATATTAACATTGACGCATGCATCGACAAACCTTTGAGGACAAGTTCCATTGAAAAAAATATGGGCAACTTCTCAATCTTCTCAGCACTCATTGGACTTCTTTCTTTTGCGATAGGACTTGTGTATTCGACTCACGTTGCAGGCACAAACATTTTGGGCGACGTTATGTTTTTGGCTCTCTTGGTGCCACTCGCAATCGCCATTTTCTATACAGTTTTCTTTTTAGTCATAAAGGCATCTAAGAATGATATCTATGCTTGTCTTTATGAAAATTTTCCACTGTATGAACGAAACCTAACAAAGGCTGTCACGACATTGCCTGCCTATGTTGACTATGAAATATTATTCACCAAAAAAGAAATCAAAGAAGGCATTCCTATTCTTCAACAATATCTTGAAAAACGTGCTAAAGTCGAAGAAGAGGAACTCGAAAAAGCAAGAGAAAATTCCATGGCAACTGAGGAATATGATTTTGGTGAATTGGGAGTGGACGGCTCACTTGTGCTTGAAAGGTCAATGAAGGAATGTGAGACTTTCATCAAAGTTCGTCGTCGTATGCAAGACGAGAGCAACTCCATTGAAACAGAAAAAGACAACTATAAAAAGACATTTGAACAAACACTTAAAGATATGCAGAGAAAACTTCAAGCCTCTCGTGAAAACCTTGAAAGTTTAAAAACAGAACAAGAAGTTTCAACAAATCGTATTGAAAGCAATTATATAAGAAAGCAACAAGCCGACGAAATTAAAAAACAAGAACAACTTGAAAAAGATATTGAACAAGCCACAGCAAAGTTTAAAGAAGAGCAAAAAACTCTTGAAAAAGAGATTGAAAAGAGAAACAAAGAAATTGAAGAAAAAAGACAGTTTGTGGAGCAAGCAATGTTGCTTGAATTCAAACATTACGCAAACACTCTTTATGAAGTTTTAACAAACAAAGCAAAAGAAGTTGGAAATCAAAAACTTGTTTCATTAGCACAGGAAAATGCCGACCTTAAAGCATTGCTCACAGATATTCACGGTGTTGGAGTGGAGGAAAGTAAACTTGACCCAGAAGATAACCTCATTCAGCCAGATGAAATCACAAATGAAAATCTTTATGAAATGACAAGTAACGATGAGAATGCTTTGGAAGAAATTAGAAAAACTTCAAAACAAATGGAAAAAGAAGAGAACAAAAAACTTAAAGAAAAACAAAAAGAAACTCCAAAAGAGAATGCTAAAAATGAAAAAGCGGAAGAACCTTCTTTGAGACCAGTGTTGAAGCCTGCACCACCAGAAGTGAAAGTTGAGCAGATTGAAAAACCCGAAGAAGTTCAACCTGAAATAGAAAAAGAGATTGTTCCTCAAACGATAACAACTTCACCAAAAGAAGAAATTAAAAACGATGATGGCGATGAAAATGTTCAACAAGTTGTTTTACCAGAAGATGAGGACGATTCAAACGACGATTACGACGATATTCAAAGGCAGATTGATGAGGAAAGTGACAAACTTCAAAAGGAAAAAGTGGAGTTTGAAAATGATTTGAACGATACAATTTCAAAAATGAAAGATGAAAGAGTGTCTGAGGAAAAACCTCAACAAGAAAAAGAACCTGTTTTAAAAACCTCAAAAAGAGAAGTTGTAGACGAACCAGATGAAGATGTTGAAGACGAAACTGATGAAGAACTTGAGGAAGAAAAAGCACCAAGACAAAAGTCTTCAAGAAGAGAAATTGAAAAAGAGTCAGAAGAAGATTTTGATGAAGAGCCTGAGGAAAAACGTGAAAAAAAGACTAAGAAAAAAGTTGAAATAGATGAGCGACCTGCCAGAAGAACTGCGTCTCGTTCTCGCAGAGCAACTGAAGAACCAAGACAGGAGCGTAAGCCAAGAGGAACTTCACGAAGAAATGTTGAGAGAATCTCAAGAAGATCTTTGAGAGATGAAAATGAACCAACTTCGGAGTTAGATTCACTAAATGCGGAAATGCAGAAACTTTTGAAGAACACAAGAAGGAGATAATTTTTAAAAAGAAAAAGCATAGGTTTTCCTATGCTTTTTTTCTTGAATATACTGTTAGTTCCATAAGTTTGCCGTGCCGTTTTGCTGAGTTAATTGTCTTTTCGTTTATTATAAACTCTTTTTTAATTATAATTTCATTGTTTAAACCATAAATTGTTTTAAACATTTTTCTTCCAAGCAGAAAATTGCTGTTACCCATTATTCTTTGAGGAAAGGGAAGAGAATTAATTTTAAAATTTGTTTGGTTTGAAATAGTTGTTTGAGTGTCTTTTTCCACTTCAATTTTTGGTGCCATAATATAGACTTTTTCTTCTGGCAAAGTTGAAGCAATTTTTACGTGTGGCTTAAAATCTGAAATCCTCACTTTTTTATCTTCTAAGTTCACAATGATATTGTCGCCAACATTCACAATCTGGTCTTGTCGAACTCTGTGTGTTTTTGTGATGAGAAAATTCAATTTGAGGTTGCTTGAAAGTTCTGCGTCACATACTTGTCCAAGATAGTCGCCTGTCAGTGAGTATGCCTCAAGATTTATAGGGCTGTTCTCATTTGAATTACATTGATTAATCGTGGAAACCATTGCTGAAGAGTTTTTTATCACAATGGCACTCTCTCCAATGGAATAAATTTTTTTTGCGTCAATCAAAAATTCATCATCATCTTCTGTGAACATCTTTAAACTTGACACATTTCTGCACATTTCATTAAAGCACAAGTTTTTTATTGTCCCCTCAATTTTGCCTGAAAAAAGATTAAGAACTTTTTTTGACACGATATTGCTAAGTAAAATCATTTTATCTCCTTATTTTAAATGGTATGTCAATACTTAAATATATGATTGATATATGGTAAATATTATTTGAAATAGTAGCGTTTTTTTTGGCATTATGTTAGAATTTGTTCATATATGGAATGGTTTTTTGGTTTTAAAAAATTTTTAAATAAAAAAATTGCCTTGCCACCGAATCAAAATGACGATTTAGTTATTTTTTACAAGTTAAAAAATAATATGCTTAAAATCAACTCCAAGGCAGAGGTTTTAGAAGGTTATAATCTTGTTACTGTGCATTACAACAAGGTTTGTGATGTCTTGCCCCAAGGCGACTATGAACTTGACGCAACCACTGTGCCTGCTCTTTTAAAATACTGCGAAAAGCAAAGTTCAAACAAAGGTGTTTTCATTCCCACTCGAGTGTTTGCTGATTTATATTTTTTTAACACAAACAAAAAGGCAAACTACACATTTAAAACTCCAAACTACATTTTAACTCAAGGGCAACAGGGCAAGGTTAAGATTAAACTTCAAGGCTCTTTTAAAATGCAAGTTGTGAATGTTAAGAGGTTTATGCAATCGTTTTGTGATAGTTACTCCATAGTAAAGAATAAGAATATTTTAAAAGACCTTTCTTATTATGTCGGAAGAGTGGCGGAAAAATCGTTAGACAAATTGTCTTATGTTTTAAGTGACTTTTTGGGAAACAAAGATAAGGTTGTGGACGCAATAATGCAAAATATTGCTTCACTTGAAAAAGATTTAGGTGTAAAGATTGAATATCTTTCCATCGAAGACGTCATTGTTCCAAGACGATATAAACTCTCGAAAGGCTTTTTGCAGGATAGTAAAAACGCTCTGGATAATAGTGAATATTTGCTCAAACTTGTGGAAGATAGACTGAATAACTTGCAAGAGGATATGTCAGTCGTGTTTGCTGGCTCAAAAAGTGAAAATAGTGCTGAATTTAATGCAGAAAATCAGACTCAGTTTTCTCATAATAATTTTAATCAAAGTCCGGTAAATAATTTTGAGAAACAGTCAGAGAGTATTTTTGTTCAGCCTGAAACTGTGAATGATTATAATGATAAAGAATCAAATTATTCAAATTTTGGCGACCAACAAGCACCAAACATCATTTTTGGGGAGCAAATATCTGAAGAGGAAAGATTAGAAAAAAAAGAAATGCTAGCGAGCGATGGGGAGCAAATAGATAAAAAAGATAACTCAAGAAAAGAAAATGACAATTTACAAAAAAGTGAGAATAGCGGAGGAAAAACATTATCCTCACAAGAGGAAACAAAAGAAAAAAATAGTTTGCTTGTCACTTGCCCTTGTTGTGGTGCGAAAAATTTTGACGGGGCAGAGTTCTGCTGTGTGTGTAAAAGCAAGTTGTGAGAAGATTTATAACGGCGAAAATCCTAGAACTTTCTGCTGGAAAGTTCTAGTCCCAAAATTTTTGCAAAAATTTTGGGAAGTAAAAAGAGATAAAACTCTCTTTTTACAATTTTCGCCCTATTCAACTAAATAATGTTTTTAGAATTAATCAATTAAACTAATGCTCATTTTGAATAATTAAAATAAAAAAGCAAATTAATACATAAAAAAGAAGAAATTTTTAATAAAAAAATAAAAAATGCTTTTATATATGTTGATATTATTTTAAGTATATATTATATTATAGGAAACCTAATCAAATTGAGCAAGAGCGAACAGTTTACGATAATAATTAATTTTTAAAATTAAATTTAAAAATTACTTTTGATAAATTGTTTATATTATAAGGAGAAATAAAATGGAAATAACAAAAACAACAACTTTGGGCGAAATTATGAAAAAATACAAAAACGCCGAAGAAATTTTGAAGAATTTTGGAATGCATTGCTTTTATTGCCCAATGAGTCAAATGGAAACTTTGGAAGAAGCAAGTGTTGTTCATGGCATTGATGTGGACTTTATGATTGAAAAATTAAAATCTGACCTTATTCCAAAAAAATAATGATAGCAATTTAAGAGCCTTTCAATTAGGTAAAATATCAACTAAAATCTACAACCTATTATATATAGGAAAAAATTTAAAAAGCAGCCGAAGTTTAGATGAATATTCCCCTCTAAAAATGCCAACCTAAATTTATAGGGGGAAAGATTATGAAAAAATCACCAAAACAAGAGGTTTGTTGCGATGTTAGCACCTGCATATATAACGTCGATGGCACTGGTTGCAGTAGACAGGCGATCGTTATCTCAAGTGACACCAAGAATGAGGAAACTCATTTTTGTAAATCTTTTGAGCGAGGTTGTGGGTTTAAAGAAGATAAGTAAAATTTTATTGTGCTTTTTCACAAATGAACAATATTGCGACTAAAAAGATGTGTGAGACTTGGTTTATATAAATATGCGTTTTTTTGTTTTTTAAAGATAATAATCAAATTTCAAAAATCACTTGCTTAAAAAATTAATTTGACTTTGTTTAGCGGAATATAGCGAAATATAATATATTATGACTAAAAATCAAATTTTAAAAACTCGTTTTAAATGGCGAGTTTTTTATTTTTCACATGTTATGATATAGTTTATATGTGCAAGTTGCACAAACTTATTAAATGACAAAAAAATAGCATTTTTATTGAAAAAAAGGTGTTGACTAATGGACTCTCGTATAGTAAAATCAACTCACCTAGAAAAATGGGTTGAAGCGCAAAGTTACTGTTTTTAGCAACAAAAATAGAGAATTTGTGTGGACAAGTTTGAATATCAATTCAAGCGAACCGACGAAAATCTTTAACAAGATTTTTTTTAAAGGGTTTAATATATGAAACACACGGTAAAGTGTATTGAACGCGTCGGTATGGGTAAAGGAGAAAGAATGGCAACACAAAAAATTAGAATCAAATTAAAATCGTATGACCACAACTTGATCGATTTAGCCGCTTCCAGAATAATGGAAACTGCGCTGAAATCTGGTTCCCAAGTTGCAGGTCCAATTCCACTCCCTGTGGAAAGGGAAGTGGTGACAGTTATTAGAGCACCTCATAAATATAAGGATAGTCGTGAACAATTTGAGATGCGAACTCACAAGAGAATTATTGATATTTACACACCATCAAGCAAGGCAGTTGACGCACTTATGAAACTTGAATTGCCAGCAGGTGTTGATATCAACATCAAACTATAAAGGTCGAGAGGAGAAAGAAAATGGAAAAAGCAATTCTTGGAAAGAAAATTGGAATGACACAAGTTTTCGACCAAAATGGAATAGTAACGCCAGTTACAGTCATACTTGCAGGGCCTTGCACTGTTGTCCAGAAAAAAACCGTGGATAAAGATGGATACAATGCTTTGGTGGTTGCTTTTGAAGAGTCAAAAGAAAATCGCAAGAATAAGCCAGAACTTGGGTTATTTAAAAAGGCAAACGTAACGCCAAAAAAATATCTTAGAGAATACAAACTTGACAACTTTGACGAAATTGAAGTGGGGAGCGAAATCAAATGCTCCGTATTTAAAGAAGGCGATGTTGTTGATGTGACAGGAACGTCAAAAGGTCATGGGTTCAGCGGGAACATCAAAAGATGGAACGCAAGAAGACTTAAAATGACTCACGGCACAGGACCTGTTCACAGAGAAGTTGGATCAACGGGTGCAAACTCAAGTCCAAGCAGAGTTTTTAAAAACCACAAAATGCCTGGACAATTTGGTGTGGATAAAACAACAAACATCAATTTAAAAGTCGTAAAGGTTGACGAAGACAAGAATGTTATTTTAGTTCAGGGAAGTATTCCTGGAAGCAAGAACGGACTTGTGTCAATTCGCAGTGCAGTGAAAACGCAAAAATAAGGAGTGATTAGAAAATGCCAAAAGTTAAAGTTTACAACACAAAAGCGGAGATTGTTGGACAAATTACCCTTTCCGATGAAGTGTTCGGTTGCGAGTATAATGAGCCACTCATTCATCAAGTAGTGGTGGCATACAACAATAATCAAAGACAAGGAACAAAGTCAGCATTGCTTCGTGGAGAAGTGAGAGGACATGCAAAAAAACCTTGGAAACAAAAAGGCACAGGTAGAGCAAGACAAGGCTCAACAAAGAGTGCACAATGGAAAGGCGGCGGAATTATATTCGCACCAAAACCAAGAGATTATTCTCAAAAAATTAACAAGTCAATGAAGACATCTGCTTTCAAAAGTGCTATCAGTGCAAAAGTGGCAGATAACGAAGTTTTCGTTCTTGAAAATTTATCTGTGGAACAACCAAAAACAAAACTCTTTAATGAAATTTTAAAAAGTTTTGAAGTTGGCACAAAAAATGTAATGTTCGTTATGGCTGAAAAGGACGAAAACGTTCTTCGCTCAGTTGCTAACATTCCAAATGTCCACATTACTTATGCGCAGGTGCTTGGAACATACAATATTGTTGCAAACACAAAACTTTACATCACAAAAGATGCAATTAATAAAATAGAGGAGGCTTATAAACAATGAATGCCTACGATATTATAAAGAAACCATTATTATCAGAAAAAAGTTATGCAACAATTCATGACAAAAAATACACTTTTATTGTTGATATCAATGCAAACAAAATTTCAATCAAACAAGCAGTTGAACAGATTTTTAAAGTAAAAGTAAAACAAGTTAACACTTTGATTGTGAAAGGAAAAGTCAAAACTCAAAACACAAAACAGGGCAGAAGTGTTGGCAGAACAAGCGATTACAAAAAAGCAATCGTTTGGCTCACAAAAGAAAGCAAGCCTATCGAATTTTTTGAGAGTTTGAACTAAGAGGAGTGAAGAAAAATGGCAATATTTAGACATAATCCAACAACACCTGCACAAAGGTTTGTTATGACAGCAGACTTCTCTGGGCTCACAAAGAAAAAACCCGAGAAAAAACTTCTTTCAGTCAAAAAACACAAAGGCGGAAGAAATGGACAAGGGAAGATTACTGTTAGACACATTGGCGGTGGAAACAAACAAAAATATAGAATAATTGATTTCAAAAGAAATCACGATGATATCCCTGCAAAAGTTGAAGCGATTGAATATGACCCAAACAGAACAGCAAACATTGCGCTTTTAAGTTATGCAGACGGCTCAAAATCATATATTCTTGCTCCCGTTGGCTTAAACGTTGGCGACAAAGTTATGAGCGGGGAAGTTATTGAAGTAAAAGTCGGAAATTGTATGCCTCTTGTTAACATTCCTGTGGGAAGCGTGGTGCACAATATCGAACTTCGTCCTGGACAGGGCGCTGTGATTGCAAGGTCAGCAGGTATCTCTGCGAGATTTATGGCAAAAGAAGGCAATTATGCCACTTTGAAAATGCCAAGTGGAGAGATGCGAATGGTGCCTGTTAATTGCAGAGCAACTTTGGGACAAGTTGGTAATATTGATCACGAACTTATTTCACTGGGAAAAGCCGGAAGAAAAAGACATATGGGCGTCCGTCCAACAGTGCGTGGTTCAGCAATGAACCCTTGCGATCACGCTCATGGTGGTGGAGAAGGAAAATCTCCTGTCGGTCACGCTGGCCCACTTACTCCTTGGGGCAAACCTGCTCTTGGATTTAAGACAAGAAATAAGAAGAAGAGCACTAATAAATTAATTATTAGTAGACCAAAAAAGAAATAGGGAGATATAAAAAATGAGTAGATCATTAAAGAAAAAACCATTTGTGGAAGAAAGATTGATGAACAGAATTAAAGTTTTGAACGAGACTAACACAAAAAAACCTTTAAAAACTTGGTCGAGAGCTTCGGTTATTTATCCTGATTTTGTTGGACACACGATTGCTGTTCATAACGGCAAAAAACATATTCCAGTGTATTGTACAGCCGAAATGGTTGGACATAAACTTGGTGAATTTTCTCCAACAAGAACATTTAAGGGACATGGCTCAGATAAGGCAAAGGCAAAATCTAAATAAGGAGAGGAAAAATGGCAAAAAATGTTAAAGAAAAAACGATTAAAATAAACGAATCTCGTGACACAAGACCTATTGCTATTGTTAAATATTTAAGACTTAGTGCTTCAAAACTTAACATTGTGATGAATATGGTTCGAGGTAAAAAATATGAAGAAGCAGTTGCTATTTTGAAGAATACTCCAAATAAAGCAGCCGGAATGATTTGCAAAGCGATTGAATCTGCTTGCGCAAATGCCGAAAACAATAAGGGCCTAGATAAGAGTGATTTATATGTCGCAGAACTTTACTCAGGTCAAGGTGCAACATATAAAAGACAAAATATTCGTGCCAGAGGCAGAGTCGACCAAATTTTAAAAAGAACAAGTAACATAACAGTAATACTGGATATGGCTAAGTAAGGGAGAGAGTAGAATGGGACAAAAAGTTAGTCCAAACGGACTTAGAATTGGTATTAATAAAGGTTGGAACTCTTTGTGGTTTGTTAAAAAGGCAGATTTTGCAAAATACCTTAAAGAGGACAGCGTCATTAGGACTTTCATCAAAAAGAAATATTACGCTTGTGCTATTTCTAAGATTATGATTGAAAGAACTTCAAAAAGAGTTGTCATCAGCATCTACACTTCTCGCCCAGGAATTTTGATTGGTCAAAAAGGCGTTGGTGTGGAAAACATTAAAAAAGAAGTGATGGGACTCACAAATGCAGAATCAGTTTCCATCAATATCAAAGAAATTAAAAATCCAGACACAGATGCAACTTTGGTTGCGGAAAGCATTGCTAGTCAACTTGAAAAGCGTGTTCAATTTAGACGTGCTATGAAAATGGCTATGCAAAAAACAATGAAATCTGGCGTGAAAGGTATCAAAACAATGGTTGCTGGTCGTCTTGGCGGAGCAGACATTGCAAGAACAGAGCATTATCACGAAGGAAGTTTGCCACTTCAAACATTAAGAGCCGACATCGATTATGGCTTTGCAGAAGCAAAGACAACTTTCGGTATGCTCGGAGTTAAAGTTTGGATTTATAACGGAGAAATTTATACAAAAAAGACTTCAAAGGAGGTAACGAAGAATGTTAATGCCTAAGAAAGTTAAAAGAAGAAAAGTCCAAAAAGGAAGAATGAAAGGCAAAGCCACTCGTGGAAACAAACTTGCATATGGCGACTTTGGCATAATTTCAACAGAACCTTCGTGGATTACCTCAAACCAAATTGAATCTGCTCGTATAGCTCTAACAAGAGTTGTTAAAGGAACAGGTAAAGTTTGGATTGACATTTTCCCACACAAACCAATTACTAAAAAACCTGCCGAAACTCGAATGGGTAGCGGAAAAGGTAACCCAGAATATTGGGTGGCAGTTGTGAAACCTGGCAGAGTGTTGTTTGAAGTGAAAGGTGTTACTATGGCAGTTGCAAAAGAAGCAATGAGACTTGCAGGACACAAACTACCATGCGTAACAAAATTCATTGCCAGAGAAACCGAGAAAGAAACTGCTCCTGCCGTTATGAATGAAAACGAAACCAAAGTGGAAGGTGGTGCAGAAGAATGAAAATAAAAGATATTAGAAGTATGACTAACGATGAATTAAATTCAAAGTTAATGGCTGTCAAAACAGAGTTGTTCAATCTTAGATTTCAACACGCAACGGGAAACCTTGCAAATCCAATGCTTTTGAACTCTTTGAAAAAAGATATTGCAAAAATAAAAACTGTTCTTACCGAAAGAGAAATGGATATCAATGAAGATATTAAAAAGGCTAAGGCATAGGAGAGGATGATGGAAGAGATAAGAAATAATAGAAGAACAAAAACTGGTGTGGTTGTTAGCGACAAAATGCAAAAAACTTGCGTTGTGTCTGTCACTTCAAACGTGAAACACCCACTATACAAAAAAGTCGTAAAAATTACAAAGAAGTTTAACGTTCACGATGAGAATAATGATTGCAAAGTGGGAGATTTTGTTGAAATTATGGGGACAAGACCTATCAGCAAAAACACTCATTTCAGACTTCTTAGAATAATTGAAAAGGCAAAATAATAGGAGGAAGTTAAAATGATTCAACCACAAACAAAATTAAAAGTTGCCGATAACACTGGTGCAAAAGTTATTATGTGTATCAGAGTTCTTGGTGGATCTTTTAGAAGAAGTGGAAACATTGGTGATGTTATCATTGCCTCTGTTAAGAAAGCAACTCCGGGTGGTGTTGTGAAAAAGGGCGATGTAGTGAAAGCAGTTATTGTTAGAAGTTGCAAAGGTCTTCAAAGGGCTGATGCTTCAACAATCAAATTTGATGACAACGCTGGCGTTATTATTGATAACCAAAAGCAACCACGTGGGACTCGTATTTTTGGGCCTGTTGCTAGGGAACTAAGAGAAAAAGGTTATATGAAAATCGTTTCTCTTGCTCCTGAAGTCTTGTGAGGAGGGACATAGAGAATGATGAAGATGAAGATTAAAAAAGATGATATGGCACTCGTTACTGTTGGGAAAGAAAAAGGTAAAGTTGCCGAAGTAATGGAATGTTTCCCAAAGCAAAAGAAAGTTTTGCTCAAAGGGTTGAACATGATTGTCAAACATAACAAGCCTAAATCTGCCCAAGACAAAGGCGGAATTGTGAAAAAAGAGGGAATGATTGAAGTTTCAAATCTTATGGTCGTTTGTCCTGTTTGCCACAAAGCAACTAGAGTTAAGATGGGGCTTAATGCTAAGAACGAAAAAGTTAGACTTTGCAAAAAATGCGGTGCATCACTTGATAGTGCTGTGAAGAAAGTTGTTAAGAAGAAAACTTCCACTGTTAAAGCAACCACAGAAGCTCCTGCAAAGGAAGAAAAAGTGGCAAAAGTTAGCGCAGTGAAATCAGAAAAGAAGACTCCTGCAAAAGCAACTGCAAGCATGACACAAAAACACGAAACAAAGACTAACATTAAAACAACAAGAGCAACAACGGTGAGAAAGTCGGCAAGCACAGCTAAAAAAATTGGCGGAAAATAGGAGGATAAAATGGCAAAAGAAATAGTTAAAAAAGAAGTTGCAAGACTTCGTGATTATTACAAAAAAACTATTGTTCCAGCATTGCAAAAAGAATTTAACTATAAAAATGTGATGGAAATCCCAAAACTTGAAAAGATTGTGGTTTGCATGGGACTAGGTGCTGAGAAAGACAACTCAAAGAGTTTCAATCTTGCGCTTGAAGAACTTGGACTCATCACAGGGCAGAAACCAGTTGCAACTTTGGCTAAAAAGTCAATCTCCAATTTCAAACTTAGAGAAAAGCAAAAAATTGGTGCAAAGGTAACGCTTAGAGGTAACATAATGTATGAGTTCTTAGACAAACTTATTTCCATTGCTCTTCCAAGAGTGAGAGATTTTAAGGGAGTTAATACAAAGGCATTCGATGGCCGTGGAAATTTTGCTCTAGGCATTAAAGAGCAACTTATATTCCCAGAAATTTCGTATGAAAAAGTCGAAAAAGTCAGAGGTATGGATGTTATCATTGTTACCACTGCCAAAACAGATAAAGAGGCATGTTCACTCATAAGTTTATTTGGAATGCCCTTTGCGAAGAAATAATTTTTTTTAAAAAAAAGGAAAGATATAATGGCAAGAAAAGCAATGATTAACAAACAACAAAAAGTGCAAAAGTATAAAACGAGAGAATATACAAGGTGTTCCATTTGTGGACGACCACATGCTGTTCTCAAAAAATATGGCATTTGCAGAATTTGTTTTAGAAATATGGCTTACAAAGGTGAAATTCCCGGCGTTAAAAAGTCTAGTTGGTAAGAAAGGAGAAAGAAAATGATAGTAACAGATCCAATTGCAGATATGCTAACTCGTATGCGTAATGCGCTAACGGTAAAGAAGAATGAAGTTTTAATTCCTGCTTCAAAAACTAAAAACGCCATTGCAAAAATTCTTTTCGATGAGGGTTATATCGAAAAGTATGAACTTGTAGATGACGGGAATTACAAATCTATTAAAGTCACTTTTAAATTTGGACCAAGTGGAGAAAAGGTTATTCAAGGCTTGAAAAGAATTTCAAAACCAGGGCTTAGAGTCCACGCTGAATGTGGGGACATTCCAAGAGTTTTGAATGGTCTTGGGATAGCGATTGTTTCAACAAATAAAGGTATTATGACGGATAAAGAGGCAAGAAACCAAAATGTTGGTGGAGAAGTCTTGGCTTTCGTTTGGTAAGGAGGAGAGAGATATGTCTAGAATTGGAAGAATGCCAATCGTGATACCTGAAGGAGTTACTTTAACTATTGATAGTGACAACGTGGTTCACGTGAATGGAAAACTTGGCACTTTGTCACAAAAAGTGGATAAACAAATTAAAGTTGAATTGACTGGAAATGAAGCCATTTTGACAAGAAGTAATGAAAGTTCAGAAGCAAAAGCAAAACACGGACTATACAGAATGCTTGTGGCAAATATGGTGACTGGCGTGCACGAAGGGTTTAAGAAAACTCTTGTAATCAACGGTGTTGGTTATAAAGTGCAAAAGCAAGGAAATAAAGTTGTTTTTAACGTTGGATTTTCTCACCCAGTTGAAATGGTTGAAGGAAACGGAATCACTTTTGAATGTCCAGATATATTGACAGTTGTCGTAAAAGGTATTTCAAAAGAGAACGTTGGGGAGATTGCTTCTAAAATAAGAAGTATAAGACCTGTGGAACCATATCACGCTTATGGCGTTAGATATAAAGATGAAGTGGTTATTAGAAAAGTCGGCAAAGTTTCTGGTAAGAAATAAGTTTAGGAGATAGAAAATGATTAACAAAATTAATAAAAACACTCAAAGACTAAGAAGACATCTTAAAGTTAGAAAAAAAGTTTTTGGGACAACAAGCACACCTAGACTAAATGTTTACAGAAGTTCTACTAACATTTATGGTCAAATAATCAACGATGAAACAGGTATGACATTATGCTCTGCCTCAACACTCACAAAAGATATCGCTGAAAGTTTGAAAGGTAAATTTAAAACAGAACAGGCTTTTGTGGTGGGTGAACACCTTGGAAATTTGGCAGTGAAATTGGGCATCAAAGAAGTGGTGTTTGACAGAGGTGGATATCTCTACACTGGACGAGTTTTGCAACTTGCAGAAGGTTCAAGAAAGGCAGGGTTAAAGTTCTAATGGAGGAAAATATGAAAGACGAAGTTTTAGATAAAAACATCGAAAGCCCAGTGGAAACAATAGCTGAAAATCCAGTGGAAAATGTTGCAGATGAGGTTGTAGAAGAAGTTAAAGCTGAAGTTAAACCTGTGAAAGCAGTGAAAACTGAAAAAACAACTTTAAGAACCGCAACTGTGGCTAAACCTGATAAAAAATTCGATAGAAAGAGACCAGAAAGACCTGCCAGTCGCCGTGAAGACAGCGAGTTTGACAAAAAACTTGTGGAAGTTAGACGTGTCACAAAAGTTGTGAAAGGTGGCAGAACAATGAGATTTAGCGCACTTGTGGTTGTTGGAAACAAAAAAGGCTTAGTGGGCGTCGGTTGCGGAAAAGCAAACGAAGTTCCAGAAGCTGTTGAAAAAGCAACTGTGAGAGCAAAAAAGAATTTGATTTCAGTGCCTATCGTTGGCACAACAATCCCACACAAAGTGGTGGGAAGATTCAGTGCTTCCAGAATTTTAATGTTCCCTGCACCAGAAGGTAAAGGCGTTATCGCTGGCGGAAGTGCAAGAGCAGTTGTGGAACTTGCTGGAATTAAAGATATTGTCACAAAAGCACATGGCTCAAACAATAAAATTAACGGAGTGAAAGCAACTATCGAGGGTTTGAAACAACTTAGAACTCGTGAAGAAATTGCAAATCTTCGTGGCAAAAAACTTGAAGAAATTTAATCCGCTTAGGGAGAACAAAAATGGAAAAGAAAAAACAAACAAAAAATGACTTGAAAAAATTGAAAGTTACCTATGTTAGAAGCGTTATTGGATACAATAAAAAACAAGCTAAAATTTTGGAAGCTTTGGGTTTTACAAAACTAAACTCAACAAAAATTTTCCCAAATAACGATTGTATTAAGGGAAGTTTGTTCAAAGTTAAGCATTTAGTGAAAGTGGAAGAAATCGACTAATTTCACAAAAAATTTTCGCGAAAGGAGAAAAATTATGAACATTCAATCATTAAAACCTGCAGAGAATTCTCGCTTTAAACAAAAAAGATTAGGACGTGGAATTGGAAGTGGACTTGGCAAAACAAGTGGAAGAGGAATGAAAGGTCAAAATTCTAGAAGTGGCGGCGGGGTTCGTGTTGGTTTTGAGGGCGGACAAATGCCTCTAATCAGACGACTTCCACGACGTGGTTTTAACAACAAACTTTTTGCAAGGGAATATTCCATTGTTAATGTGGCTGACCTCAACAGATTTGACGACAAGTCAGTTGTTGACGGAGATGCACTCATTCAAATTGGAATTATCTCCAAAATTGAAAAATATGGTGTTAAAATTCTTGGAAATGGGAAACTTGAAAAATCATTAACCGTTAAAGCAAGCAAATTTTCGGCAGTAGCAAAAGATAAGATTGAAAAAGCAAACGGAACAGTTCAGGAGGTATAATGTTTAAAACTCTTAAAGAAGCATTTAGAATTAAAGATGTTAGAAAGAAGATTTTAATCACGCTTTTTCTACTACTCGTTTACAGAATTGGTTGCTGGCTTCCTACCCCAGGCATTGCTCTTGGAACATATCAACAAGCAGTGTCAAGTGGTGGCGATTTCCTGTCAATCATAAGTGCAGTGAGTGGTAGCGCATTAGCGAATGGAGCGATTTTAGCTCTGGGAGTTGTGCCATACATTAATGCATCGATTATTATTCAACTTTTAACAGTAGCAATTCCGTCTCTTGGAGCCCTTTCCAAACAAGGAGAGGAAGGCAAGAAAAAGATGGCTCTATACACAAAAATAACTGCTCTTATCCTTGCTATTGTGCAAAGCGTTGGCATCGTCATCGGCTTCGGCACAAGCAGTTTGGACACAGCAATATTCTTTGGTTCAGAGGCATTCACAGGAATTCTTGTGGTGTGCGTACTCGTTGCAGGAGCAATGTTCACAGTGTGGCTTGGTGACAAAATCACCTCTCTTGGCATTGGGAATGGGCTTTCGCTCTTAATCTTCGTTGGACTTTTGTCCTCCGCTGGTCAGGCAGTTTACAGCAACATCGCAGGCATTTCAGCAAGCAACCTTGAAAACATTTGGACACTACTTATCTTCCTCGTTGCACTTATTCTCATCTTTGGATTTATTGTCTTAATTGACAACACCGAACGGAGAGTTCCCGTGCAATATGCAAAACAAATCAAGGGAAGAAAGATTTATGGTGGGCAGAACACCAACATTCCAATCAAAATTAACGCTTCAGGCGTTATGCCAATCATCTTTGCAACAGCATTCATCAGTTTTCCACAACTTATTATGAGTATCTTCTGGTATAGCACAGCGGAAGGTAGCGCATATATGTGGTATTCACAGAATTTGGGTGCAGGGACTTGGCTTTACAGTGTGCTTATTGCAGTGCTAATCCTATTCTTCTCATACTTCTATTCTCAAATAAGTTTTAATCCAGAGGACGTATCTAGGCAGATTCAACAAAATGGCGGATTCATTCCTGGATATCGAGCAGGCAAACCAACTGCTGACTATTTGAAGAAAGTTTCCAACAGAATCACTCTTTGGGGAGCAATCTTCTTAGGACTCATCGCACTTGTGCCAACAATCATTTTTAACATTATTGGAACAAGCGGGTCGCTAGTTAATGCTTTCAGTGCCACAGGACTACTAATTGTCGTTTCGGTCGCACTTGAACTTAATAAGCAAATTGATGCACAACTTTTGATGAGAAACTACAAAGGATTTTTAAAATAGGAGATAGTATGAAGATTGTTTTACTAGGCCCTCCGGGGAGCGGAAAAGGCACACAAGCACAACTTATTTGCGAAAAATATTCAATTCCACACATTTCAACAGGCGATATTTTTAGAAAGAACATTTCAGAAAACACCGAACTTGGGAGAAAGGCAAAAGAATATATCAGCAAAGGTTCACTTGTTCCCGATTCTCTCACAATTTCCATTGTGCAAGACCGCTTGAAAGAGAAAGATTGCGAAAATGGCTTCTTGCTGGACGGCTTTCCAAGAAATCTCTATCAAACACAAGAACTTGATAAGATGGTGGAAATTGACAAGGCTATTATGATTTCAATTAGTGATGAGGAGATTATAAGACGCCTGACAGGACGAAGAATGTGCCGTAAATGTGGCAACCCCACTCATATAGATTGGCTTAAAGATGGAAAATGCGAGAAGTGTGGCGGAGAAGTTTACATTCGAGATGATGATAGTCCTGAGATTGTTAAAGCAAGGCTTGAAAAACAAAAGTTACCTTTGGAAGTTTTGCAGTTCTATAAAAACAAAAACAAATATGCTGAAGTTAAATCTGCGCATAGAAAAGAAGATGTTTTTGAAAGAATTGATGAAATTTTGAAAGAACTTTAAAAAAGAAGGCATTTTAATGATTATTATTAAAACAGAAAAAGAAATTGAACTTTTAAGAAAGGCTGGAGAAATAACACGGAACACTTTGCTTGAAGTTGAAAAATACGTCAAGCCGGGAGTTACCACAAAACAACTAGATAAAATTGCTTATGAATTTATTACAAAAAACAACGCCAAACCATCATTTTTGCACCTTGGAGGATTTCCTGCCACCATATGTGCGTCTGTTAATGAGGTTGTGGTTCACGGATTTCCAAATGACACCCCACTTGAAGAAGGCGACATTGTTAGCATTGATGTTGGGGCATGCTTTAAAGGATATCACGGTGACAGCGCAAGAACGTTTCCAGTTGGAAATATTAGCGCAGAAAAACAGAAACTTATTGATGTGACAAAACAAAGTTTTTTTGAAGGCATCAAGAATATCAAGGAAGGAAAAACTGTTGGCGATATTTCATCACAAGTCCAAAACTACGTTGAAAAATTTGGTTTCGGAGTTGTTAGAGATATGGTGGGACACGGTGTCGGCAAGCAACTTCACGAAGATCCTGAAGTTCCAAACTTTGGATATGCAGGACTAGGGCCAAAACTAAAAGCAAATATGGTGATTGCCATTGAGCCTATGGTGAATATGGGGAGTTACGAAGTGATAATCCATGGCTGGAGTTGTAAGACGAGCGACGGATTGCCATCTGCACACTATGAAAACACCTTACTGATTACTGAAAACGGAGTGGAAGTTTTAACTTAAAAGGAGTTCATTCGTGCAAGAAATTTTAAGTATTGTAGAGTCTAAAAAAGGTCACGACATAGGAAGATTATATATTGTCACAAAAATTGAAGGTGAATTTGCTTATGTTTGTGACGGAAAATATCGACTTATTACAAATCCTAAAAAGAAAAGACTTATTCATTTAAGAGACCTTCACATAAAATTCACGCAGGATAAACAACTAAAAGACTTGCAAGATTTTGAGATTAAGACATTTCTAAGAGGCATTTCGCACAAAGATTGAACTTTATACCCAAAAAAAGGAGAAAATATGGCAAAATCAGATTGTTTGGAAACAGAAGGAATCGTAACCGAAGTTTTGCCAAACGCAACGTTTAAAGTAAAACTTCAAAACGCACACATCATTACTTGCTACATTTCTGGAAAACTTCGAATGAATTTCATCAAAATTCTTGTGGGGGATTCTGTGAAAGTGGAAATGAGCCCTTATGACTTGACAAAGGGCAGAATTACTTGGAGAAGTAAGTCGAACTAGTTTGAAAAAATAAGGAGAAGAAAAAATGAAAGTTAGACCATCAGTAAAACCAATTTGCGATAAATGCAAAGTGATTAAAAGAGAAGGCAAAGTCATGGTGATTTGCCAAAACAAAAAACATAAACAGACCCAAGGCTAAGATGTCGAAGATAACATTTCTGTGGCGGCTAAAAAGTCCTTTTTGAAAATAAAGGCAAATTCACAGAGTGAGAAAATAAAAAAATAAATTTTATGGAGGAGTAAAAATGGCTCGTATTGCTGGTGTTGATTTACCAAACGAGAAAAGGCTTGAAATCGGGCTTACCTATATAAAGGGTATCGGCAGAGTGACAAGCAACAAAATCTTAAAAGAAACAGATATTAGTGGTGACATTCGTGTTAAAGAACTTGATGAAACACAAGTGGCAACGCTTAGAAATTACATTGAGAAACATTTGATTGTTGAGGGAGACCTAACAAGAGAAGTGTCGCTCAATATTAAAGGACTGTCTGAAATAGGCAGTTATCGTGGCATTAGGCACAGAAAAGGACTTACTGTGAGAGGTCAAAGCACAAAACAAAATGCTAGAACGAGAAAAGGGCCAAGAAAGACAGTTGCTAAAAAGAAAGTCGAAAGGAAATAGGGTGAAGGAGTAGAATTATGGCAGGATCAACAAAAAAAGTTATTAGAAAGAAAAAGCAGACTAAAAATATTGATAAAGGCGCTGTTCACATTCAAGCATCTTTTAACAACACATTAGTTACATTCACCGACCTTGCAGGAAACACATTGTCATGGTGCAGTGCTGGATCGCTTGGTTTTAAAGGTGCAAGAAAAAGCACTCCTTTTGCTGCTCAACAAGCAGTGGAAGCAGCCGCAAAACTTGCAAAAGAACAAGGAATTAAAACAGTCGAAGTTTATATCAAAGGACCCGGCAATGGAAGAGAGGCTGCGATTAGAGCAATCAGTACAGCAGAAATTAGTGTAACTAAGATTTGTGATGTGTCGCCAATCCCTCACAACGGTTGTCGCCCTCCAAAGAAGAGAAGAATTTAAAAGGAGAATGGAAAATAATGGCAAAATATACAGAGGCAGATTGCAGACTTTGCAGGAGAGAAGGTTGTAAACTTTTCTTGAAAGGTGACAGATGTATTTCTCCAAAGTGCGCAATGGAAAAAAGACCGGTTGTTCCTGGACAACATGGCATGGGCAGAAAGAAAGTGACTGAATATGGAACTCAGCTTCGTGAAAAGCAAAAAGTTAAAAGAGCATATGGTATGCTTGAAAAACAATTCAGACACAACTATGAAAAAGCAACTCGTATGAAAGGTGTTGTGGGCGAAAATATGCTCAGTTTGCTTGAAAGAAGACTCGACAATGTTATTTATAGAATGGGCATTGGCGACAGCAGAAGTGAAAGCAGACAAATTGTCAATCATGGACATATTTGCGTGAATGGTAAAGTGGTGGATATTCCTTCTTACATCGTGGAGGAAGGCAACGAAGTTTCAGTGAAAGAAAGTAAGAGAGATTTACCAAAGTTCAAACAACTTCGTGGAATTAAAATTGTTATGCCAAAGTGGTTGGAATTTAACACCGACACAATGGTGGGCAAGATTTTAGCATTGCCAAAGAGAGATGATATCGATCTCAATATTCAAGAACA
>CAYIZE010000007.1:0-27276 GCA_964367785.1 uncultured Christensenella sp.
TATAATGTTGTCAAGGCATAGATTTTTAACTACCCCTGTTGATGTTAATGATGAAAAGAACCCAACTTCTGTGAGAGTCCCAACAGTTGTGTCTGTGATTAATGCGTTTGAAATTGTGTGATAATCTCCATTAAAAGTTCCTGAAAAATTAGAAATAGGAGTCCAGTTGCCTACTATATTTTCTGTGAGAGTGATGTCTGAACCTAGTTTGTAATTCATTGAAGTGGAGTATTTTTCAATCACTCCAATCCCCTTTAATTCTTCTTCATTCGAAATTATATAAGGGTATTCAACACTGCCGTCGCACACTAAAACATTAATGACAAGTTTGGAATAATTTCTGTTACTTGTTGTGACGACAATCTTGCTTTCTCCACCCGAAATAGCGGTGTAGTATTCGCCGTTTAAATTGTATGACAAAACATCATCACTTTGGCTCACGCCATAGGTCAGTGTTGTGTTTTCATTTTTGTTTTTATAGGTGACAAGATTGCTCGTTGGAACCATTTCTCCAACGTCAACAACTAAGTATGAACTATTTATGTAGATTATCTCATTGTCAGCAGAAAAATAGTATATTGTAAGCCCGAAACTTACTACTGAGATTGCAATTAAGATAAAAATTAAAAATCTTTTCATTTCATCCCCCATATTACTTGTAATATTATAAACTACGCATTGAATAATGTCAATAGTAGTCGGTTTTTTTGGCAATCTAACCAAAAAGGAATGAGATAATTTTCTCATTCCTTTTTTATCTTATTTTGACTTGTTTGTCCTATTGTTTGGATCGTCCATATTATTTGAATTTACATCTTCATCTTTTTTCTTAGAGGCATCTTTTATTTTTTTATTAATTCTCTTTAACTGTTCTTGTTGAATAGCTTTTTTATATTTTCTTCTACTTATTCTTACGGAAATAATAATAGCAGAAGAAATGAGAAGAACAGCACCGATTATTATTGCAATTAAAAGAATGTTTTCATATCCACTTGCCTCATAGACTTGGAAAGAATGGGTTTTGTTCACAACATAGTTTTCACCAACAAACACAACACTCACAACATATGTCCCTTGTGAAACAACGTTAATAATAACTTTCCCATCTAATGCATAGACAATTTCATAGTCTGGAATCTCTCCATTCAAAAACTCATCTGCATTAAACATAACTGAAATTCTATTGTTAAATATTTCTCCCGATTCCCTTAAAATGCCGTTAATATATAGTGTGAAATCACTAATCTCCTTCCTTGCAATTATATAGGTTGAAGTGAGCGTTAGATCTTCCAAAATAGTTCCGTTTTCATCTTTAACAACATAATTGTTGCTAACATATGAATTTAGTTCCAAAACTAAGGTATATACGCCAGCATTTGTCATATTGTTTAAATTAATCTGAACTCCATCGATATCATAAGCATATAGATTATAGTCGTTTTTATTCAAAACTTCTAGTCCTTGCACTCGTGAGACTGTGTCATTGTTAATAATCAAATCACTATATGTTCTCGTCATATCTCCAAAAGACAACACCAGTTCTGCTTTGTTGACATAAATATACTTGCTTGGTTCATAATCACCAAAGTTAAAGTATGTGCAATAGCCCCTTGTGAAATGCGCGGAGATTAAATAGGCAAATTCATAAATTGAACCATCGCCACCAGCATCAAGGATTGTCTGTGATGTAAACTCTATACTTTCTCCTAAGAGACTCTCTTCAATTATATCTCCGTTTGAATCAAAATATATCTTTTTGTAGGTGTAGAAAATATCATTTGTGTTTTTGAAAGTGCTTTCTCCCAAAATCTCAACTTTGTCAATTCTTGATAATGTTGGAGAATTTGTGTAAGAAATGGTTTGTGAAGTTTTTGCAAAATTAATGAGGTCAGTGTTCACTGCAACTTGTGTGATTTGAATTGTCACATTAAATGTTGTTGAAGTGTTTCCAGAAATGAAGTTCTTGTCTGTTGGATAGAAATTGATTGAACGAGTAATGTATCCCACTGCTAACAAAACTTCGCTTCCATTGATCCACTCCGCTGTGCCTTGAACTTCCGTCCACATTTCACGATAGATGTCATAATATGTCACTAAATATGGCACAGTGTTTCCATTTTTAGCAACGACTGATTCATAAGCCCTCACAACAACAAGTCCGTTTTGAGTTGTGAGTTCCACTTCATTAGAGATGTCCGCACTTATGCTTAGTTCACCACGCAAAGTTGGCGAAACAACATTAATAGTGATGTAAATTCTCTCCGACAAAGTTTCTCCAAAAGCGTTAAAGTTTGGATTATGAATTGATTCAAAATTATATATCACAGCAACTTTATTTTCTCCAAAAATCAAACTCTGTTCGTCGTCTTCGTAAGAGAATCCGTTTGGTAAAGTGATGTCTAAATCACTAACTATCAAAGAAGTCTTATATATTTGTGATGGCACTTGATAATCTAAAAGCAAGTCTTCAACTGTCTCTTTTAAATAATCTGCTTTTTGGACATAAATTCTGACAACAACTTCGGCAATGTTATAATTCTCTTTCTTGCCAAACAGACTTTTTGGGAAACCACCATTCACAATCGTGTCGGTGTCGCTTGCTAAGAATGGGTCATAAGTGAGCAACATTTCATAAGCATTGTCGCTTGCAGTAAGCAAAGCATAGTATCCGCTTTGAGATTGTATCCATTCCCAAGGAGTCTTAATATAAATCGACGACGCTGTTAGGCTTGGATTATATGTTATATATATCGTCTTATAAACAAAAGTTCTGGCGTCGAGATTTCCTCTGTATAATCTAACTTTCACAGGAATGTCAATATAATCCTCATACAAAGTTGAACTGCTGTTATATTTTGCTTTGAAAGTGAATTCAAGATAATCTTCATTTCTCTCAATAACATATTCGTCTTTATCTAAGTCAACATCATTTTCATAATAAACTTTTGTGATGTCTGCGGAGTCTTTTGAAGCCAGCGTTACAGCAACATAAACACCATTTTCAATGATATAATATGTTCCTGCAGTGAGGTCGGCAAATTCAACTTCTTGGAATTGCCAACTAAATCCGTCTGGAAGCACGACATCGGAGAGTTTTACTCCCATTTTATAGTAAACTGCTTTATATTCATTCCCGTCATTATAAACATTAATCTCGTCGTCAGTATAAACACCTTTTTGAACAGTGAATGTTAATGTCACAATCAAGTTATTGTATGTTGCTCTGTCTGGATTGTAATAAGCATAGATGCTATAATCGCCGACGGTATTTAGTTTAATTGTGAAAGACACCCAACTTAAAGATGAGATTATCTGACAATTCTCGTCAACAATGATGAGGTCATTAAGTGTTGAAACATTACCAAATCTAATGGCTTGAGTGATAGATGTGGCACCTGTTGGAATAACATAGTAATTATTCCCAACATCATTCATAAAGTCTTCTTGCGTTGCCGTTGCTCTCACAATTTGGAAAGTTTTTGTGGCAGTGCCAGTGTAGTTATTAATGAATCTTATAGTAATATACGACAGCCCATAATTCACATTGTTTTTATATGTCAATGCATAGTCGTTTGTGGTCAGAATATTAATCTTTCCGTCCTCATTTGTGTAGGTGATTGGTCCAGAAGTGTAAAGATATTCATCATTATGCATAACATAGTCTGGCATAATTGCTGAACCTGTCCCCACTTGGTCATAGATTGATGGAATGTTGAAAGATGAGGCATCATATTGCCTTGAAGATATGCTAAATATAAGAGTAAGTTCCGTTCCAAAATAATTGTCATCAACTTCAAACACAACAGTGGCAGTTCCAATGTTTAAATTGTTAAAGTAGCCATATAAACTATTGTTTAATGCAATGTATTTAATATCACTATTATAGACTTTATAAACTTCTTTTCCATCGACTGTAATGTTAAAGTATGTTCCTCTGACATCTTCTCTCCCATCAACAAGTTCAATGAGGTCGCCTGTGTAGAATTTAATGTTACTGCCAGTTAATGCGATATTGCTCGACGAAATTTCTCTTGCAACAACATTGAAGGTCTGGCTTTTTAGTCCTTCATAGTTGCCTATTCCACTCAGGGTCACTGTCGCAACTCCGACATTAATGTTGTTTGTGTAATGGTCGATTATAAAATCAACATTTCTAACAAGTAAGATTGTCGTGTCGTTATAGGTGTATGTGATGACAACAAGTGAATCCACATAAATCTCGTCACCATAGTTATAGGTTTTATCTTCGATTGGGCTTATCATAAAGTCGTCTAATTCACCTGTGACACTCGCAAGGGAGCGAGAGATAATGGTGAATATTATTTCTTTTGTCCCAGTGAAGTTTCCAATGCCTGAAATGGTTATTGTGACTTCGCCTATGTTTACATTTTCAGAATATGTGTCAACTGTGAAATCAACACCTTGAACTAGAATTATATCGTCTATTCCAATGGTTATTGCTCCGACAAAGTCTTTTGTAATTGTATCTCCTGTAAAAATCTCGTTACTTGTTAAACTTTCATTATAATGAACATTATTTGAACTTAAGTTTGTTCTGCTAATTGTGTAGTCGATAATAATCGTTCCGCTATAAGTATTGTTGGTTCCTCCAAAGATTAGTATGATTGAGCCAATACCATTATCGGTATTATTAGTTGACGTTACATTATCGCTCTGCACTAGGGAATTTTGTAAAAATCCATCAACGGTTAAATTGTCAATGTCATTTACTGAAAAAACATATTCTTGCGAATAATTTGTTGCTTTAAGTTTTAGCAAAATATCTTCTGGAGAAATTTGCATCTCATTTCCATCATAATATATAACTTCCCAGAAATTGATGCTTAGGTCAGAAAGAGTTACCTCAATCTTTCCAATACCAAAGTTTGTTGATGTTTCACCGGAATAATTTTCGCTGAATGATATGCCTATCATTGGCAATTCAATTTGCGTCTTTTCTGTAATCCAATAGTTAGTTGATGTATTATAGGAATGTGAATATCCCTGATTTCTATAGTATGTTAAAGTGTAGTCACTCTCTGGGATTGTGTTCCCAAAGGCGTCTTTAATCACAGGCTTTGGAGTTACAAAGTCCTTTGTGAACCTGTAAATATAAATTCCATTTTCTGTGATAGGTTGAACTCCCCCATTACTCAAATCAATAGTCCATGTTGAGACACTATATGCCTGAGGAATAATTGTGAAGAAATATGTGTATGTCCCAGTGAAGTTTCCATTGCCTTGAAGAGTAAGAGAGGCTATTCCTGCATCTAAGTTGTTTGAAAAACTATTCTCAACTATTGTGTAGTCTGTTGCATAGGTCAGTATCTCATCTTTCAGAGTAAATCTGTAGGTTATATCACTTCCAGTGAGAATGATTGGAGAGCCTGTGTATGTTTTTTCCAAAGAAGAGAATATAAACTCATTGTAATGCGTTGCAATGCTTCTGCTAACTATCTTGAAAGTGCTGGTAACTTCTCCTCTGTAATTTCCTTTTCCAGTGAGGACAACGCTTGCTGTGCCACACGCTGTGTTGTTTGAATAACTTATTGTATAGTCCTTATCTAGAACTAATCTATATGATCCATCTGTGATTGAGATATTGGCATTTGGCCTGACGTCTGAACCAGTGTATTCCTGATCACTAATTGTGGAAATGGAACTCGACAGTGTTCTGAGACTTCTTGCCACTATGTCATAATACACAATGCAATCTCCGTTAAAGTTTCCCATACCTCTGATTTTAAGTTGATTGTTTACTCCAACACTCTTATTGTCTCCATATGTAGTGCCGTCACCCCTCACCAATTCCAGCATATAATCTTGTAATTTAACTAGATTCTTGCTGTTTGTTGTTGAAAAAATTGTTAAGTTTGGAGTGATTTCTGTTCTTGTGTAACTCTCGTTTTGAAGTTTCTTTGTGGAAAGTGTCATAAGTGCTGTGACAGCGACATTGATGTCTTCTGGTGATGTCGTTGTGCTTGAGACTCTCAAAAGTCCACTTTCAATGGCGGTCAGAATACTCATAGCATTAATCCTGAATGTTACAACTATTGATGAATTTGAATCAAAATTCCCGGCACCTGTTACTGTTATTGACGCTGTTCCAACATTAATATTGTTTGCGTAAGAAATGGAATAGTCATCAGTCATTGTTAATAATTGTGATGATGTAACTTTGCCATCTTCGTCCAAACCTGTTATAAGATGGAAATAGAGAGTTTTTGTTATTGCACCGCCTGTATATGTGCTTGATGAAATAACATTCAATGGAACTTCGCCCACAATGCTTTGATTTTCACTGACAATAAATTTATCTGAAGTGAGAAGTTGAGGTGAAATTGTGAAGTTTATTGTTGCACTACCTGTGAAATTACCGCCAGTTTGTTCAAATGACAGAGATATCTTGCCTGTTCCTGCATTCACATTATCCATATAACCTAAAACGGTGTAGTTGACAACTGGTCTAATCACTAAATAGTAGGAATTAGTCTCGTTGACAGTATACATATATTTTAATTCCGAAATTTCAGGCTGTATTACGTTTCCTGTATAAAAGTAGTTTGCTTCACTAAACGTGGCGGTTAGTTTGGTCACATCAACAGCCAATTTATCAATATTAAAGTAAATTACATATGTCCCAGTGTAGTTGCCTGTTCCCATAATGGTGACACTTCCCGCTTTAGTTCCAGCGTTAATATTTTCACCATAACTTGTAATTAAGTATGTAACATCAACTCCGTTATATTTAACAGTCAAATCTTCTGTTGTTGGAGCAATTTGTCTGCCTGTGTATGTTTTTGGAGTGACGGTTGGGGTTGGATTAAGCGAAGTAACTTCGTTAACAAGAGAAATATCTCTCTTCTCAATCTCAAAATTCATAGTCTTCGTGCCAGTAAAATTGCCTGTTCCGTCGATTGAAATGGAAGCAGAACCGATGTTATAGTTTATTTTATTACCATTTTGGTCAACTGTCGCCTTATCAATAACATACGAGGTTGTCTCACTTAAAGTTTGCCACGCAAATTCGCCTGTCTCTTCATAAACACCAGCATTCAAAATCCATGCTGGACCAAACCATTTCACCGCTATTGTTGGAAAATAGTTTGTTGCTTTGAAGTAGTAAGGTCCTGCCTCTATGAAAGTAATCTCTATGTTTTCATTGCTAAAAATGTCCATAGGAGTTATCTCAAATCTCAAATAGACTGCTCCTGTGTAATTATAGTAAAGCGAACTCTTATCTTTTGTTATGTCCACTTTGACGTAGTATGTTCCAACACTTCGAGGTCCACCATAGTTGTTGCTAACTTCTTCATATTGTCCGCTTGTTGTATTATATGTGTAATACCCAACTGTGTTTCTGTCGTAATCAAACGAAATCAAATTATTTCTTATATATGATGGCTCAGGTTTTATGACATAGCCAGAGAATTCAATCTCTTTACCCACTTCAAAGTTATAATTATTCTCAATGTCTGCTATCGTAACTGGTTTCCTTTCAATTATGAAATTGATTGACCTTGAACCCTCAACATTGCTCCCTGTGCCTTGCATTTTAATCGTTGCTGTGCCTGCATTGATGTTATTTAGATAATCAATGTTAAAATCTACGTTAGCAAATAATTGTTTTAGAGTTATGCCATCACTGTCAGAAACGACTTTGATATAACTTACATTTTGATTGTTCTTAAAAGATTTTGTTATGGCACTGCCCGTGAAAACAACCGACTCTGTGAGAGAGGCGTCAATGCTGATAGATTTACCAGACGGTAGATTTGAGCCATCGAGGTTTAATTTTTTGATGTTATAGTATTTTGTCAGTGTTCCAAGATAATTCCCATCTGTGAGCAAGATTTGAACATGTGCACCTGATCCTGCATTGATTGTGTCGCCCAAATAACTGACATTATCATTATCAAAGTTGATTGTCGTTAAAGTAGTTGTTCCAGTTTCTGGATTTACTGTGATATAGTTTAGGCTTGTTATTGTTGGAATTTGTGCTGTGCCAGAATATACGCAATTTGAGTCGTCTATGATAAGTTCTACATCTTCATTTGTCACAGTCATTCCATTAACCCACAAAGTTCCTTTATCATATGTTGCGTCGATTGAAATGTCATAATAATTATTATTAAAGTCTGCCGTTACAGACACCAAATGTTTACCCACTGCATAGTCAGTGTAGTATTTGCCATCAATGAATTTTGGCAAGAGTTCAGCAAGAATTGCTGGCCTATCACTTTCAAAAACAAGATCACCAATGATAACATTTTCTATTGGAATATTAAAACTTGGATTGTCTGGATTGCTTGGATCGCGTCTATAATAAGTTTTCACACCATTTTCTTCTGTATAAATGAAAGTGAGAGATGCTTCGTCATAATATCCCATTGTTGCATCTGGAATAATAACAGAGATTGATTTTTTGGTTATATTTATAATTGATGTTTGTGAATAGGCAGGGACATAAGTTCCTGATCCTGTTTTCTCTCCACCATCTTTCAAAGCACGAATATTAACGTTCCCAACACCATAGAAAGTTATAACAACTTTTCTTGCTCCAGTGACATAATATTCCGAGCCCTCAAATGCTAAGAATTCTGTGTCGCTGGCATTCCTCTCATAATAAGTTATTATGCAAGGGACATTGCCACTTCCACTGATGTTTGAACTTGTTTTAACTAAAGTGGAATTGTACTCAACATAGTAGATGTCATTATCTAAATCCTCACCACCTGTGATGAACAATGTGATTTGACTTCCATAGTTCGTGTTGATAGTGTAGTTGTTAACCATTTGTTCAAATCCGTCGCCATTTTTATAATACATTGAAACGGCGTTAGTTTGAGATAATCCCGAAGGTAAAAAGAAATTTTCCTGACTTGCTGGCGTAGTTTCAATCTTGCTATAATTTGAATAAGTGCTACCTGAAAGCGAGTTTGGAACAGGGTCAAAATAGATTGTTGGATGATATGCCGAAGTGTTTGTTTCGGCATAGGTGATTATTGTGTAGGAGAAGTTATTTCCAACAAGAGCACCTCTTATGATGTCTGTGTAAGTGGTGTAATAACTTCCAAGGTCAGAGCCTTCAATAGCGGTTGTCCTGAGTGATAAGACAATATTTCCCTCTATTGGGTCATTCTCAAGATAATCAAAGATTGCAGTTGTTGCAAGTGGAGAATCTCCGAGAATATTTTCCACACCATAGAAAACAATCAACACTATCGTTGTTCTTTCCTCTGGAGTGTCTTCTGTTGGACTACCCATTTTTAATGGAACGACTTTAAAGAGTGGAGTTGCAGAACTTATTGTGAAGTCGCAACTTCTGTTTGCTAGATTTGCTGAATCTGCCCACTTATAGTTCACTGCTCCTGTTAAGGTGAGATCAACAACAACTTTATAATTTCCTGCAAGGTATGGAAAACCAGTCATATCACGCGCAATGCTTCCTGCATCGTAGTAATAGAATTTGCTTTCATATGGAGTTTCACTTTTAGCCCCATTAACCTCAAGTGTTGGGTAGTTGTTACTAAGTCCATCATAAACATAACTTCCAGCATTAAAAGAGCCAACAGTTAACTCTGTTTTCATCACCGAGAATATAGCTGATGTCGAACCTGAGCCTAGATAATAGTTGCTTGCTGAATATGAAGAACTATAATTTCCAAGTGAGAGATTCACATTATATGTATTAACATTTCTAAGTTTACAAGTCCTTTGGTTATTATAAGTTATAGAATTTGCTCCAGTGCTTGAACCTGCCAAACTGGCAAGATTAGGAACAATGTAACTATAAAGAACAATAACAGAGTTCGCATTGCTATCGACAGGGGCTAACCCCACAAGAGAGACGCTAAATGAGATGTCTGAACCAATATAGGTTGATTGCAATGTTGAATTGTCTCCTGAAATGCTGAATCCCTCCAGAACATTATAAGTGTATGTCAATGCTTTTTGATTAATTGTCCAAGTCCTGCTAACTTCAGATGTTGCAGACAATTCCACAATGGAATAGTTTCCACTGTTTAGACCTGTAAGGCCAATGATTGTAATTGTGTATGTTCCCACGTTTGTTGGGTTTGTAACCACAACGCTATTTTGAACAATTTCAGTTTTTAAATAGACAATTTCTGTGCCAAAAACATCGCCTGAATTAATTGTTGGAGTCCATTGAATGACTGTTCCATTATATATTGCTGTCTTATTTCCCTCAGTCATCGTTCCTCCAGCCCAAGAAACACTGATTTCATTAGGAATAATCTTCCATGCCTGAGAGGCTGTTCCATTCCTAGAAATGTAATAATTATTGATGTTTGAGGTTGTGTCAAACGAATAAACTTCTGCCACATAAGATCCGCATTTTGATTGAGTGTTATTAAGATAACCCTCATTTGAATTGTTAATATCTTTGACTTTTACTTGATCTTCTGGAATTCCTCCAATAGTTGTTGCTTTTATTGAAACGGGAACCCCTTGATATTGGAAACAATAGACTCCATCTACTATATCTGCAGAGCCTTGATTCCAAGAGAAAGTAATCTCCCTTTGAGATATCGTCCAAGACTTTGTCAATGCCGAAGCACTATAGTTTGCAAGCGAATAATTTCCTGCAAATGTTCCTGCGAGGCTTACAACGAGAGTGTATGTTCCTGCATCAACACAACCTTGATAATTATTAATTACCGCAGTTGATAAACCGTCTACGCTTTTATAAGTTATATTTGCATTAAGATAAACATTTGTAACTCCACTCTCACCTTCAATAATATTTGAATTATTGAGCTGTCCAGAGTAAAATTTTGCTTCGTTATTGTAAACCCAATCAGTTACACTTGAAACGAAATTAAAACTTAGTCTCACTGCAACTATTTCCCAACTAACTATCTTATTATTATTAGTTCCTTCTATGGTGTAGTTGGAACTATCAGTTCCGCCAATACTCCTAATCTCTGTTTCATAGGCTCCGACGGCTTTTGGAGCGATTGATGACCATTCTCCGCCTATTAATCTGTGTCTGAAATTTATGGCCTGAACATTATCTCCAGAGCAAAGATTTGATAACCCTGCACTTGGGCTGTTGTTATTACCAGTGTAATTAATGCTAATATTTGACCAAGAAATTATAATTAATTTTTGATTTATTTTCCATGTTTTGGTTGTTGATGCTGGCAATTCATATGAATCGCCTCCCTCTGAAAGAGAGATTGATACTTGATAATATCCTGCTTTAACACAATTACTGCTACTAACCAATATTGTCGCCTCTGTCCAATCGGTTACATTTGTTGCGCTGTATCTATAGACATAGTCAACACTCGCTGTATTTCCAGATATCAATCCTGAAAGGGCTGCTTGATAATATATTGGCGTCTTATTATAGATGCCTTCATCATTAATAATGCTTCCAACAGGAGTCCAAGAAATTGCTATTTGCTTTTTCACAATGCTCCAAAGGTGTTGAATTCCTGTGGACGCGATTGTATAGTTTGCATTATTAAGTGCAACGGCATTAGCACAATACGTTCCCACATCTGTGGCGGCGTTTGTGTAGAATGGGTAGGTGACTTGAGGTTCATAAAACGCTGAGACTGCTGAAGTGGAATAGGAACTGACAGAAACTATATCTCGTCCTGATTCATTATCCAAAACATTAGTCACATCTGCCTTAATTACTTGCTGACTACCTGTATAACTTGTTTGAAAATTACTGCTTTCAAGCGACCAAGTTAATTCCACCGCTAAAGGCAAAATTCTCCAAGAAACATTCCAACTATAAGTTTGTGTTTGACCATTTGTGAAGATATAGTTGCCATCTGAATTCAAGTTGACAGTTGCTACCCAGTTTCCCTCGGTGCCAGTGTAAACATTCGCTTGCTCATTACCGATGATGGAATATTGTGTTGGGTTTAGGTATGTTGTTATTCCTTGATAAGTGTCCAAAATTGACACATTAAAAGTTTGAGTTTGTCCATTATAAGTGAATGGAGTTGCATTTGGCGTTTGGTAATCTTCAATACTGCCATAATTCTCAATTATTGACAATCCAGAAGAAAGCTCTGCTGGAGTAATCTCCCAAGTCAACAAAACGTCTCCGTCAACAAAATAATTTGTAGAAATTTCTTCCACTCCTTCATTTGTGATGTTATACACTCCAATGATTTGGGCAGAATATACTCCACAATTTATAGAATGTTGGCTAACAAGTGCAATATAGTCGTCCAAAGTGATGACTGAAACGCCCACTCCTTTATCTGCAGAAACACGTTGATCAACTGAAACATTAGTATAATTTGCTGTAAACTTGACTTGATATCTTAATCCATCTGTATCCATAATATTTCCAGATGCCTGCGCAAAAGTATAATATTGTTCTTTATTAGCTGAGGCAGCAAGATAAACTCTCTCCTGAGTAACATCACTATCCAATACAACGTCTCTTGTGATGCTATCAATCCATTGCACTGCGATTGCTTTCTTTCCAATTTCCCACTGCATTGAAGAAGTGCTTTCACTTATATCATAATAATCTGCGTAACTTCCACCTGCTGTTGCCGTCACTTTATAGTATCCAACGTTAATAATCTTCTCATCTCTTTCACTTTCTAAAATTGTGCCTATAAGAACATCATTTTCATTATATAGTTCATAAGTTAGATGAATAAGGGATTCTCCAGGGAAAACCAAAGCCTCTATATCTCTTTCAACATTTTCGACATCATAGTATTGAGCGGACCCATTGTATGTTACTACTCCATTTAAAAGACCATCTCTATTAAAAGCCCATGTGACGTCCAAATGACGCTTCGTAATTTCCCACTCTGTTGTTGTTATTCCTGCAATCTTTTCAAAAGTATAATTTTTTGCTATGTTATAACCCGTATTGTCAGTTATCGTCAAAACTTTTGCACGATAGTTTCCCACATTAGTTTCACTTGTGGTATATTTAATCCCGTTAATAGTTGATTGCTCATAAGTCTCCACTATAATTGGGGAAGTTTCATAATTTCTGTCTCTAAGTGCTAGAGAAGATACATCAACTTTTGCAGTGACGAATTGAGTGTAACCGTCATATTCAAAAGTCAAATTATAATCATTCGATGAGCCTTTTGTCCAATAAAAAGTCACATTTTTTTGAAGGATTTGCCAATAAATTGATGGCAATGATGCACCTTCTCCCAAAGTGTAGTATTGATAACTATTACCACTTATTTCGGTTACTTGTGCAAAGTAATTTCCTGCATTAATAAAATTAACATTATCTTCATTAAGTCCAGGATTTTGTGGATTTATATAAGAAAGAGTGACTTCAGTGTTTCCCTCAATCAAATTCCCCAGCACTGGTCTTAAGTTGAAACTTTCGCCATCATATGTCTCGCCTGTTACATATGCCGTCCCGTTTGGAGTGTATTTGACATTTGTGTTTACATTATTATCATAAGCATACCACGAAATGGTAACTTCTCTTTGCACGATATACCAAGCATGGCTCACAAACTGCACATTATTTTCAAAAATATAGTTATCCAAAATTGTGCTGACACCTGGATATAAGTAGGATCTTAAAACTACTTCGCAGACATATGGAACCATTCCACTGTCGCCCACTATACTTATATCTTTATAACTATTTTCATGAATTTCAAAAGGAGCATCTCCTGTCATAACTCCAGATATATTGCTAGTTTTTATGAATGATTGAAATTGTCCGTTCCACTGTAAACTTGAACTTGTTGGCCAAGTTATTGATAAAACGGCTTTTTCAACAGCATAATAAACTGTCTCGTTTGAAGCAATTTCATAGTTATATGCAACTTCACCAGTGAGGATAGCACTCTTTGTGTATTCTCCTGCGTTCATAAAAGTGCCATTTGAGGTGTAATCAATGTTACCTGTCACAGATTGTGGCCCAAAAACTGTGTAGGAATGTGTGAGTTTATTATAGGTAATCGACTTGCCAACATTGCCGTCAAACTCAGCTGATTTCATAACATAAGAATTGTTAACACCTGTTTGTTTGTATGTTGTCCCGTCATTACTAACGTCAAATTCCCATTGTAAACTTACTTCTGCTTTCTTGATTATAAATGCAACTTCATAAGTTGAAGTTGGAGATTCAAAATATAGTGTTTGTGTGTAATATGTTTCATTTTCATCATAAATTGTTGCTTTAACATATTGTCCATTATCTAAAACGTAATATGTGCTTAGCAAAGTTTCATCTGTTTGAGTTTGTAATATATATTCAACAATTTCTGCGTGAATTAAATATGAACCCGCGTTTGTTATGCTCACAAAAGTTTTCCCTTCGTCAAAAGCAATTTGATTTTCTGAACTTAGGATACTATATGTGACAAAATTTTCTTCTGGATTAATGACTGTTCCATTGTTTTGAACTCCACTGAGTGAGAGTTTAATCATAAGTCCATTTCCCACAATTAAGTCGTCATTTTTATCTTTCATATTTGCTGTGATTTCATATCTGACAGAAGAATAAGTTTTCTCTATCTTAAAATCGTTTGATTCAAGATTATCATAATCATAAGAAGTAGGATTGCCGTATGTTGTATCTCCTGCGTTATGTTGTCTGATTGTAATTGTGTTTATCGTCGCTTGAGAACCTGTTATATACCAAATCATTAAGTATTCAGCCTCGTCAGCTGGAATAATATAGTTTGAATTACTTATTGAAGTTATATAGGTGTAGATAGTATTTTTGCTTGAAATACCCGTATAATTTGCTTGTGCACGATTAGAAAAACTTGTAATACAGTATCCCAATGAGCCCGCGTAATAGACAACGGAACCGAATAATTCGCCACCTTGTTCTGCACTTTCATTAAGATAATTTGTCACCCCAACGTCAACCGTATCGCTTCCTGTATTGTTGAAAATAGGCACTAATAAATGATATGTGTTTGAATCCATTTCATATGCGCTAGAATAAATTGTTTGTTGAGCATCTCTTGCGTCAACCCAATGAGAGATAACCAATTCCTTTGGCAATATCTGCCAATACAAAATGCCTGATTCAATAGAATAATTGTTGTTTTCGTTAGATATCATCACCGCATAACTTTGTCCGCCAACATTTGCATCTCTTGCACTAGAAACATAATTTCCTGAATCGTTAACTCTAAGAATTATGGAAGCATAGGTGTCGTAATATTTAAGAGATGTTTGTTCATCTAATACAAATAAATTCTGTGTTCCGCTCACATTTAAATCAGTCCCCTCCTCTGAGGTGACAAAAATAGGTGAACCAGTATATGTGTAGGAAGAAACTGTTAGTCCAACATTTATTATTTTGGATCTAATTATAACATTAACATTTTCTACTTCAACCCTCACATCGCTTAAGTAACCACTTTGAGTAGCATTAACTCTTTCTGTTGGAACAGAGTCTCCCGAGAAAGTTCTTCTTGCAATGACAAGTGGGGTGTAGAAATAGGAATTATCTACCTCTCTAATTATAAACATTTCAGACAAATCAGTGCTCGACCACTCGCCATTTGATGTAACATCAATGTCAGAGGAATAGTTCTTAACCCAACTGACTGTATAGCCAAACGTATCATTATAGTTCTCGATACTGACATTCAAAAACACTGCCGTTCCGTAAGTTATCTCATCTGCTGAATTATATTGACTTTCTTCGCCATAAATTACGCCGTCTTTATCAATGTAGTAAATTCCATCTTCACTCAAAACAATATTTTTACCATCATAGTTAAACTTTCCAAAACTCTCAAGTGAAATGACCCCATCACTTCCAACTACAATTTCCACTTCTTCAGTTCCACTATAAATCACAGTGTCTGTGGAGACAATCTTAATATAATCTCTTTGCATTGAATTGATTTCAACGATAGGTGCCGCCATAACCCACTTTGCGAAAAGATTATAATCGCTAGATAAATCATTTTCATTGAAAAATATTGCAATGTTTGAAACATTTCCAATCTCTCCCATACTACTTCCAATGAAACTATATCCATCTATATTGTATCCATTGTTTAATAATGTAACGTTTGTGTTGCCCAAATTTTCTTCATTTTTTGCCACCACATTATTAAGGCTTGCTCCATTAATATAATCAGAATATAAATCTCCATATGTCACTGTGATAACATAATACACAGTGTCATTTTCTTTGTAATAGATATATAAGTCAAAATCACCCGATATTTGAAGGGAACATTTATAGTTAACTCCAGCAAGAAGTTTTGAAGAGTCAATCACTGCAAGCCCTAGATTTTGATAAGGCACAACAACATTTTTAATTTTGTATGAGTCAAAATAATTACTTGAAGTCCCATTCTCTCTTGGATCAATAACCAGAATGTTTGAAATGTCATAATCGTCATAGATTGTCACAGTGCTTCCGTTCACAGTTCTTGTTATCTTATAAAGAGTGACTTCACTTTCTGTTGAAATTGTTGTTGTTTGATAAATAAAAGCATTGTTTACAAGAGTGACAAGTCCATTAATAATTATCTCTTGACCATTAACCGCACTATTTGAATTAAATGTGAGATATACAAAAGGAGCAGTTTCTGGATCTGAATCAATCAAATAAATTCCCTTATTATCAATATTATCAATCAAATTCACACCTGTTATTGAAAATGAAATGGCAGAATAAATTATTCCATAATTTTCAGTGGAATTATTTTTAATGTTTACCTCGTAACCAGTAATATTTGGAGTTATTTCAAATGACTCTCCGCCAGCAACATAGATTGCACCGCCATTATTGTATGATTTATTGTATGTGATATTTCCGTTCATCAAAAGAACATCACCTGCTCCCTGATATATTCCTCCGCCAACTCCTGCTGTAACGCTTTCACTATAATATGTGCTATTTGACTGAATTGAACCGCCAACAAAGAAGAATTCTCCGTCCAAAATTGCAATCCCGCCACCATTCACTGCCATACAGTTTGAAACTTGTGCACCCGATAAGATAACTTCACCATAAGATAAAATTGCACCGCCATAATTACTCTCTGTTGTTTGCAAAGGCTTTTTCTCATTATTTTTCAAATTAACATTGCTAAATAGTTCCAAACTACCTGCTGAATTAACTTTTATTATTGAACCATTAGCAGAAAGTCCGCTGTTATAATTCGAAGTTGTTGTCAAATCAACGTAGTATAGCAAAGAAACAATATTTGCTGAATTTCTCCACACTGCACCGCCGTCAATATTAATCGCGCCAGTCATTGGAGTTTGATTGTTCTCATCGTCAATCATTTTTCCAATAGTAAGTATATTTTGATTTACACAAAACATATCCCCTACAAAACTGCCATATCTTACAATGTTTACATTAAGAGATGTTCCCCAAACTTCACCTGTTGTCAAAACATTATAAGTTTCAAGCATATAAATGTTCCCATTTGAAGATAAGTTTAAGATTGCATCTTTCATCGTTGTCACTGAAGAGCATATTGAAGAAGGAGTTCCACTTGAATAATTATAATAAAAAGACGCGTTAGGGTTTGTTGCTAAATTTATGCCATAATAGAGTTTTTCTGTATAAACTTTCACGGTTATTGTCCCTGAGATAGGTGAATAAAACCCGTCGTCAGGCACAAATGTAATCTCAGCTTCTTGATCGCCAATCTCAGTGAATCTAAATGAACTTGACATCCAATTAAATTTCCCTGCAAGGGTAATCCCATTATATGTTACACTTCCGCCAATTAGTTCTGGGATATCATTTGGAGAAGTGTATGTGTGGTTACGTAACAGTTGTATACTCACTGTCGGATAGTTAAATACATAGTTTTGTAATGGAATTGCTCCAATGTCAATCATTCTGCAATCATAATAAACGTCTCCATTAGCATCTAAAATTTCATTTCCATTATGAATAAATCTAAAATACACATAGGCAGTTCCGCTTTCGAGCTGTTGCTCAGTTGTCGTCCAACCTAGAAGAGAATTATAAAAATCAGATTTTTTATCGCTATCATAAAAATCAGCAGACGGAACACTTGTTGTCATTATATATTCAATTTCAACTTCATCTTTGCTTTCATTGGTGTTTTTTATCATACTATTCACGACCACTGATATATTGTGCATATCACCGTCATAAGTCCCAATATAGTCGCTTGCGGTATATTCTAAGGTGCCTGATAATTCAAGTGGAATTTCTTTAGGGCCCATGTAAAGACATTCAATTTTTATATTATTACTCACGTCAATGGTGTATTTATCAAGATAAAGATATGTCTCATATGAATCGGAGACAATGTAATTCATAACTTTATTTGTTATTTCACAACTGCCTTTTGCCATAGCAATCATTTGAACATTACCATGTGAGATTGCTGTGGAATATATGCCTAAATATGCTCCTAAATTAAAGTTTTTGATTATTTTTATGAAGTCATCACTTATATTAATATAAATATTTCTTTCATTTTTTTCATCGTTTGATCCTGCATAATTATCACGAATAAAGACGTCTTCTCCGACATAAACAGAGTTTAATGAACTGTGAATTGCACCTGTTGATGCCTTTGACGAATAATTTTCAATTATTTCACCACCCAACAAAACTAATTTGTCTGCTGTTCCAGTTTGAGGTGAACCATTACCAAATATTGCTGAGCCAGTGACATCTTTCACCTCACCCTCAAAAATTCCATTATTTTTTATCACTCCGCCTGTCATTAAGAGATTGCCTGATTGAATGGAAATTGCTCCACCATAAACCGCATAGTTGTTTGAAATATTTGTGCCACTGCAAATCTCCAAAAAAGCACCATTCAAAACATAAATTGCCCCACCGACACTTGAAGAGACTAATGTTTGGTTATTAATAATATTCACATTAGAAAGAACAAGTGTTGCCGATGTTCCTACAACTGCAATCGCTCCACCAGCAAAATTTGCTGTATTATTTTCAATAAGTCCGCCAGAGATTATGAATTTTGAATTTGTTATATGATTAACTTCTTCAGTTGTTTCATTATAAAAAGCGTTTCCTGCCACCGTTCCAGTTGCGAGAGAATAAATCGCACCGCCAAAACCTGATGCAGAAATGAGAGCTTCCTGAACATTCTTTGTTCCCGAGACTTTATTCCCATTTATTGTCCCACCTGTCATGATGAAAGTGCCACCATTATAGATAGCCCCACCTTTTGATGATGCCTCATTATTAATTAATTCTCCACCAGAGAGGTTTAAAATTCCATTTGTGGAGATATATGCCACACCGCCCATTCCCTCGCAAGATGCAAGTCTGTCCACACCATTATCATCATAAATTGAGAAGATTTGAAGTGCATAATTTTCTTCAAAAACTCCGTTAACGATGTTTACGGTTGCATTTTCCACAAACATCACAGCACCATAAGAGCCTTCGTTTTTGGTGAATTCTCCTCCATAGATATTTGTAGTTCCACTCATCACAGCGAAAACACCGCCTTGCGTTCCCGAATAGACATTTGATGAAAGAGTTTCCTGGGCTTCATTGCCATAGAATGTTCCACCATAAATGTTCACTGTGCCATAGGAACAAATTACAGCCCCACGTTTTGCAATGTTATCGAAGAACATTCCATCATAAATATTTAGCGTTGCCCCTTGCGTAACAAGGAAAGTCCCGCCATATTTGGTAGAACCACTTTCAATGGTTAAGTTAGAGTTTTTGTAAAAAACACCACCATTAATATTCACATTTCCACCAGAAATGTAAAAAACTGAGCCGCCTGTGATTGCACTGTTATTATAGAATATTCCACCATTCACAGTCATTTCACCTGAAGTTGAGACAACTCCGCCATAACCTGAGGAAGATACCTCGTTAGAATAGAATTGTCCGCCATTGATGATGAGCGTTCCACTATTGTTGATTACCCCACCATAACTAGGATGATCAATGTCTTTCCTTGCCACATGGTTTCTTAACACTGTTCCATCATTAATAACAAGTTTTCCACCGATTTGCACAGTTATTAAACTTGAAATTTGGTCATTTGCAGTTGTTTCACCATTAATCGTAATTTTGTCAAGTGTCAAAGTGAGTCCGCTTGGAACATCAAATAAAACTCCAAAGAACGCTCTTGTGCCAGTGACATATCTTGAGATGATTATTTTACTTGCTAAAAGGGTAGTGTCTTCAGTTAATGTGTAAGTATTTAACATATATACAGTTGAAATGGCAGATGATGATAAATCTGATGCCTGGTTGAGACTTAAAACTTTTGAAAAAGATTTCACCGCAGTTCCTTCACTTGTGCCTGTTCGAGAATCATTTCCACCCACTGGGTCCCAAAAAATTATTGTTATTGCACTCTCATATGATTGCAACTGCACCACTGGGCAATTTGATGTATTATCAGGAAAACTTCTCACAAAATATAAGTTAGTTAAAATCTTGAATGCATCTGCGTTTATTTCACCCACACTCTGCTTATTTTCATCAACTTCAAGAATTTCCTTATAAACTACGCTTGGCACTGCAATGTAACTTGCATCTACAATTTCAGGGAATGAACCCGTTCCATTTAAAAATTCAACATTTATGAGCGACCCTTCTGTCAAATTTGAAATTAGCACAAAAGGTGATTCATTTGCATTGATGAGAATATAGGAATCAATATAGATTGCTCCACCCAAATATATATTTGAATAGTTCGTTCCATCACTGCTGACAAATCCGCTGATACCTGCGATTTGTGTTTTTGAAGTAATTGTAGTGTCAGTTAGTCTCAAATTCATCACATCTGTATTACTCACACTGTTGACATAAATCTGTGAAGAATTGCTTGTGTTTAGTCCACCAAAAGAATTGTTTGCAATCGTGCTATTTGTGAAAGTTGCACAAAGGTTAACTTGTCCGTTTCCACTGTTTATGACATCACCCATAAGAGCAAGTCCGGCTCCATAGCCCATCATACTGCCAGTTGTATATTTACTATTTATAAAATTGTCATAGATGTTGCAATTAACAAAAGTCTTGTTTCCACCAGCACTATATGTTCCAGTGCCAAGTCCCAAACCTTTCACTCCATAGATTGCTCCGCCATACATATTCACAGTTGCTGTTGAACTGAGAAGGTTCAAAATGCCGTTTTCATATATGTCCACATTTGTGAGAGTCATTTGGTGCATATAGATTGCCCCTCCACCCACATCACTGCTGTGATGATTGACAACCATATTTCCATATATAACCGAATTATCTATCGTGGAAGTGTTTGTTCTATTACTTCCATTCAACCCTTTTTCATAGATTCCTCCGCCATAGACACTTGCGGTGTTATTTGCAATGACAGCGAAACTTAAATGGAATTGATATTCCGCATAGATTCCGCCACCAAAACCGCCCTCATAATAGTAGCTAGTTCCATTATCTGTCTGATAACTTTCCACTGCACTATTGCCGACGACTGTGATTTGATTGTGAACATTAAACCCAAAAACTTTAGATTCGTTCCTGCCATTTGAAATGTAAATTCCGCCACCATACACAGCAGTGTTGTCTTGCACTGTCATTTTATAAATATCTACATTTGCATTAATGTAGATATAAATTCCACCACCCATTCCGCCTTCATAACTATATGTTGTCACACCCTCAGTGGTTGTCTTTGTCTCCAAAACATTTGCTGTGTTGTCGTGAATGTTTGCATTATAAATTGTCAAAGTCGCACTTGCTGAGGCATAAATTCCACCGCCATAGTTAGCAGTATTGTCACAGATATTCGCGTCATAGATTGTCGTTGTGCCAGAAGATAAATATATCGCTCCACCATAAGATGAGGAACAATCGTGAATATTTGCGTTGTAAATTGTAAGTGTTGAACTACTCAATAGACCTAATCCTATTGCTCCACCTATATAAACATCAGTCTCCCCTATATTAGCACTATTTGAACAATTTAAAATCTCAATTCCATATATATTCACAGTAAAACCAGCGTTTATAAATACTGCTGGCCTTTTTGCACTTTTATGATTTTTAAGCACAATTCCATCATAGAAATTAACTTTATTTCCCGTTGTTGTAGTGTTAATATTAATTAATTGTCCTGAATTTTCAATGTTGTTTCCGTCAAGAATCACTGTTCCTGTCATATTCTTCTTGCCAAAATTTATCGTAGAATTTGCTGAAACATTATTAAGAATAATCATCGCATCTGTAAAATTTTCGGCGCGCCTTAATGTGACAGTTTTGTTGTCCACGAAGATGTCCGCACTGGCTGATAAAATCCAACTCGATTGCATATAGATGACTCCGCCGTCATTCATCGCACCCATTGCCGTAGACATTGCCGTGCCGTCCGTTCCAAAAGAGAGTGCGTTTGCAGTGTTATAATTCGTCGTTGAGGTTTCACCATCAGCATAGAAATAATTGTTATAAAAATAAATTGAGTCATATCCCAAAACTTCCACAAGCATATTAAACGTCACAGTTTCAAAATCACTGTTGTTTGGAGTAAATTTCAGATTTAGAGTTTGATAACCCAGAGTTGTTGGGACAAAACTCTCGTTTGCAAAGGAAAAAACCCCCGCAATAGACATCATTCCGCGGTAGTTTGCATCTCCACCAGTGATTTCAGTGTTTGAAAGTGATTTGCCTGCAAAAACTTTGCCAAGAGTTGGAAGTTCACTAATATATAAACTATCAGCATTTTCCAAAATTGCTTTTGCACTTCCCGACACGTCACTATATCCTGTGACTTTTATGGAATAGTATATTATCTTTGTTCCAGCAGTTGTCAAAACCACTGGAGTTAATGTTAATGCATTTGAAGTTGCTCCATAGAAAATGGTGGCTTCAACTCCGCCATAAGTCTTAACTTCAATGCTAACCCCTGCAGTCCCCTCTAAAACATACTCACTGTCGCCATAATAATCACTCACTGTGAAAGGAATTACGCCAGTTGCAAAATTCTTAAATGAAATGCTATTGTTATCATAACTATATTGCACTCCACCAGTCGTTTCATTGTCGCTTGAAAAAGCATAGTAATCTTGAGACTCAATGTGATAGTTCGCAGTGCCATTTGCAACTAAAGTTGCAGTTGAAAGAACCCCGATTTTAGATAATCTATCCAACTTATCAGTTATTGTCAAAACTCCGTTTGTTGTCAAATAAACATTACTCTTTGAACCACTGCCAATTTCATAAAGTCCATTATTCTCTGTTCCGTTTTTGAAATTTCCCGATATCTTAATCAGTCTTGAAATTTGGGCAATTCCACCAGAGACATAAAGTCCAGCACCATTGCCCGATGTGTTGTTTGAATTTATGTTCCACATGTTGCCCCTCACAGTCCCCGCAATCACGCACACCACTCCACCACTTGTGGAATCGTTTCCGCTTGCGGTCAAATTCTCCACTGTTGAAACACTAGACGAATTTTCAAAATTCAATGCACTTCCAAAATTTGCAAAGTTTTCTTCAAAATTACAGTTTAGAATGTTCCCTGAAGCTGTGTCTGTCCCAAGAATTGAGATTGCCCCACCGCTTGAAGTTGCAGAGTTTGAAGAAAAATCACAGTTAATCAAATTAAACTTTCCAGCAGAAATCGACAACGCCCCGCCATTTGTTGCAGAGTTTCCAGCAAACATTACATCTTCGATTTCAACTATGTTTGTGAGCCCCGTGCTTAAAAACGAATAAATCGCACCGCCACTTAAAGCATTACCATTAGATATCGTCACATTGACAATCTCTAAGTAACTCGCGTTTGCGACAACTCCGCCCAAAGTGTTTGCTCCGCCGTTGTTAGTGAAACTTCCACCTGAAATGATTGTGTTTCCAAGATTATACATAACCCCGCCAACAGTGTTATCTGTCATTATATTGTTGTTTTTAAACTCACCTCCAGCAATTTTCACCGAGCAATGTTTATCAACATAAATTGCCCCGCCCTTTGAAGAAGCAGAGTTTCCGTCAAAAATACTTTCATCGTCGATGAGTAGCATTCCAAAATTTTCAGTCGAGTCCTCTGTTCCACTCAAATATATTGCACCACCATTCGTTGCCGAATTTCCTTCAAAGATGCAATTTTCAAGAGTTATTTTTTGTCCATATATTGCACCTCCATTTGAAGCAGTGTTGCCGTCAAAAAAACAATTTTGATATATTGTGTCGTCATAAGTTCTCACAGCGCCTGCTGTTGTTGAAGATGTATTGTCCTCAAAACCACAATTTATAAAAGTCAATTTCAACTTTGTTGAAGATGAATTCACATAAACAGCGCTTGCCATATAACTCAAATTGTCAATAAAAGAACAATTTTCAAGAGTGTAGGCATAGTTTGAGCCTGTGAAATAAATCCCTGCAGAATAGCCATATTCCCCAACGTTTCCACTAAATGTGCAAAAATAGACATGTTGATTAATGCTTGAAACTTGAATTAATCCCAGCCCAATGTTACCCAGTCCCTTAACAAAATTATTCACAAAAAGAACGCCCACAATGCTAACTATTTGCGTGCTAGTATAATAAATTAAATTGCTTGTTGCGATATTCCCATTAAACTTTCCGCCTGAAATGTCAATGGTCATTCCACTTGTGTAGATAAAGAAACTATTTGCCGAAGTCACGCTGTTGTTGGAAATTTTTGAATCAGTCATTTCGAAAGTTCCACTTCCTGCTACATACATAATGGAAATGCCTTCGCCTGCAACATGTCCTTTAACTTCTGTCCTTTCAAGTGTTAAATTTGAAAAATTACTTCCATAAATTGCCGCCCCATGCTGATTTGCACCAACTGAATTGTTATCAATCACACAATCCGTTAAAGTTAGGTCAACTGTGCCAAAACCACCATTTGCATAAGCAAAAATTCCTCCGCCAGATGAAAATGCGTTATTATTGCTTATTGTGACATTGTTTAAATTTGCCGTGATTGAAGCAGAAGAAATGTCTGTCGAAACTAGAGCAATTCCACCACCTTTCCCAACAACAGAATAACTTGCGTCAGGGTTAATCTCGTTTCCATTCACACTTCCGCCATTCATTTCAAAATTACATTTATTATTTGTAATTACAAAGATTCCGCCACCAAGACAAGAGCTTTTGTTGTCATTAACAGTAACGTTGTTCAAAATTGCACTAGATGTCCAGTAGACGTATAATGCACCACCAGAATGATAATTGCCGGGATATGCACTTGTGATTACATTTTCATTTATAACGCAATCGTTCATCACAAGTTCCAAGCAATTTTCAACACTAATGCCCGAGCCACGGTGTTTGCCACTGTTTCCAGTGATATTGCAATGATTAATCTCAACAACTGCGGTGTTTCCACCAGTTATGTAAACACCACCACTGTAAAATTCTGACGTGTTATTTGTGACATCACAATAACTCATCACAAAGTTTCCGCCAGCTTTGTTGTAATTAATTGCACCACCGCTACTTGCAGAATTGTTAGCTTCAAAAGTTGCATATTCAATTAAACACTCTGAACTAACAAAATAAACTGCTCCACCATCAACACTTGATTGTGCAGTGTTATCAATAAACTTACAACCAGTTTCCTTAGTCCTATCACTGGAAGTGATTGTTGTCTTTTGAGCTTCTGAACAAATTGCCCCACTATGAGTGCGGGCTGAATTTCCAATGAAAGTTGAATTTTGGATTTTTAATTCTGCCACTCCGCTGGAAGCGTAGAGTGCCCCTGAATGACCGCTTTCTGCAGAGTTACTTTTAAATAAACAATCAGTCACTAATGCAGTTGACATCGTGCCACTAAACCAGACTGCTCCAATATCAAGATCTGCTGAATTGCCAATAAATGAGACGTCTTTTGTTTCGTTGACTCCGTCGTCCTCGCCAATATTTACATTAGTTACATTATTAGTACGTAAAACTCCACCAACATTTGTCTGTGAATTATTTTTAAACATACTATGCCTAACAATCAAACTATTTGCAGTCGAGACATAAATTGTTCCATCATTAATTCCCGAATTGTTTTCGACATTCAAATATTCTAGAGTCCAGTTGCCACCAAGAAATAAAGTCGCTCTATTATTCCCTGAAAAAGTTGTCCGCACGTCAACTCCCATGGCAATTTGGTCATCATCTTCACTGGTTGCTTTTGTTATTAAAAAATTCCCAGTTGTCATAGCGTTTGCATAGAATGCAACACCGTCTGTTTGATTGATGAAACTGCACCCTTTAACATTTAAAGTCTCGAGCGTAGCACCTGTTGTAAATATGCCGTCATAAGTTCCACCAGTGGAATTGTTATTATCAACTTTACAAGAAATCATAGTAACATTTTTAGTCAATTCAAATCTAATGGCTGCGCCAGCACCTTCAGCCGTATTACCTGTAAAATTACATCTTAAAAATGTTAAATCATCTACACTTGTAGAGGAAAAACCACCACCAGGTGAACTCAAAACTGCCAAATTTTCAGTAAAGTCGCAATCGGTAGCATACACAGATGAACACGATGAGACTAACAAGCCTCCGCCTTCTCTACCTGTGTTGTTGTTAAAAACAACATTATTTAAACTCATATCTGTGCATAAATAAACCGTTAACCCTCCTCCTCCTCCACTTGCAGAGGCGGGATTAGTTGCATTATTTATAAAATTAAGATTACTTGCATTCACTATCGAAAAAGAAGTAATATATGCTCCACCACCACCTCCAATCAAACTTGCGTTATTCCCAGTGAAGTCGACATAATTCATTGTTAGACTTGAAGTTGTGGAAATATATTTTGTGGCAAAAAGTCCGCCGCCATTAACAACCGAAGTTGAATTCTTATCTCCATTATTATTAAAAATGGTTTTATTATCTGCACTGCCAGTTATTGTGACATCATCTGCTGTTATACACACTGCACCACCGTTTGAACCCGCTTTATTACTTTCAAAAGTGCAGGACGTTATTGTCACAGTTGTTGAGGCAGAAATATAAATTGCTCCACCGCTATTGATTTCTGTATTGCCTGTGAAAGTTGAATTTGAAATCGCAACATTTAAACAGCCCAAACAAGTGACAGGTCTTTTCACATTATTTGAAAATGTGCTATTTGATATTGTTACCGTTGGGACTACTATTGAACCTGAACTTTTCTCCACAAAGATAAAGCCAGAATTTATTGTTGATGATGAACTATTATTTTGAACAGTCACATTATTCAAAGTTAAATTTCCAATCGTGTAAAGCATATAATATGAAGATGTTTGAGTGTTTTTAAAATTTTGAAATGTTGTTTGATTTATAAAAATTGGAATTGCAACGTTAGGAACAGAAATGACACGCGAAAGACCAAG
>CAYIZE010000007.1:27376-30062 GCA_964367785.1 uncultured Christensenella sp.
CTAGTTCCGTCGCCCACGACTTCTTGGTCGGAGCTTTCCACAACTTCGCCTTCTGCCAATGCAAAATAGGGCGAAACAAAGTTCGTCGCAATCATTCCAAACACTCCAACAAAAGCAAAACAGAGAGTCGCGAAGAGCATCGGGATAAACTTTCTAAATTCAAATTTTTTCATAGAACACACACCTCACAGCAAAGAAACAAACTCTTCACTTTTTGTCGACTAGGATTTTAAGCCAAAAAAACAACGATGAACACTTTTGCAATCCTATTATGATTATAGATATAGTATATATTAATAAGCAATTTTTAACAAATAATTTTCGTCATATTTTTACAAAAAAAATAAAAATAATTTATAAATATTTCCATTTTTTTTATAAAAAAACTGGACAAATTTTGCCCAGTTTTATTAAACTTTTTTAGCATTTTTTTAGTGTTTTTTTTGTATTTTTATAATAAATCTTTATTTTTTCCCAAAATTTAGGCGATTAGTTTATTATTTTATTACAAAATTTATCTTAATTTTTTGTTATATTATCACAAACTTTGAGTAATATTTCCTATAAAATTTTCCAATTTTTAGGTGTTTTTTTATTTCTTTATTTTGAATTTTTGTTTTGGTCTTATGCCAAAACTTACAATAACAAGAATTCCAAACAATGTTGCTAAAATGCCAAAAACAACAAAGTTTTGAATATCACTATTCTCGCTTGTTTCCTCGCCAAAATCGCTGAATGCGTCGTTTTGAGATTCAAGGAAATCCAAGGTTGCGGTTGAATAGATATTGCCCGTTTCTTCGTTGTAAAGCGTTCCATTGCTATACACTCCACCGCCTTCATTTCCTGCACGATTGCTGAAAATTTCAGTTCCATTAAACACTGCTTCGCCATCACTTTCAACATAGCACGCCCCACCAAAACTCGTTGCTGTGTTAAACTTCAACTCTCCGCCATTAAGCGAAACCTTTCCATTTTCACCTACACAAATCGCCCCACCGAGATAGGAAATGTTTGCATAAATCTCGCCACCATTGAAGATGAGTTCTCCCACTGTGTAGACAAATCCACCTTGTCCGCCGTCGCCCGATGTTGCGTTTGCAAAGAACTTGCCACTATTCACGATCATCAGTCCTGCATTGTAGATTGCTCCGCCAAGATTAACCCCATTTATCACAGAATTCGTCGCTGTGTTTCCATATATTTCTGAACCATTGAGGAACAAAGTTCCATTTTCACCATTGTGGATAACAGCACCTAATGCACCTGCTTCAGCCTCACCTTGACTAACAAAGTTTCTAAAAATTATGTTGTTCCCAAGGTTCAAAACTCCATTGTTCAAAACAGCACTTGCCTGCGCGTTTGCCGTTCCGCTATACTGTCCACCACCCTCAAACACAACCTTTCCGTTGTTTGCTTGAAGGGTCAAATAGTTCTGCGTTTGATTGAATAAAACTTCCAAAATAGGGCTTGTTATTGCCAAGCGGTGTCTAATCAAGTATATCGTCTTATTCACACTGATTGTCTCACTTAGGTGATTTCCTGCACCCACTTGATATGTCCCTTTAAACACAATTGTTCCGTTATTATTAAGATAACTAATCATATTTCCAAGAGTTGTTATTGTCGTGCTTATCGTGCAATCTTCATTGACATAAAACTCTCCGCCCGCATTCACCTGTGCGCTTGGTTTATAGAAGACAATGCTGTATCCAATGTTGACAAAAATGCTCGTTGAAACAGCCTGCTCATAATAGTTTTGTCTGTATGGAACGAAAGTCACTTCATACATTGTGGAAACATTCGTTGGAATGTTCGTTGAGAGAGTGAAAGTCCAAATTCCTGCCACATAATCTCCGCTTTCGTCCATAACTTCGTAACCAGAGAATGTCGCTTTTGAAAGTGTCTCGCCATATCTTAAACTTGCCACAGGGACGCTCTGAATATATAATGTCTCTCCCAAAATCCTCAAAGTCAAACTTCCAATCACACTGGACAAATTATCTGTGACTTTGTAATAAATGATATAATTTCCCTTGTTGCCAAATCGTGGTGACTCACTGCTCCAATTTGAGATTGTGCTGGTGTCACTCACCGCAGTTGCCGTCGAATTTGCGAAAAACTGAACTGTTACGTTTCCGCTTGCGTTAAGAATTTGCAAATCGCTTGCCGTCACTCCATATTTGCCGTCATCTGTGAGAGTCCTGTCTTTTTTAGCGTAGACCAAATCATTCGCAACAACTTGTAAACTCGAAGTCAAAGTCACGAGAACTACTGAATTGTTTGTCGTGTTTAGCCTGAAAACATACGCGGGGTCATCATAATGAATTTTTTCCACATCACTAGGAGTGATTATGGAGTTATAGTTATTCACACCAAATAAGGCAATTTCATTTTCATAAGTTAACCAAATGTCACTATTTTCGCCTAAATTTCCTTCAAACAAGTTTAATGATGAAGTTCTGTTCAAATATATATTTTCGATTGTAGCGCTTTCTTCAAGCATAATAACATCATATGCAGTTCCGTTTATTGTTACACTTTCAGTTCTAACATCACACATTGCAAAGTTGTCTTTAACAATGAAATTTGTTCCTTTTTTAATCACAGGTTTTGCAGTGTCAGAAACATAAATTCCACCGCCATTTCTTCTGCTGAAATTCCCCGTAACCTCAATGTCGCCAGAGAA
>CAYIZE010000008.1:0-2926 GCA_964367785.1 uncultured Christensenella sp.
GGTGTTTTTTATGATTTTGAAGGACTAACAACTCAATATGCTGTGTGTGATGGATTGGCAAAAGCATATTCACTTCTTTGCAATATTGAGGGGATAAATTGCACAAAGGTTAATGGCACAGTGCCAACTGAAACTGGTGTGGGGAATCATGCTTGGAACAGAATTGAACTTCACGACGAGGAATATAATGCGGATGGCTTCTATTATGTCGACACCACTTGGGGCGAAGGTTCATACTCTTATAATGGGGATAATTTTCAAGTCTTGACGCACACCTATTTCCTTTTTGATGAAGACACAACAAGGGAAGTTTTCTATCCAAAAAATCTCGAAAGTGAAACCCCATCAAGTGACTATAATTATTATGCAAATGAGAAGTTTGAATATAATAATGGTGAGACTATTGAGACGATTGACTGCTATATTGAAAGCGATGACGAACTCACAAATATTTTAAGTTATGCCCAAAGCATTGTGGACAGCACTGGCGGGAGTTTTGTTATTGAAATAAAGTTTGAAAGAAGTTATTACATTAATACTTCTTCGAGCATTCAAGTGCTTCAAGATTTGATGTCTGCAACAGACAAGCGGGATTGGTTTGAGGCAAATGGCGTGACTAGCGATTGGGAATGGCTAAATCTTATGTATGGAAGCGGTGTGATGATTTTTAAAATTTCATAGAATTTAGTTTAAAAATATTATAAAAATATTTTTTATAAATATTTGTTTTCAAAAATTATGGAAAAATTTATTAATAAGTATAAAAAAAGGAGCAAGAGCCAGCATTTTTGAATTATGCGAAATAAAAAGGAATATAGAATGTTTTCTATATTCCTTTTTATTTCGATTGTTTTCCCTTGCTCGTTTAATAATACTTTACTTTCAAATTAGATTGTTGTCACATATAATTCTTTATAGAAAGAATCTATGTTTTTTAAGACATCTTCTGCATAACCAATTTTATCACAAGTTATAGACAAACCAAGTTTTCTATTAAAAAAATTTTTTATTTTTTCTATTGTCTGTCTTTCATATGGTAAAATACCAATTTCATATTCTTCTATAAACTCTTTTGGAAGTTTTTTCACAAGTTTTAATATTCTGTCTTCTTTTGTGCCTGCCATTTTTATTCCTCCTTTTTAACTCTCTATATATTATTATACAAATAAAAAACCTTTTTTACACAAAAAATTGTGTTTTTAATAAAAAGGTTCGTAATTAAAACTCAATCCTCTGGGTCTGGGTGCTTTTTTTCTGGAAGAGTGAGGCTCTTTGGGAGAGTTTCACAACCCTCATAAACAATGCCTTGCTGAGGCTCATATGTGGCGTGACGAAGTGACCTTGTTGAGACAAGTTCGTCACCTTTATAATAATCCAAAAATGATTCAACTTCATAGCCGTCTTTCGATGATTTTTCACGAATAAACTCACCTTTAAACATTATCTTTTCTGCATATTTTCCGTCTTTATCTGGGATTATTCTGTCTTTCACAGCGGGAATGGTGCGAACAATTTCACTTCTTGTTTTCAGAATTAAGTTCTCAGGATTTGTGTCGCCATAAATTTTAAAATTAATGCTCTCGTTGTTTGAAAGAGAAGAGATGTATATGGGCAAGGTGGTTAAGTTTTTGAATTTTAAATCAGCCCCATTCCACGACACCATAGCGTCCAGTCCAGGCTTAACATAGGAGACAGGAAGAGAGTGCTTGTGAGATTCGTCGACGGTGATGTTGGCGAGAAGCAATGCGTTATAAAGTGTTGTCGACACTTGACAAATGCCTCCGCCCACGCCTTTAACAAATGTGCCATCTTTAATTATATTTGCCGTTTTATATCCTTTATCAAGAGTGCGTCTGCCCACTGTGTCATTGAATGAAAAGGTTTCATTTGGCAAAATTTCTGTGTTGTTAAGTGCTTGTGTGGCAAGATTAATGTTGTTTTTTCTGCCATAACTTGAGGAGGTGTATTTTGTGGAGAACTCACCTTGAAGTTTTGTGGCTCTCATAATGTCTTCCTCGATAAACTGCGGTTTAACAGGACAAGTGGTGGCAGTTATTTGAGAAAAATTTGATGAAATTGAGGAAGTGATGTCGGCATATAACTTCTCTTTATTAAGTCGCATACCCTGTTTTGAAGGTGAGATAGAATAGGAATTTTTGCTGAAAACTGCTTTTGCACACACAGGTTCAGTCTCAATCTCACTTGCAATTTTATCAATTTTTTCATCAATCCCTGTGAGAGTGTAGGTGACAGCAGTTTCATCGGAAAAGCCCATTCTTTTTATTTTTTTGATAAGCCGTTTGCTGGAAAGACCTCGGCGATGACTCTTTTGCATTTCGTCAAGAACGGTGTGAATGGTGGACTTCACTTCAAAGTCTTTTTCCGTGAAAGTCCAAGTCTTGTCACCAAAGACAATGGAAAGTGAGATCGTATCATCTTTTTTTTGGTTTGTAAGAATTTTTTCTTTGGCTTTTTCAGGAGTGAGATTGCTTATGTCTACACCACAAAGAGAAGTGTTTGAAGCAAAGGTTGATGGCTTTAAAACGAATTCATTTATCGCATAAAATGAAAGGAAAGGCAGAACAAAAGAAAAAATAAAGGTGAGAATAATTCCTTTCAAATTATTTATTTTTTTAAACTTATTTTTTCTCATAAAAATAGTATGAGTTAAAACATATATTTTATTATGCTAGATGTCTAAAAGATTATCGCTATCGTCCGTCTCTATGCGGATTGGGTCAATGTCGGCAACATCTTTGAGTTTTCGTTGAATTGTCTTTGTCTTTTTGGTTGCAAAATCAAGCGTGCTACTTGCTTCATCAATCTTCTTTTGGGTTTTTGATAATAATTCCACAAACTTGTTAAATTCACTTTTAAAAACGCTTAAAGTATTGTATATTTCGCTACTTCTCTTTTCAATGGCAAG
>CAYIZE010000008.1:3026-11779 GCA_964367785.1 uncultured Christensenella sp.
TCATCGTCGTTTCTGCCGGGAAGAATGACTGCAAAATCCACTCTTTCTGACGAATTTTTCTTTATGGAAACTTGCTCTCTATATTGCGACTTTGACAAGATTTGCTCCAGCAAGTTAGAAAGTTGAACTTCACCCCAACCGCCACGAGTTTTTACATTTGTGAGGACTCGTTTTAAATCGCCCACACCTGTCGCAAGAGACTGCATTTCGCCAATGCCTTTTGAAACAGTGTCCAGCCCTTGAGTTATTATTTTAACGCTATCTCCAAGTCGTTTTTCCAGAGTTGTTGAAAGTTTTTCGTCCACAGTTTGTCGCATTTCTTCAAGTTTTTTCTCATTTTTGTCTTGCAAAGATTTCAAATTCTCGTTTATTATGTCGGTGATGCGATTTAGTTTACTGTCGTTGTCCTTTAATATGTCGTTCAATTTTTTTTGAGTGTTGTCAAGTTGCTGATTTTGGTTTGTGGAGAGGTTTGACAGAAAATTTGCCACCATATTGCTATATTCTTTTATTGCAGAAAGCAAAACATCATTCATTTGCTTTGAAGAAGAGGAATTGTTTTCAAAAAGATTTTTTATTGTTTTTTCAAGAAATTCATTTTGCTTTTTTTGCTCGTCAATAACAAGAAAGGCATTTGAAGAAGAACTTTTTTTGAAAAAAGTGAGTAAAGACATTACTATACTAATGAGTGAAAGAATAGAAAGAATTATTAAAACTATATCTGTTGTTGTCATATATTTTTTCCTTAATTTTTTTATTTCTATTTAATTATAACATCTAATAATATATTTTAATAGCATTTTGTTCGTTGTTATTTCCTAAAAAAACTGCCAGATATTCAACAAATCACACTAAAAAAAATAATTAAAATTGACACTTTTACTTTGTAATGTTAAAATAGCATTGATATGAAAAAGTTTTGGACGATTGTGCTTAGAATAATTATGGTGATGTCTTTTATTGGCGCCTTTACTTTCGTTGGAATTGCTGTCGTTACCAATCAGGGCATTGCTTTTGAAAGTTATAAATATATTTCAAAAAAGGTTGAAGAGACAGATTTTAACGAGTTTCAAACGAAAGTGATTACGAATGTAAAACTGACTTATGGTTCTGCTAAAGACGACTACACTGAATTTTTGGCAGATGCCTCGGCTGAGTTGAATGAGGGTATAGATTTTTTCTTAGATTTTTTGGCAATAGAAAGTGATTTGCAAAAAGGGGACCACAACACTTTGATTGATGGGTTTGATGACTATTTGCAAAAATTTGACAAGGCAAATGATGCTTATGATGAATATATTAGTGCTTATTCAAAAGCCGAGGAAACGAGCGGGGAAACTTATGCTTGTAATTTAGTTGTCAGCAGTGAAAAAGTTCTTTCAACTGCTTATGCAGATTGCTATAAGAGTGGAAGTGCATTTTTTAAAAATCTTTCACGGATTGTGCGGGAATATTCTTTTGACAATATGGGTCTCTCATATTCTTGTCAAAATTATCTCATCAAAGTGGGACTGTGCGACTATGTGGTGAAACAAGTTTTCACAGACACAAGAGGAAATATAAACAATAATGAATTGAAGATTGTTTTTGACAATTTTTGCTTAAACGGCGACGGATTTGGCGATGAAGACATTGTAACAAACAACAACTTTAAAAGATTTGTGGATATCCTCAACTCTCACAATATTTATGAATGGGCAGGAAACTATGACCTCTATGCGTCAGGGCTTTCAAATGCCAGCGAGGCTTTATGGGCAAAAAGTTTTTTTGACGAGGGGAGATTTTTATGAGAATTAATTTTTTTAAAAAAATCAGTATTTTCAGTATTTTTTGTGTGATGATGTTTTCATCATTATTATTCACCGCTTGCGACCAAGAAAACTACTCAAAAGCAGATGTAGACTCAGTCTATTCCGCTATTTTAGACGACTATTGTGACAATAAGGGTTATATTGACATAGACATTGATGCTTCAAAAGTGGTGCAAGCAGACGCTGTGAGTGATGATAAATATTACATTTTTCCATACATTTTAGATAATTATGTTAGTTTTGCTTCGGGAATAGTTTTCTCAGTTTCAAGCAGACAAAATGGCATTTTATTTTCTCTTAGTGAATTTTCACAAGACGAACTTAACGTTATTTATGCAAAACTTTCAAATGTGCTAACAAGTTTAAATTCACTTTATGAAGTGAAAAATGTCTATGAAAATTCAAACGGATTTTTGCAATATCACGAATTGATTAATTCTTACTATAATTTAATTGAAAATTTGTATTCTTTGAGCGGTTCATTTTCACAGTATTATTTTAACTCACTTTATTCAAGTGACTTTTCAGTTTCTAATGTGGCAAAAGGCTCGCTTAGCGATATTTTTTGGTTTGAACTTTTCTCTCTTTCAAAAGTGAGTTATATCTATGATTTGAAAAACTATGTTTCCGTTGATGGCGATGGAGAAGTTGTGACTTGGTTTAACAATTCACGTGTTTTGAAAACTTTTGTAAACGACACAAGTGAACTCTTGACAGCACTCAAACTAAATAACGATTTATCATATGGGACAACTTCCATAAACAAAACAAATCTTGCAGGAACAATAAGCAATATGCTTGATTTAAAAAGCACTTTTGAAAGAGACTATAACACTTTTGTTTCAGCAAGCAACGGCTCATTCTTGGGAGAATATTTGAAAGCCACAAACAAAACTTCTTTTCTTGAAAACAGTTCAAACTTTGATAAATCAAAATTCAACTTGATTAATGGGTTTATTCTGGGAAGATATGAGAGTTTTATGAGTGGAATTCGTTTGTCAAAGAACAATATGAATGTTTAAAAGGGAAAAAATGGACTATCACAAATTAGCAAATTTACTCTTTCCAAATGTGGAAAAAGATGCTGAATATTATTTGAAAAATTTTAAAAAAAGAAACCTTAAAGCAGGGGCAGAAGTGACAAGAATTGCTCCAAGCCCAACGGGATATCTGCACATCGGCTCGGTGTATGGTGCATTTATTGATAAATTGATTGCTCGTCATTCAGGCGGAGTCTATTTTATGCGTCTTGAAGACACAGATGATAAGCGTGAAGTGGAAAATGCTGGGGACATTGCCTATGATATGTTGTGTTATTTTGACCTTTGTCCAGATGAGGGATATTTTGGAAGCAAAAAACCTCAGGCGGGAGAATACGGCGACTATGTTCAAAGCAAAAGAAAAGATATCTATGTTGCTTTTGCCAAATATTTGGTGGAAAAGGGCAGAGCATATCCTTGTTTTTGTGAAAAATCAGAGGGTAAAGAGGACATTTTAAAACGCAGGCAGGAGGAGATTGAAAAGACTTTTGACATTGAGGAAAAAGATGTTTGCAGAGATTTGACAATAGAGCAAATTGAAGAAAATTTGGTTAAAAAGACACCTTTTGCTATTAGACTGAAATCAAACGGAGACCCTGAAAAGACTAATAAATTTTATGATGAGATTAAGGGAGAAAGGGAGATAAGGGAAAATGCTAAAGATGCGGTTATTTTAAAAAGCAATTTCACCCCTCCATATTCGCTTGCACACGTTGTCGATGACACTCTTATGGGGACGACTCTTGTCGTGCGTGGTGAGGAATGGTATCCATCTCTTTCAATGCATCTCGAACTTTTTGAAGCGCTCTCGCTGGCTCCTCCAAAATATGCTCACACACCTGTTGTCTGCAAAATGGACGATGACGGAAATAAGCGAAAACTCAGCAAGAGAAAGGACAAGGAAGCAGACACAAGATATTTCATTTCGCAGGGTTATCCTGTGAAAAGTGTGCTAGAATATCTTTTAAATCTTATAAACAGCAATTTTGAAGACTGGCGCAGGCAAAATTCAACACTTTCCCTTTATGATTTCCCATTTAGTGTCAGTAAAATTGGCTCAAACAACCCTATGTTTGACTTTCAAAAACTTGACGACTGTTCAAAACAAGTGATAAGTAAACTTAAAAGCGAAGAAATTTTTGAAGAGACTTTAAAATGGGCAGAGAATTTTGATGAACCATTTGCGGAAATTTTAAAAAACAAAAAAGAATTTTGCTTAAAACTATTTGATATTGACAGATGTGGCAACAATCCACGAAAAGACATTGCAAAATGGAGCGAAGTGAAAGGACTTTACGACTATATGTTTTTAGGGCTTTACGACAAAAATCTCAGTGACTATGATTTTGACGAAAAACTTGACAAAAAAGACATCTCTAACATATTAAAAGAATATAGAGAAGTTTATAACGAAAATGATGACAAACAAGTCTGGTTTGACAAGATTAGAGAAATGAGTGTGAAGTTTGGCTTTTGTTCAGATATGAAAGAGTATCGCAAAAATCCGACTGCATATAAGGGAAGTGTTGCAGATGTGAGCGGAATTGTCCGTTTGGCTGTGACTTCAAGGAAAAATTCGCCTGATCTTTATTTCCTTATGAATCTTCTTGGAAAAGAACAAGTGCAAAAACGACTTGACAATGTTAGAAAAATATTAGAAAATTAATGAGAATGAGGAGTAAAAATTATGATTTTATTAAGAAATTTTTCAAAGACATTTTCTTCGCTTGGGCAACTAATGGCTTTTTTGACAATTATATTACTAGGGCTTATATATCTTAATGATGCTTTGCCAGTGAAATTTTTGCCGATTGATTTTTATAACACACTAATTAACATAAAAGATTATGCAGTCATTTTGACAATAACTGTGTGTGGATTTGCTCTTGCTTGCAGAACATCTCTCCTTATTTTCATTCCTTTTTGCATTATGGCAGTGTGTGCTTTGGCTTGTTATTCAATCGTTCTTTTCGCCTAAGAAAAATTAATATAGAAAAATAAAAAGAGAGATGATTATTTCATCTCTTTTTTTACATAATAAAATATAAAAATCATTTTCAAATATCATAAAAGCAGGACAAGCCTGCATAGATATAGTTGATATGAAAGATGTTTTAAAGAAAAAGAAAAGTTTTAGGCTGGTGACAGCGTTTTGTCTATCCTTATTGTTCGTGTGCTTGTTTGCACTTTCTGGTTGTGGAGAAAAGACACTTCAAGAAATAAGCGTCAATTTATCAACGTATAACTTGAATGTCACTTTTGACGAGAGTGATAATACTCTTAGCGGGACAGAAAATGTTAATTATAAAAACAACTATGAGACAACTCTCTCGTGCGTGAAGTTTCATCTCTATCCAAACGCTTTCAGGCAAGGTGCAACCTATTCGCCAGTGTCACTAAGAAATTATGACAAAGCCTATCCAAATGGCTTTTCAGCAGGAAAAATTGATGTCTCATCTGTGAATGTGGACGGGAAATCTGTGGAAGTTGAAATTGAGGGGAACGACGAGAATATTTTGAATGTTGACCTTTCCGAGGAGATTTTCCCAGGTGATGGAGTTATGATTGAAATTGCTTTTGAGGTGCTTTTGCCAAACTGTGTTCATCGATTTGGCTATGGCGACAACACCTATAATTTTGGCAACTTCTACCCCGTTGCTTGCGTGTTTGAAAATGGCGAGTTTGTGCAAGATAATTATGGGAGTAATGGCGACCCGTTTTATAGTGAAACGGCAAATTATAATGTGACAATCTCCTGTGACGATGATTTTGTCTTGGCGTCGACGGGGGCTCAAACAGCAGAGCGGGAGGAAAATGGGAATACGGTGACCACAATTTCTGCCAGTGCGGTGAGGGATTTTGCTTTTGTTATCAGCAAGAAATTCTCTGTCTTAAGCGAGACAACTAATGGAGTCACTTTTTACTATTATTATTATGACGACGAAAATGCACAGAGAAGTTTTGAAACGGGAGTGAAGGCAATTCAAACTTATAGCAATCTTTTTGGAAGTTATCCCTATTCTACTTTTAGCGTGGTGAAGACAAATTTTATTCACGGCGGAATGGAATATCCAAATCTCGTGTATATATCGGACACTATTGAGAGTTATGATGATTATTTGAATGTCATTGTGCATGAGACCGCTCATCAATGGTGGTATAATATGGTGGGAAGCAATGCCTGTGAATATGCGTGGCTCGATGAAGGATTAACGGAGTTTTCTACACTTATGTTTTATAGATACAACGAGGGATATAATGTTGTTGAAAAAGATAGTCTGAATGCGTCTCTTTCGAGTTATATATTATTCAGCGAACTTTATCAGAGTGTCTATGGAAATTTTGACGGCTCAATGAGTAGGAATGTGAACGAATTTAGCGGGGAAATGGAATACACATATATTTCATATGTGAAAGGAGTGCTTTTCTTTGACAACTTAGAAAAGACTGTGGGGGAGAAAAATTTTATAAAAGCACTAAAACACTATTTTAAAGAAAACAAGTTTAAAAATGCCACTCCTGACGACTTGATTTCAAGTTTTGAAATTGTGACAAAGAGAAGTCTTGAGGGATTTTTTAAGTCGTGGATAGATGGTAAAGTCATTTTGCAAAATTATAACTAACAAAAATAATATATTTTATTTGTTATTTTATTAAAATAAAAGTTTTGCTTTGAATAAAGAAGTGAAAAAAAGTTAAATATTGGTTATGATTTTTGACAAAAAATGTGATATAATTCTTTCATTATGAAAACAGTTAGTTTATCCAGTGGAAGTAAAGGAAATTCAATTTTTATTGAGGGTGGCGGAGCAAAAGTCTTAATTGACGACGGTCTAACGCTGACAAATATTGAAAGCAGGCTCAAAAATGTGCAGGAGTGTGGCGACGATATTGATGCAATTTTGCTTACTCATGAGCATTGTGATCATTTGAGCGGAGTAAAGTTCTTTTTAAAAAAACATAAAAACACAAAGATTTTCATCCCTGCATTTGTGAGAGATATGGCACTTGACAGCATCATATCTTTGCCCAGTACGCAGGTGGAATGGTTTGAAAGCAGTGATTTTAAAGTGAAAGAATTGCAAATCTCTTGCTTTGTTCTTCCCCACGATAGCAACTATTGCGTGGGTTATAGTGTGAAATTTGAAGGGAAAAAAGTGAGTGTGGCGACGGACTTGGGAGTTGTGTCAAACGACACATTAAGAAGTCTTTCGGGAAGTGACATTCTATTTTTGGAGAGCAATCACGATGAAAATTTGCTGATACAAAACCCAAGATATCCCGCAAAAACAAAGAAAAGAATTTTAAGTGACAGAGGACATCTTTCCAACCTAGCGTGCGGGCTTGCCATTGTGTCTCTTGCCCCAAGCGGTTTAAAACAAGTTGTTCTCTCGCATTTGAGTGGGGATAATAACACTCCAAATTTGGCATATTCCACAATAAAGAAAATACTTTTGGAACATGGCATTGAAGAGGGAAGACATCTTTGCATTGATGTCGCTTTTCAAAATGAAGTGGGGACTATTTTCAACTTGTAATTTTATCGTTTGCCAAATATAAAAATTATGTTATACTTTTTTCCATGAGAAAAAATTATCGATTTAGAGATTCAAGTTTGATGTTTGCGGGGGTGCTTTTATCTAACATTGCAGTTCTTATTTTGATTAGCATAGTATTTTATCTTTTTTCAAATTATCTTGGATATTCATCAGAAGAACTTTATTCAAATATGTGGATCATATATCTAAATTCTTTTTTGTGTGAGATTGCTTTTTTAACACTTTATTTGATTTATAACAAAGTTCAAAAAGTGGATTTTTATACGGCGAGTAGGATTAGCCCAAAGTTTGATAGAAAGATTGCTTTTGCAGTGGCAGGGCTTTCCGTTCTTGTTTTTTTTGTGAGTTTAAATTTCACAAATATGTTCAACTTTTTTGCGAATACAATCAGCCCTTCAACTTCAAGAGGAGGTGTTCCTCTTGATAATTTATGGCAACTGCTCCTATCTATTTTACTATTTGCAATTCTTCCAGCTGTTTGCGAGGAACTTGTGTTTAGAGGTGTTATATATAATGGGTTAAGAAGAAAATTTAATGCTAAATTAAGCATTATTCTTTCAACCATTGTGTTTATGATTATTCACTTTTCTATCTATCAAACTTTTCATCAACTAATCTTGGGCGTTGTTCTTGGGTGTTTGGTCTATTTCACAGGCTCGATTGTTTATGGAATGATATTTCACTTTGTGAACAATCTCATTGTGCTTTTATTAACATATTTTTCAAGTGTTGGAGCATTTCTCACTTTTTCAAGTTTTGGAGTGCTAAACATCTTGATCACAATTCTTATTTTTGCACTGGGCGCTGTTGCAGTAACATATTTCTTTGTGGTTCTTTCGCGTTACACAAAAAAGCATAAAAATTACTTAAATTTAGAGAAAGATTCTAAAAAAATTGAAACTAATGACAAAAATGAAAACGCTGAGGCTGTGAGGACAAAGAAAACTGATGTAATCTATTTTGTTCTAACAATGGTGGTCTGTGTCATTTTGTGGCTGTTCAATTCGTTTGGAGGATAGAATGAAAAAGAATTCGCTAGTTTTTAGTTCGATGATGACATATTTCATTTTGATGACTTGCTTTGTTCTTGTCCGCATTTTTTTTATATATGTCGAACTACCTTTTTCCAGCGAAGTAAATGACTTAATTTCCACAGTTTTTGTTCAAGTGGGACTTATGTTTTTTGTGACTTTATTTCTATTTTCTTTTTTTAGAAAGCAAAAGATAAAGGTTACTTTTGAAGAATTTGGCTTTAAAAAACTAAAACTTTTGCCCATCATCATCTCTTTACTAATTGGAATTTTGTGTTATGTTTTAAACACTTTTGTGGCATCGTTTTTCAG
>CAYIZE010000008.1:11879-25357 GCA_964367785.1 uncultured Christensenella sp.
TTTATGATTGGGTTAACGGTAGTTATTAGTAAAAATATCTTTCCTGCAATTATAATTCATTTCACAAACAATTTTTTAAGTGTCTATCTTGTTTTTGCCTATTTTAATGGTTGGTTTGGCGGAAATTTCACGAGACTTTTTGAAAACTTCTTGTATGGAAATGGAAGTATTCTTTCTTTCTTTTTGTCCAGTGTGTTTGTGCTTGGAATAATTATGTTTGCACTTATAGTTCTGTTTGTTTGGCTTCTCAAAGAGACGAGAATAAAAAAAGTGAAAAAGATGCTCAGCGACATTGCTGAAATCAACAAAGAATATTCCTCATCGCCACAGAATTTCAATTCAAATCCAAATTTTATGAACATTAAAAACCTTAATAAATTGATGGGGAACTATAATATTAAGAGTTTAAACAGTATGATTTTCACAGAGGTCGAAAATAAAAAACAAAAACCTACGGCAATGGAAATTGTTCTTATTGTGGCTAGTGTTTTGGTGGGAGGACTAATCACTCTCTCCACTTTCATTTGGGGGATATTGTAACTTTGTTTTTCTAAATTTTCTCTAAATTTTTAACATAATAAAGTATTTTTGCATAACTAAAGGTGTGAATAAAATATGGCAAAAGTTGCAAAAAGAACTATCTGAAATAAAAAAAATTGCAAAGTGTGAAGTTTTTGGCAAAAGTGAACTCGGCAGTGACCTTTTAAGTTACACTTTGGGCGAAGGCGACGACAATGTTATCTTGGTGCAAGGGGCAATTCACGCAAGGGAATACATAACCTCTTTTTTGTGTGTGGAACTTGTGAAATATTTGTCGAATTTTTCTTTTGATGGAAAGATTGTTTTTGTCCCACTTATGAACCCCGATGGAGTGAGAATTTGTCTTTGTGGGGCAAAATTTATTAAAGACAAAAGAAGACGAAAGTTGATAGAAAGCATCTTAAAACATAGCGATAAAAAACTCTTTAAAGCAAATGCAAACGGCGTCGACCTCAATGTCAATTTTGACTGCTTTTGGGGAGAGGGAAAGAAAAATAGTAGACTTATGCCGTCTGCAGAAAATTATATTGGCAAATGTCCAAATTCCGAAAGCGAAGTGAGAAGTCTTATTTCGCTGACAAAGAAAGTTTGTCCAAAAGTGACACTTAGTTTTCACAGCAAGGGAAAAGTTATTTACTATGGTTTTTTGGGTCAAAGCAAAGAAACTTTGGAAAAACAAAAAGAATATATTAAAATTATTGAAGAAGAAAATCATTATAAGCCCATCTTCACAAAAAATAGTGCGGGGGGATATAAGGACTATTGCTTGATGAAACTAAATATTGTGGGCTTTACAATCGAGGTGGGAGATGATAGCCTTTGTCACCCAATAGGGCTCAAACATCTGAAAGAAATATTTAGGGAAAACAAAGACATTGTGCTAAAATTGTTGAAGAAAGGAAATGTAAAATGCAAAACTTTATGAAAATTGCCTTAAAACAGGCAGAAATTGCACTGCAAAATGGCGAAGTGCCTGTTGGGGCAGTGATTGTGAGAAATGGTTGTTTGATTTCAAAGGCTTATAATAAACGAGAAACGGCACAAAATGCACTCTATCACGCAGAAATTTTGGCGATTGATAAAGCCTGCAAAAAACTTAAAAGTTTTCGGCTGGACGGGTGCGAACTTTATGTGACATTGGAGCCTTGTGTGATGTGCAGTGGCGCCATTGCAAGTGCAAGAATAGAAAAAGTTATTTTTGGTGCAAAAGATGAAAACTTGGCTTTTTCTTGTGCTAATCTTTTACAGGACAAGCATTTTGAGCATAAAGTGGAGGTTTTGGGTGGCGAAAATGAGAAAGAGTGCAGAGAGATTTTATTGCAATTTTTTAAAAAAGTAAGAGAAAAAAACGCACTAAAAAAACTTCTTGGGAAAAGCATTGAGAATAAAAGATTTTGTTTTAGCCTTGATAAAAAGCAATTTTGCGAATTGGAAACTGGACAAGTTGTGGCTGTGATTGAAGACGTTAAAAATATGACTATTATTCCAGTTGTTTATGAAAGTATTGAAAAAATAAACGCAAAAGATATTTATAAAATTATAAACGAAAGCGAAAATCAAAATAAAAGAGTGAAAATAATGACTATGTGGGGCGAGAAAACATACTTTAATTGACAAATATGAAAAAAAAAACTAAAATTTAGATATGGAAAAATTTATTTTAGAAACTGATATTTTAACCGAATTTCAATTTGAAAAAGTTGATGAGAGTAAAGTTCGTGCGATCATTCTTATGCAAGACAAAATGCAGAGTTTTCTTTCAAAGGACATTTTGGGAAGAAGTGTGGTTGGCTGGGTTGAAGAGGCTGTGAGAGACTTTGAGAGTGTGAGAGTGGAGATATCAAACAAGCAAAATGTTGCCGAAGTGGTTACTCCTTTTGTGAAAGACGAGGATTTTTTAATTGTTTTGTTTGGGGACACCCCTCTTGTTTTGGAACAGACTATAAAAGATGCGCTTGACTATGCTATTACAAAAAATTTGGATTTTTGCAAACTCCCACGTGGATTTATCTTTAAATCCTCTGCTTTAAAAAAGAACAATTTTGAAATGAGTTCAGAGGCTAATTTTCTCTCAAAAGAGGAATTTTTCTCGGTGTTTGATTTCCTCACTTTAAGCAAAGCAAGACAGATTTTGAAAGCAAGAATTTTAGAAAAACACCTCAAAAGCGGGGTCGAAATCTTTGACACTCAAAACACATATGTGGAATGTTTTGTGAAGATTGGAAAAAATGTTAAAATCCTCTCTGGGAACATTCTCAAAGGACACACGGAGATTGGGGACGGGACAATTCTAGAAGAAAATAATATAATTACAGATAGTATTATCGGCGAGAACTGCAAAGTTTGTAGTTCAATTTTGACAAAGACAAAGTTAAAAAATGGCACAGTGACTGAACCTTTCAGTGTTATTAAGGGAGAGAAAAAATGAAGTTAATTGTGGGACTCGGAAACCCAGGGAGTGAATATGCTTTGACATATCACAATCTTGGATTTATTTGTATGGACAAACTTGCTTTAAAGTTGGGCATTAGTTTAAACAAGGCTAAATTTAACTCTCTTTATGGACAAGGGAAGTGTGGAAATGAAATTATTTTTTTGATGAAACCTCTCACCTATATGAATTTGAGCGGAAACGCGGTGAAAGAATTTTCGGATTATTATAAGATTGAAAGCAAAGACGTCATAGTTATCTGTGACGACATTGATTTACCAAAAGGGGTGGCTAGATATAGGGAACATGGCAGTGCCGGCACTCACAATGGGCTGAAAAACATTGTTTTCCGACTTCAAACAGAGGATTTTAAGCGAGTTAGAATTGGGGCTGGGCGAGAAGAAAATGAAAAAATCGACTTAAAAGACTATGTTTTGAGTAAAATAGATGAGGAGAGTTTTAAAATCATAAATAGTGCCATTGATGATGGGATTGAAAAGATTTTAGGATTAATTAATGGATAGTTTAAAAGCAAAAATTGACGAGATTGAGAACCAAAATCAAGTCACAATAAGTGGAATGAACGAGGGTGAAAAGACTTTTTTACCCTGTTTTTTACATGGAAAGATGATGATTGTCGCACCCAATTTTGAAATGTTTGAAAAATATGAAAATATGCTTTCTTCTTTTGGAAAGAAAGTTATCTCACTTCATAAAAAACTGCCGTTATTGATTACTTTTAACGATAGACAGAATGCAGATTTTAAAAGATTATTGAACGCCGTCGATGACTTAGCAAAGGGAGATTTTGATGTTTTGCTTGTGACTCCCGACGCACTTTTTCAAAGACTTCCAAAAAAAGAATTTGTTCTAGGGAAAAGTTTGAAATTTAAAAAAGGAAAGAAATATTCCCTGCGTGACATTGTGAAAAGTTTAATTCAAATGGGCTATTCAAAGCAAGACCTTGTTGCAGAAAGTGGGGATTTTGCTTTGCGTGGAGACACTTTGGACGTGTTTTCAATGGATGCAGAAAACCCTGTTAGGATTAGTTTTTTTGATGACGAAATTGACAGTATTTATTATTTTAATATTGTCACCTTTCGCCCGGGAAAAACTTGCTCGGAAGTTGAAATTCCGCCTTTTTCGTTCCTAAACATTAAAGATGAAGAAAAAGCGGAAATAAAAAAGCAAATAAAAAACGATGTGGAAAAACTCTCTCTTTCACCTGAAAGTATGGTCCAACTTCTCGGCGTTGTGAACAAGCAGATTGAACTTTTAGATGAAAACATTTCAAGCGTTTCAAATGTTTTTTTCTTGCCTTTTTATGAAGGATTTGGAGCGACATTTTTTGATTATCTAGATAAAAACACCCGAATAATCTTTGATGAACCGAAGTTAATATTAGATGAGATAAAAACTATTGAGGACGATAATGTCTCCAATTTTTTAAATCTTTCGCTAAAAGGCGAGTTTTTGCCAAAAAATATGGAGTTTTATTCCACAAGAAAAGACCTTCTAGATGCTTTTGGCGAAGGTTATCCTCTTGCTGCTTTTTCAAGGCTTTTGTCTCAAAATAAAATCTTTGACAGCGATAATGTCATAAATTTTGAATGTGGACATGTCCCGAAATATTTTAATCGGTTTTTGGACTTAACGCAAGATATGAAAGATTATTCTTCAAGTGGCTACACAGCGATTATAAGTTGTAAAAACACTGCCCTTAGAAATAAAATTAAGGCTTTTTTTAATGAAAAAAATCTTGAAACTTTTGAGGTTAAAAGTTTTGATGATGTCAAAAATGATAAAATTAACTTGCTGACAATGGACATCTTTTATTCAGTTCACTTTGAACTTGAAAAGGTTGTTGTTGTGGGCATTTCTGACCTTTTAACACACCAAAGTCAAATTAATGTGAAAAAAGGGCTTGAAAATAAAATATTTTTGCCAGAAGTCGGGCAATATGTCGTGCATGAAGTCCACGGAATTGGTAAGTGCGTGGAGATTAAAAGTATAAAAATAACCAATATTTACAGGGACTATATTGTCATTGAATATCTAAACGGCGATATTCTCTATGTGCCTAGTGAAAACAGTGATTTACTCTCGCTATATTCAGGCGAAGTGACGCCACGACTTAACAAAATTGGCGGGGCAGAGTTCTATAAAATTAAGCAAAAGGTGAAGTCTTCTATAAAGGAAATGGCTTTTGACCTTTTAAAAGTCTATGGGCAGAGGTTGAATGCAAAAGGTTTTGTTTATTCAAAAGACACTTACATGCAAAGTGCGTTTGAGAGTGCTTTTCCATTTCCATATACAGACGACCAAATTCAATCGCTTCGTGAAATTAAAAAAGATATGGAAAGTAGCCGTGTGATGGACAGGCTTCTTTGCGGTGATGTTGGTTTTGGCAAAACAGAAGTGGCGTTAGTGGCTGCATTTAAAGCAATTCAAGACGGTAAACAAGTGGCTTTCATTTGCCCAACGACAATTCTTTGTGAGCAACATTTCGCAACGGCCGCTTCGAGAATGAAAAATTTTCTCGTTGAAGTGGGAGTGATTAACAGATTTAAAACAAATGCAGAGCAAAAAGAAATTTTGAATAATTTATTTAGCGGTAAAATTGACATTATTTGTGGAACGCATCGCCTTTTGAGTGATGATGTAAAGTTTAAAAATTTGGGACTTATTATTGTTGATGAGGAACAGCGGTTTGGCGTGGAAGATAAAGAAAAACTGAAAAATAAAAAACTTACAGTTGACGTCCTTTCTCTTTCGGCAACTCCTATCCCACGCACGCTTTATATGTCGCTCACAGGAATTCGAGATGTGAGTTATCTTTCCACTGCTCCAAAAGATAGAAAAAAGATTTCAACAGCAGTTATCGACTATTCGGACAATATTTTAGTTGACGCTTGCAATAAGGAACTAGCAAGAGAAGGGCAAGTGCTAATTGTCTATAATCGTGTTGAAACAATAACTAATTTTTATGCTCATCTAAAATCTCTTATGCCAGACGCTAGGATTGGAATTGCTCACGGGCAAATGCCGACAAAAACTTTGGAAAGTGCAATTTACGACCTTTATAGTCGAAAAACGCAGATTTTGATTTCAACAGTTCTAATTGAAAATGGAATTGATTTGCCATATGCAAACACTCTTTTTGTTATTGATGCCGACAAGTTGGGGCTTAGTCAACTCTATCAACTGCGGGGCAGAATTGGACGAAGTGGAATTGAGGCATATTCATATTTTAGTTTTTCAAAAAATAAGATGCTGAGCATTGATGCTTATAAACGTCTTGACGCAATTATGGAATTTTCGGACTTTGGCAGTGGCTATAAACTTGCCCTTCGTGACCTTGAAATTCGTGGGGCGGGAGACGTTCTTGGCAGAAGTCAGCATGGACATATGCAACAAGTTGGGTTTGACCTTTATGTGAAACTTTTGAATGAGGCAGTGAGGGAACTTAGAGGGGAAAAAATTGAAGCAGTGAGAGAAATTAAACTTGACTTGTCGCTTTCTGCATTTGTGCCTCAAGACTACATTTCAACAAATGAAAATAGAATTTTGTTCTATACAAAAGTGAGTAAAATTCACACAAAAAAAGAATTAGACGATCTTTTAACTGAAACTTCAAGTAAGTTTGGACCTGTGCCACAGCCCACAGTCCAGTTATGCTTAGTGGGATTTATCAAAAACTTGGGACAAAAAGTTAATGTGAAGCATATTGTTTTAAACGATTTTAACACAACAATCACTTTTTATGAAGATGTTTTGAAAAAACCCTTATATAAATTTTTAAGCTCTTCGTCGGTCTATTTTGTATTAAAAGCCGATAAAATGCCTATAATTACATTGAAAAAAGAGCAAAACAAAGAGAGTCAAGAGGAAATGCTAATTTCATTTTTAATTAATTGCCAAAAATTCGAATAATTATTTGATTTTGTGGTGAGATTATTGTATAATTTAGGTTGCTAAACTAAATGCAAAATTTAGAATGCAAAACAAAGAGTTTTAAAAAATTTTTAACAAAAAAATGGAGTCTATTGTGAAGAAAAAATTTGCTATATTACTGGTTTTTCTATTTTCGTTTATTTCCGTTCTCACGGGGTGTAATTTGTTTAACACAAACAATTATGCTGCATTGTCATCTATTGTGGCAACGAGCGGAGATATCTCAATAACGAGAGAAAGCCTCATTAACGGATATAATAACGGGGGATATCAATACTACAGTTATTATGGATACACTGCCGAGCAGTCTTTTAAAATGACCATTGACGAACTTGTTAGTCAGGAATATATGCTTCGATATATTGATAGTTTAGAAGATGAGAGATACACTCTTTCAAGTGATGACTATCGTAAAATAGTGTCGAATTGCTGGGATTATGTTGATAGTTCCCTTAGTACTTATGTGACAGAGGTTAGAAATGATTTTAATCTTACTTCCAATGAAGTGACTGCAGACGAAGAGGAAAGTGACCCTGAATATGACCCACAAAAAAGTTATGTGACAAAATTTCAAGACATTAATGGTGATGCTTATCTTATACAAACAGCAGAAGAGGACACTTTGAGTGTCAAAAGTGATGTTACATTATTAACTTATGAAGATGCAATCAACTATGCAAATAGCAAATATAAATATAAAAAACATATTAGTGGAAGCAGTAGCGACTATAAAACTTTGGTGTGGAGGAAATATCTCACTGCTCTTAAAACATCTCAAAAAAGTTATGGATACACAGATATGACTGACACTGCAGTGTTTGAAAGAGAAATGACAAGACTTTTTGAATCTAATTATAAAAGTCAAAAAATCACAAAATTTCAAGAACTCTATGAGACTTCAAATGGCTACACTTATGATTCAACAATTCAAAATGAAGACGGCACAACGGGTGGTTATGTGGTGAGTTCTGCTCGTTTACAAAAGATTGTTGATGTGTATAAAGAAAGATATGCGGAAAATGTTGCGACACTTAATAATTCTAGCACTCAATTCTATTCAGACTTGATAGGAACGACAAACAGAAAAAATTATGTCTATTATGGCTCAACAAGCGACGAGACATTAATCACATGTATTCACATTTTGGTCAAATTGAGCGATGATCAATTAGCCGATATTAAAACAGCTGATGCAGACACAACAATTTCAAGCAGTCTTGTGGAAGCCATTTTGGCAGATTTGAAATCTTCAAGCAACACTTTTGCGACTGAAAGAGACTTAGAAACAGGCGAAAATGCAGTTGATGAGAATGGAAATGAAATAACAATTAGTGTTCAAACTCTTTACAATAATTTAAAAAATGCACTTAGAAATAAGACTAATTTGAAAGAAATTGTGGAGATTTTTAATAACTACCTTTACAAATACAATGTGGACACTGGCATCATCAACGCTGAATACGACTATGTTGTTGGAACAGAAACTAGCACTATGGTGGACAGTTTTACAGATGCTGTGAGGGATTTGTATGACAATGGAGAGGGTCAAGTTGGAGCGATTTCTGATTTGATTTTTGAGGAAAACACTAATTATTCAGGATATCACATTGTGCTTTACACAGGAACTTTGAATAATATGTTTGCTTCACAATCAGATCTCAACACACTTACTACAGCAAACGTTTTTAGAAAACTTTCAAGTGAAAAAACTTCTATCTCATATAATCAAACTTTGTTTGAAAAGATTTTCGACGAGGTGGCTGAAGATAACTATTCCACTTACAGAAGCAATCTTGTGACAACACTAAAAAATGGAATAAACACAATCTATCAAACAAACAATTTTAACGATTTATACAATTAATTATTGTGTAAAAATTTTGAGAAAAGGAGGGAGTAATGGCTGAAAATACCAATAAAAAGACTGCACTTAGGATAAAAAAACTTAAAGTGAAAAATTTAATTGCTCCTTTCTTAAAGAATTTAAAATATAAAAAGGGTAAACTTCATAGATATGTTAGCAACTATTCTGAAAATTTGAATGATGCTTTGCGTTATTCAACATTTCCACCCCTTGTGAAAGAAATAAATGAGGATTTGGATAATGAAAAAGAGTTGCAAGCGACAGACGGAACCCTCGTTGACGAAAAGAAAATTAAGTCAAAAAAGAAAAAAAGATGGCTCAACTTTATATATTTCGCATTAAATTTGGCTGTTATTATTGTTGTTTTAGTTGTGCAACTTGCAGGTGAACAAAATCCTTTTGAGTCATTGACTGCTATTTTTAACATTAATTGGTGGTTTATTTTGGCTGCGGTTGGCACTGTGTTTGTAGGTATTTTGTGCGACCAAATTCGATTTACTAGTTTGATACATAGCACAACAGGTGTCTTTAGGTTTAACCTCGGTTTTAAGATGGGAATTGTCGGTAAATATTATGATGTCATAACTCCTTTGAGCACAGGTGGTCAGCCTTTTCAAGTGATATATGCAAATAAATATGGCATTAAGGCTGGTGCTGGAATTTCAGTCACAATGGCAAAATATATCTTTTTCCAAATTATTTATTTCATTTTTGCAACTTATTTTATGTTCAGTAACTTTGCTACAATTCGCGTCGACGCGACGGAAACTGTTGCAACTGGACTTGCAACAACTCTCAGTTGGGTGGGGTATGTTGTGATTGCGGTGGTGATTATCACTGTAACCTTTGTGTCTTTAAACAGGCGGGCGGGGGCAGGAATTGTTGTCGGTTCTCTTAAGATTTTAAGTAAGATTAAGATTGGTAAATTTAGATTAATTAAGGATTATAATAAATCATTTAAAAATGTTATTAACACAGTGAATGTTTGGCACAGAACAACGAAAAAATTCAGCAAATCTTTTGGCGTTATTTTCATAAATATTTTCTTTTCCATTGTATATTTTTTAAGTACATATAGTATGCCATTTTTCATCTATTGTGCATTTGCGGGGTGGCACCCTGAGATGTGGATGAAGATTATTGCCATTGCATTGATGGTTGATTTGTCAAGTGCTTTCAATCCAATTCCTATGGGAACAGGAACTGCAGATTTATCATTTACTGCACTCTTTGCAGGGTTATTTATTGTTGCAGGCTTAGGGCCAGGACCTCAGGTTTGGGCACTCATTATCTGGAGATTTTTATTCTATTATATTCACATCTTAAATGGATTTTTGCTTTTAACTTATGACTATCTCATTGGGAACAAACGCCTTGAAAAAAATAAGGAAATTTGGCTTCACAATCATAAGGAAAGAAAAAGAATTAAGATGGAACAGAAGATGTTAAAATAGTATAAGTATAGAAATATCTTTTCAATCAAATTTAATATTAAAGTGTATTTCGACTGAATGGTCGGGATATTCTTTTTATTTTATAATAAATACTTAAAACAATCATTTATTGTGCATATTGTAAAATAATAATGTAAATTTGACTGAATGGTCGTTTGGTAATTAAAAGACTATTTAGTTTTATAAATAATAATTATAGTTTACTTGATTAAACTTATAAAATTGATTTATTAAAATCTATAAAAAAAACAAAATTGACATAGAATTTTTGGAAAATAAAACATAATATTATTATCTAAAAAAACTCAAAAAAATCTTTTTATAAAATCAACTTTTTGTAAAATATTAATATAAAATAATTGGTGAAAAAATTAAAAATATAATCCTAAACTAATTTGTATTTTCAATTTAAAAATAAAGCAAATATACAAAATGAAAAATAAAATTGTTTAACTATTTTTTACTTGTCAATAATTTTGTCAAGGAGGGAAATAATGAATTTCAAAGAGAGGTTAATAATTTTTTTTCAAAGATACAAAAGAAGTATAATTGCAACGGGGTTATGTTTTTTGGCAATAATTTTTGTGGGGATTGTGGCTGCGAAATCGGCAGAAAATAGTTTGCTAAACGATGACAATGTGCAGACGTCAACGCCAACTTCCATTACATTTATTATGCCAGTTACAAATGGAACAATTATAAAAGACTATTCAAACACAACACTCAAATACAATTCTACATTAAAGCAATGGGAATCACACAAGGCAGTGGACATTAAGGGAGCAGATGACGCTGACGTTTTGGCTGTTTATAACGGCGAGGTCATTAGTGTGGAAACGACTTATCTTATGGGGACGGTGGTGAAAATTAAGCATAGTTCGTCCCTCACCAGTGTGTATGGCTCGCTTAATGAAAATGTTTCTGTGAGCGTTGGCGACACTGTGACAAAAGGACAAGTGATTGGAAAAGTGTCGACTAGTGCAAAAAATGAGTCAAATGACGGCGCTCATCTCCATTTTGAAGTGCTTCTTGACGATGTAAAAGTTGACCCAAATCTTTATCTTGAAACTTCAAATAAATAATGTTAAATCGCTTTACAATCATTTAGAAATTGTTGTATAATTCTCTCATATTATTTGAATATTGGAGGATAAAATGACTATTGATGAAGTAAAAAAATTGTTGGTAAGCCAACTTAACATTGATGAAAAGAAAGTTGAAGATAATTCCAGATTGGTTGAAGATTTGGGAGCGGATTCGCTTGATATGATTGAAATGCTTATGACTTTAGAAGAAAAATTTGGCGTTGTTATTCCTGATGATAAGACATCAGAATTGAAAACTGTTGCAGACATCGCTAATTTTATTGATAAAACAAAAAAAGAAAAATAATTCACTTTTTAAAGAAAAAGGGTGCTTTTCTGGCATTCTTTTTTTATCTTTCATTAAAAATGAATACTAAATATTTATTATTGTTTTTCTAATTAAAAGCAAAAATATTTTTTATTTTTAAATATTTTTTTAAAAGGACGCCTATTAAGCGTCTTTTTTGTTGTTTTTTGCATTCTTTTTAATACATTTATCTCCTAAATTTGTCACTTTTTGACATAATTTTTAAGTAACACTCATAATGTGATAAAAAGGGGTGAAAACTTTGGATATTAGTATTGAAGAAAGAGTTTTTGCTGAAGCGGAATTTTTGATTAATTACAAGGGAACTGTGAGAAGTCTGGCAAAAAGATTTAATGTGTCTAAAAGTACTGTGCATTTTGACCTCAGCAGGAGGCTCAAAAGACTTAACTTGTCGCTATTTAAAAAGGTGGACTGCATCTTAAAATTTAACCTTAGTGAACGCCATATTAGGGGAGGAAATGCAACTAAAATCAAATATATTATGATGAAAAAAAGTAAAATCTTTTAAAAAAATTACAAAATAAAAAGTAAATATATTTATTATTTATAATATGTTTTGGCGAAAGGCAATGGAAAGATTATTTTCTTATTGCTTTTTTCTTTTTCTTTTTATTGACTTTATTCCTCACATTACTATATAATTATTATAAATAATTACTAGAATTGTATTTTATTGTAAAAATCGACATAATAAAAAGGAATAGGTATCAATATGAAAAAGTTTTTTCTTTTTTTATCAATTTTAATGTTTTCTTTGGCGGGGGTTTTTGTTGCATGCAACAGTGATCCATATGCTGACTTAAAAGTCGTGGTTTCTTCTGTGACCTATGCCTCGTCAGGAGATGCTGTGGAGTATGACGCTGTGACGCAGTCCTACATTCTCTATTATAACGATGAGATTATCATCAATGCATCAGCGACTTGTTCAACGGCAATAAGTTCGGCGCTTGAATATGTGAATTATAATGATGGCTCACTTAATGTTAAGACATCTAATTCATCAAAAACTCTTACAGTTAAAGCGTCAACTCCAAGCCGTGGGTCAAAATACAGAGTTAACATTTCTTCTATTGAGTCGAACAATGGAAATGTAAACCTTTATTTCCAAGTTAAGTTGCCTGTGACTGACATTTCTGTAAAAGAACGTCTTGCTGTGATTTATAATCACCCACTTGAAATTTCAGACAATATAAACTATTCAAGCAGTTACATTACTTCCAGCGGAACAGGATCAAACGGAACAGGATCAAATTATGAAGTGGACGAGAAGGGTGTTGAATACTCTTTACTCTCTTACACAAGTTCTCTTGGAATAGAACATAAACTTGTGACTAAAAATAATGTTGACGGAATTTATTACATTCAAAACACCAACGGAACTGTGGGGGATATTGCGGTCTTCTCAATTCTTAATGGAGTGCTTGCTGTGGAAGATAATTCCCTTGAAGGCAATGTTGAAGTTGAAGTGCTTAGTGAAAGATATGACAGAACTCTTGATGATGTTTTGAATAACAACACTTCTCTTACGCAAATAGAAAAAAATGCACTTAAAGATGAAAACGACAAGTTAAAATCTATTGTTAGTGTTGAACTTGTGAAACCTATAACTCTTGATGACATCTCTTTTGTGGGGAGTCAATTTTCTTTTGTTGATTATGATAGTGAAGGAGATGTTAAACTCTCTGGACTTCTTTATAATAATACAAGTGCAACATATAAAATTGGCGCTTCAACTTATGATTATGATAATGAAGATATTTCATTTTCAGTTAATACAAGTGAAGATTTCTTAATTGAGGTTCAGAGTGGCTCAATCGTGAAA
>CAYIZE010000009.1:0-14762 GCA_964367785.1 uncultured Christensenella sp.
AATATAATATGAGACTTGTCAGAAGTTATAACATTGCTAAATAAAAAATATCCCCCATTTTGATAAGGGATAGTTTTTTTATTAATATTAAATTTTTTCTATTTCAACTTTAAATAATTTCCAAAAACACATAAAATCTATTTTATATTAAATAAAATTTCACGCTAATTGTCCGTCATTTTCAATGAAGTTTTCCATATTTTCCACTCTAATTTTGTTGAGTGAAATCTCATAGGCAGTTTTTGTCAATACCTCGTTTTCGTTTAACTTCTTTTGATATTCCCTGCTTTGAATTCTGCCGATTATATCCACTTTCTCGCCCACTTTAATGGATTTCACAAATCTGGCATTTCGTCCCCAAGCAATGCAAGGCAAATAGTCTGACTTATTATATGCTCTGTTCACAGCGACCAAAACATCACAAATTTCTCTGCCAAAAGGAGTCGTTCTGAAAATAGGTTCTTTGCAAACATACCCGCTTAGTTCGACGACATTTGGGTTCATTGTTTCATCAAAATCAATCACTTCCCTCACAAACACGGTTAAAAGAAGTTTACTTTTTCCATCAGTAACCTTGTTATAACTCCTGAATTGTCCCTTGATTGCCACCAGGTTTCCAACAGCAAAGGCATCATTCGAAAGCAGTCTTTCTGAAACGGTGACACGCACCAAATCAAAATTGTCCGAAAGTCTTTTCACTTTCAAATCAAGTTCATAAAATCCCTCGCCAAACACTTCATGGCTAAACTTGGGTTCTGAAGTCACTTCTCCTTTTAAAAAAACTTTGTTGTTTTCCATTAATTCGTAGTTCATTTTTTATTTTCCTCCAATTTTATTTTTAAACATTTTTCATTTAGAAACTTGCCTTCCGCTATTATCAATCGTGTAATTGTCTTTAATAAGTAGGTCACTGATATGCACAAACTCATAGCCCTGTGATTTGAGAATTTTCAGAATGCTAGGAAGTGCTTCCACGATGCTTTCTGCGTTATTGTGACAGAGAATGATTGAACCACTGCTAACCTTTTTCAAAATATTTTTCACAATTTGGTCGCTGGAAATTCCTTTCCAATCGAGTGAATCCACGTCCCATTGAATTGTTTGAAGGTTTTGGCTTTCCGCCGCTGAAATGACATTATTATCATATGCTCCAAAAGGTGCGCGGAATAATTTAACAGTGTCTTTTGTGATAACTTCAATCTTTTTCACACTCTCTGTGAGTTCAAGTTCCATCTGCGTCTTTGAAAGTGAAGTGAAATCGGCGTGAGTGTTGCTGTGCGTTCCAATCTCCATTCCAGCATCATAGATTTTTTTAGTCAATTCTTCATTTTTGTCCACCCACATTCCCACCAAAAAGAAGTTCGCAACCACATTTTCCTCTTTAAGAATGCTAAGAATGCTTTCTGTTTTGTCACTGCCCCACGCTGCGTCAAAAGAGATTGCAATCTGTTTCGTGCTGTTCTGAACACAGTAAATGGGCAACTTTTTTCCAGTTTTGTTAAAAAATACTTGTGCCAAAGCCCCTGTTCCATCAAAACTTATAGACAACACACATAGTGCCACCATAATAAGAAGAATTGCTTTCACCCACATCATTTTAATTGTGTAGAACCTTAGTTTTCCTCTTTGCTTTTTCATTTTATAACCTCCAAAGAAAATAGACGAATCAACTTTTGTCCATAAATGTCTTTTTTTATCAAAAAATGCTTTTTATATCTATGACATCTCTTTTATAAATACTATTAAAACAAAAAAAATATGCCTGAAAGAAAGTCCCCCCTTGCATATTTAATAAAAAAAAATATGTTTGAAAGAATAACCCCTCAAACATATCTATTATAAAAATTTTTAATCTTGCAAAAATTTATTTTATTTTTGTTCTAAACGATTAAGAAAGAGTCTTTAACAGCGAAGTTTTTGTTTCCCTTTTCAAGTATTTTCCCTTTACCTGTCCGTGCCTCGATGGACACAAGGTCAGTGTTTTTGAAATATAGTTTACCTTCCTCGTCGACGACGCAAAGAAGCGCACTTTCTTTCACAACTTTGCCCAGTCTCACTTCATTTCCGGAAGTGCCACCGCTCAAGATTTTTATGCCTTTTCGATATCTCGCCATTTCGTCAATTTGAGAAACAACCACTCGCTTTGCGTAACCTTTGTCCGAAACGCAAAGGATTTCTCCCTCGCCAGAGATTGCAATGGAAATGCCCACACAATAATCCTCAGTTGAAAGAGACACCCCCTTCACCCCGCTGGACACTCTGCCTTGAACAGGCACATCGTCGGATTTAGCATTCAAAACCATTCCCTTTTTTGTGACAAACACAAGAGTATAATTCTTTTCAGGCTCATATTCCACGTTCAAAAGTTCATCGCCCTCTTTAAGTTTAATCACTTGATAATTCTTTTTCAAAAGAGTGTTTTCTTGCCTTGCAGTCTTTTTAACCATTCCACCTTTTGTGAAGAATAGCAAATTGCCTTTGTTTTGCATCTCGCTTTCATCAAAAAGAGCAATTATTTTTTCATTCTTCTGCATTTCTTTAAAAATTGTCCATTCAGGAGCCCCTTTATCTCTGAGTCTGCTTTCGCCCAAAGATGAGACTGTGGCTTTATAGCAATTCCCAAAGTTACTGAAAGCAAGCAAGTTCCCCGTTGATAATGTTGGCAATTTTAAAAGAAATAAATCATTTAAAGTTGCACTATCATAGTTTTCTTTTGAAAGCATTTTAAATTGTTTTGAATTTACAGCTTTAATGTTGTCAAGAGAAGTTTTCAGCACAGTCAACTCTTTTGCTTCTTCCTCGCCTTTCTCTTCTTCTAAAACAATCTCCTCTTCTTTCATAAAGAGAGTCTTTCTTTTATTTTTGAATTTTCTTTTAATTTCAAAGAGTTCACTTTTCACAACTTCATATTGTCTCTTTGTTGAACCCACAATTTCGCTGAGTTCAATAATCAATTTACGCAGTCCCACAAGTTCCTCCTGCAATTTCTGCACTTCAAGACTGGTGAGCCTTGCAAGTCGCATATCAAGGATTGCCTGAGCCTGTTTTTCGTCGAGCAAAAATTTTTCCCTTAAGCCTTTTTTTGCTTCCGTAGTGTTTGGTGAACTCTTGATAATCTTAATCACAGCGTCAATGTTTTTAATGGCAACGATAAGCCCTTCCAAAATGTGAGCCCGCTCTCTTGCTTGCTCCAAATCATATTTTGTTCGCCTATAAATAACTTCCCGTTGATATTCCGCATAGTAGGAAATGACGTCTAATAGTCCCATTTGTTTTGGTTTTCCGCCTGCAATCGCAACCATATTTATTCCAAAAGTGCCTTGAAGTTCAGTATTTTTAAGAAGAGATTTGTATATCTTGCTTAAATTTGCATCTTTTTTGAGGCGAATAACTGCCCTTTGACCTTTTCTATCAGACTCATCTCTAATCTCTGCAATGTCACCAAAGCCATATTTATCCTCATCTTTAAAAGTTGCAATTTTCTGCAAAAGAGTTGATTTGTTAACTTGAAAAGGAGTCTCTGTGATGACAATACATCTCTTATCTGTTCCAAGTCCCTCCACGTGCATTTTAGCCCGCAAAAAGACTCTTCCTTTGCCAGTCTCATAAGCCTGTGTAAGTTCCGATGAACTTAAAATGTAGCCCCCCGTTGGAAAATCAGGGCCTTTAATTATTTTCATCATCTGTTTTAAAGTAATCGAAGTGTTGTCAATATACGCCACCACGCCGTCAATAACCTCTTCCAAATTGTGTGGTGGAATGTTTGTGGCAAGTCCAACAGCGATGCCCGAAGCCCCGTTCACGAGGAGATTTGGAAATCTGCCGGGTAAAATCTCTGGTTCTTTCAAAGTGTCATCAAAGTTGAGTCCCCACTTCACTGTGTTTTTGTCAATATCTCGCAAAAGTTCCATCGCAAGAGGCGTGAGTCTTGCTTCTGTATATCTCATTGCAGCCGCACTATCCCCGTCCACACTTCCAAAGTTTCCATGACCGTCCACAAGTATTTCATTGCAGTTGAAAGGCTGTGCCATTCTCACCATTGCGTCATACACCGAGCTGTCACCATGAGGGTGATATTTACCCAAACAATTTCCCACGATACGCGCCGATTTTTTGTATGCTTTGTCGGGAGTTGTGCCAAGTTCAAGCATTGAAAACAAAATTCTTCTCTGCACAGGTTTCAAACCGTCTTCCACTCGAGGAAGTGCTCTGTCCAAAATTACATGCTCTGAATAGGGTATCATCGACTCGTGAAGAACGGTGTCGAGGTTTTTATATAGCATTCCGTCGTCCTCGCCCGAGTTTTCAAAATATACTTTTTCTTCATAATTTTTAACGCCAGTGTTAAAAACCTTTTTGTTTGAATAGTTTGAAAAAGCACCTTTCCCAACATCTCTGTCCACTTCCTGAAAGTCCTTATTCAAATTATTCACATCGTCGATAATCTTTGCATTTTCGTCATTTTCAAGAATTTTTACAATGTCTTCACTTGAAACTTCTCTTTTGATGACGTGCCTTGCTTGCGCTTTTGGGGTAACCTTTTTTTCCTCTGCCTTTTTCTTTTCATCTCTGGCATCTTTATTTAAAAATTCCCTCAAATCATCAAAGCCTTTTGCAATGCTATCTGCAGTTTTTTCGGCGTTTTTTAGTGTTTTTTGTGCCAACTTTGATTTATTATCAACTTGCCTTATATTTTTCTTAGTTTCGCTTGCCGATTTTTGAACTTTTTTCACAGCATTCACAACTTTGTTTTTATCTTTTTCTTTTTCCATATCTTCTCCGTTTTTATTGTCTAACATAGAAATTTGCCCGTTTGCAACTTCAATTTTCTCTCGTTCTTCGTCTTTTTTTTCAATATTTTCGTCTTCTCGAACCAAAATCTCCGCCAGTTCAATCTGTCCGTCGATGGGCAAAAACTCTTTTTCCTTTTCTTCGTCCATATTGCTCTGCTTACTTCCCTTCGCCATATTTAGTGAAATTATCTTCTTTGTTAAAGTCAATATACTCGGAAAGATATTGCTTTCTCGCTTCAACATCATTGCCCATAAGTGTGGTAATTAAAAGTTCAGCATTTGCAACATCATCAATCCCCACACGCACAAGCGTTCTTTTGGCAGGGTCCATTGTCGTGTCCCAAAGTTGATCGGGGTTCATCTCACCCAGTCCTTTATATCTTTGAATGCTGTATCCCTTGCCAAATCTTTCAATGGCTTCTGGAAGTTCTTTGTCGGAATAAACATATTCCACTTTATCTTTTTTCTCTATTTTATAAAGTGGTGGCAAGCCAATGTAGACATTGCCATTTGTGATGAGTTCTTTCATATACCTAAAAAGGAATGTGAGAAGAATAGCCCTGATGTGCGCGCCGTCTTGGTCGGCATCAGAGAGAATGATAACTTTATAAAACTTTAAACTTGAGATGTCAAAATCCTCGCCAATCCCCGTGCCTAAAGACGCGATAATTGTTCTTATTTCCTCGTTTGCAAGCACTTGGTCTAGTCTCTTCTTTTCAGCATTCAGTGGCTTTCCTTTCAAAGGTAAAATAGCCTGAAAGCCTCTGTCTCTGGCCTGTTTTGCACTTCCGCCAGCACTGTCTCCCTCAACGATGAAGAGTTCGTTTTGCTCTGCCTTTCTGCCCGAACACGAAGCAAGTTTCCCCACAAGGCAACTATTTTCAATGCTATTTTTCTGTCTTGTAAGTTCTTTTGCTTTTTTGGCAGCAAGTCTTGTTCTGGCTGCCCCTTTTGCTTTATCTAAAATAACGCCCGCAATTTTTGCATTTTCTTTTTTGTCAAAAAATCTTGTCAGTTCTTTCACCACCATATTTTCAACGATGGATTTCACTTCTGGATTGCCAAGTTTTGTCTTTGTCTGCCCCTCAAATTCGATGTCTTTCATCTTAATTGCAAGCACTGCAGAAATTCCCTCACGATAGTCCTCGCCGAGCAAATTTTCCTCTTTGTCTTTCAAAAGAGAAAGTTTTCTTGCCACGTCGTTGAGTGCGCGAGTTAGTCCCGACTTAAAGCCCATCTCGTGAGTTCCACCCTCTGTGGTGGGAATGTTGTTAACATAGGAAAATAAACTATCGGTGTAACTGTCGGTGTAGGAAATGGCAGCATACATCTGCAACCTCTCGTCCTCACTCTCAATGAAAAAGGCAGGTTTAAAGAGCATTGATTTTGCTTCACACAAATAGTCAATGAAATCAACCAAACCGCCGTCAAATTTATATTTTTTTGTTATGTTTGCCATATCGTCAACAAAAATAATTTCCAGCCCTTTGTTGAGATATGCAAGTTCTTTTAGTCTTTTTTTGATTACTATAGGGTCAAGCGTGATGTCGCCAAAAATTCTTTTGTCAGGCAAAAAAGTTATCGTTGTCCCGTTCTTTTTTGTAGGTCCAATCTCTCTTAATTTTTGTTCAAGCACTCCGCCGTGAACCTTGCCTTTACTGTCTGCAACAGAGTGGAAATTAATTTCATATTCCTTGCTATTTCTATAAATACGAACTTTCATATATTCACTCAATGCATTTGTCACCGAAGCCCCAACTCCGTGAAGTCCGCCAGAGTAATTATAATTTTTAGAGTCAAACTTTCCGCCTGCGTGCAGTTTTGTGAACACAAGTTCTGCCCCCGAAACTTTGTATGTTGGGTGAATGTCCACGGGAATTCCCCGTCCATTATCTTCAACAGTCACCGAACCATTATTGTTCATCGTAATTGTGATTTTAGAGCCAAATCCATTTGTGATTTCGTCAATGGAATTGTCCACAATCTCCCACAAAATGTGATGCACACCCTTACTTCCCGTCGAGCCAATATACATTCCTGGACGAAGCCTGACAGCATCTAATCCATCTAAAACAACCAAATCTTTTGAATCATAACTTCTAGTCAAAACTTTTTCCTCCGATTTTTTAAGTAGTATCTTTCAAATAAAAATTTTATCACAAGGTTTTTCAAATTCCTAATGAATATGCAGGTATTTGTTAAATTTTTATTATTTTTACAATGTGTCACACAAAATAGTGAATAATTATTCTATATATAAAATATTTATTCATTTTTAATTTTTTAAGAGTAAATTTCATATACTAGAATTATGAAAACAATAGTTCTAACAGGCGGTGGCACAGGCGGGCATATTATGCCAAACATCAGCCTCCTGCCACACCTAAAAAAACACTTTCAAAAAATCTATTACATAGGCACAAACGGCATGGAAAAAGAATTGATTTCCCGCCAAAATGGAGTGACTTTCATTGAGATTCCCGCACGCAAATTAGACAGGACTAATAGAATTAAAAATCTAGCCCTGCCCTTTCACTTGATGAAAAGCATCTGCTCGTGCAAAAAAATTTTAAAAGAAATAAAACCTGATGTCATTTTCTCAAAAGGCGGATATGTGTCTGTTCCCGTTTGCATTGCAGGGAAACTAAGAAAAATCCCCATTGTCAGCCACGAATCGGATATGACTCTTGGGAAAGCAAACAAACTCATCTATAAAATTTGCAAAAAATTCTGCACCAGTTTTGACAAAACTTCACTTGGGCTTAAAAAAGCCGTCTTTACTGGCTCTCCCATTCGCGCACAACTCGAAACTGGCGACAAAGAAAAAGGCTTTCTTCTTACAAATGTGGACAGAACTCGCCCAACAATCTTAGTGACAGGTGGTTCGGCAGGTGCAAGTGATTTAAACGATATTATTCACAAAATTCTTCCTGTATTGCTTAAAAAATACAATGTCATTCACCTCACAGGCAAAGGAAAAATCAACAAAAAAATTTCCTATGAAAACTATTGTCAAATGGAATTTTGCCAAAACATTGAGCATCTTTTTGCAATCTCCGATGTCGCCATATCTCGTGCGGGTTCAAATGCCATCTATGAACTTCTCTTCCTCAAAAAACCTATGCTTCTCATTCCACTTCCAAAAGGTGTTTCTCGAGGAGACCAAGTGGACAATGCAAAATATTTTGAAGAAAAGAACTTTGCCACTGTCTTAGAGCAGGCAAATATGACAGAAAAAACCCTTTTAAACTCCATTGACAACCTTTTTGAAAAAAGAAATGAGATTGCCAAAACACAGAGTTCCAGCAATCAAGCATTTTTCAACGGAGCAGAAAACATTTGCAAAGTTATATTATCTGTTATTAAAAAGTAAACTTTTTTACAATTTGAAATTAAACATTTTATTTTTATATTATTAAGAAATTAAAAAATATAAAAAATCAAATTAATAATTTATAATGAGAAAGCATATAAAAAAAATAACTTTTGTTTTAAAAAAGTTATTTTTATTTAACGTTATTTTTATTTTAAGTTATATTGAAGAAGCCATTTCAGCACTTTCACTCAAAACTTCACTACAAACTGCCATCATATCTTGTTCAAATTGCATTCCCTCGCCAAATTCGCTTGTTATTGACGCAAAATATCCATTTGCTAACTCTCCAAACTTTGTTTGTTTGCCAGAGGTGTTTGCTGTGTTATTAAACAAATTCAAAAACACCGCACAAATAGTGTTCTTTGCGACTTCGAAAAATAAATTTTTCTTATCTCCGCTGAGTAGTTTTGTGGAAAGCACAATCACAACATTGTCGGCAAAACTCACATCCTGACCTGCCGTTTGGGTGGTGGAAAACTTCAGTTGAACAGGCTCTTTAACAAAACTCTTTCTCTTTTTTTCAGGCATAAACGCCAGAATATAACTGAGAGTTTTGCTTTCATAAAATTCCACGCAACTTTGCAGGGTATCTTTTTTGTCCTGCACACTAAGATGTTCCCATTTTTGATAACTCTTAAAAAATTCAAACATAAAATTTCTCCTCTTTTAAACAATTTCATTATATCAAATATTGCAAATAATCACAAGTTAGTAAATAATATTTTCAATTTAACATATTTATTTGCAGGCAAACTGAGTCCGTTAAGCACCATATTTTGCTTGTCGACAAGCACATCTGTCCCTTTAACTTTCCTGAAACCTCGTGGCAAAAAGAGATTCACAGTTGTGTTCCTAGGTGATTTCAATCTAAGTTTTATCACACTCCGCCTAATGTTAAACTCAGCATTGCAAGTGATTTGATAGTCGAGAGTAAGCCCTCGAATAAAGCCTTTTCTAAAATCATTTGGTAAGTTTTGAAACATATATATGTTGTTTTTGCTGGAATTTAAAAACATATTTTGAACACAAGCACAAAGACAAGTGTTTTTGTCTAAATTAACACTGCTGAATTGACTTGTCCTTCCAACACCCATATTTGAAACATCATCAGTGTTGAAGATAAGATTTGTGCCAAGAAAGTTTTTAATTGTCGTTTTCAGCACTTCATATGCGTCGCTCGATTCCCCGCAAGTGGAAAGAGAAAGTGCCATATCCACAAGTTGATCAGAGGAAAATTCGCCCATTGCATTCACATAGCGAAATTTAATGGTGTTTGCCACAAGTGTTTCAAATTCTCTTTTTGTTTGTGATGGTTTAAAGCCAATGTTATATGGAAAAAGGTGCGAAATGTATGGAGAGGAGTTGTCTGTTTCAAAAACGTTGGAATTATATTCCTTGATAAGCCCGCTTTTATCCACTTCCACATCAGGAATTTTGGCATAGAGATTTTCCCACTTTTCAATCTCACTCACTTCTTTGTTTAACACAACGCAGAGTTGATTTAAAATCATAAAAACAAGTTTTGCACTGGCAAAATCAACAAGGCAGTTTGAACATATGTGCAAATCGCCCGACTTACTTTTAAAATTTAAAGGAGAGGAGTATGGCGAAATTCCAAATGGAGATTCCAACATTCTTGTGTTCTTATTTTCCTTCAAAAATTCTTCATAGAAAAATCCCGCTTCTTGAATGAATTCAAATCCATTCTCGCGGATAAAATCAACATCACCCGTCACAAGATAATATTTAAAAATCATATAAGACACTTGCGACGCCACATTAACATTCAGCAAGACATCGGGAGTAATGTTGCCAGGAAGTCCGCTTTCTGGTGCTTCAAGGCTGGGGATAAAAATCCCCCTGCAACCAAAAAGTCTCGTTGAGTTTTTCTTATAATCGTCCAAATTATTAAAAAATCTTTCAAAAACATCTTTCATATTTTCACTTGGAGAACTCTTAAAAGAAAAATTATAAAGCCTTGAAAGTTGCACAAAGTTGTTAGTTGTGCTTTGATATGCCTTATAATCTCCATTTAAAACTCCACACGCACAGGAAGACAAGTTTCCTGACGAAATTTCAAAAAGATATTTACCATAATTATAGAGTTTAACAAGAAAGTTTCTATTTATATTTCCGCTCTTGCAATTCAGCAATTCTTCTTCAACCGAGCCGTCCTCTTCATCATCAAGGTCAAAGTCGGTTGTCGTCATTCTTTTTCCAAATGATATAGCGTTTTCTTTAATCATTTTTTCATAAGGAGTTTTGATGAGAGACAATTCGTCCATAATCTTTTGAACTTCTTCGTCCTTATTTTTCTTCACAAAAGTCTTTGCCAAAACAATCACTTTATCGGCACATTTCATCTCGATTTTGTCATCATATCTCTGCATATTTCCGCTTGGCGAAAGCACTTTTGCCACACAACCAAAGTCAGTTCCGTCGTCGTTTCTTGCTGTGAACACAACAAAATCTTTGTCTGTGTGAGTCTCATATGGAATGTCAATAGCAAAAGTTTCGAGGTTTGCCTGCCTGTTATAGACCTTGTCGTGGAGAGTGATTGTGAAGTCAAGACTAACTTTTTTTCCGTTTGTTCCAAAAATTTTATAGCAAATTACATCGCTGTTTTTATCCACAAAAATGTCTCTTATGAGCCTTCCGTCTTTATCTTTAAAACTCACTTCCACTTCACTCGTCTGCATGTCCACGGCTCTATAATAGTCAAATACATCGCTTGAAACAACATTGTTTAACACAAAGTCACAAAGAGGCAAAGGATATGAAGGCTCTGGCTTATAGTTCTTTGCACTGAGTGCATCTGTAAGCACAACTTCCGCTTCACGATAGTTGCTGGAAAGCATCTTTTTTGAAATAATCTTCACATTGCCCGAAACATCTGGAAGAACTCCCGTGTGCCCTTTCCAAACAAGACTTTCATTGTTCACAACAATCCTCTCGTTTTTCGCTCCACCAAAAACTAAAAGCCCCACTTTCCCATTACCAGTAGGCACAGCACTTCTAGGACCTTTCCCTGACAATTTGAATTTTAAAATATATTTGTTATTTTTCATTTTTATCCTACAACTCTTTTTATCAACTACATATTATCACACATTCTTTAAATTTCAAAAAATTTTACAATATTATTTTTATAATTATATTATATACAAAATTATGACGCTTTAAAGAATTTTAAAAAAATAAAAATATCGTCGAACATATGTTTGACTTTATGTTTTCTTTATTGTATAATCATTTTTGAAAAGAAAAAATTATAAAATATCAAATTCTTAAAAGGGAAAAAATGAAAATATATCTCGCATTTGCAGTTCTTTTAGAACTGAATAAACATCACATAATTCCTGCATATGAAGTGGCAAACAAGTTTGAAATTTCCACTCGAACGGTTTTTAGATATCTTTCTGAACTTGAAAGTGCAGGCATTCCAACTTTCACAAAAATGGGCAGAAATGGTGGGATTGGAATTGAAAAAAATTTCTCACTTGAAAGTCTTTTTCTGTCAGGCAGTGATAAACTTCTTCTTCGCCAAGCCGTCGACACTCTCCCAAGCGACATAAGAAAATATTTTTTTCAAAAATTAAGCCTTTAAATTATTATACTTTGCGTTGTGTTTTATGATAAAATTTTCTTATGAAAATTATACAAGATGACTCTAAAAAAAGTAAAGAAAATGTTGCAAATTATATTTTTGCATTATATATTGCACTAATTCCTATTTTAATCTCACTTATAGGTTTTTTTTATTACATAAAAGTTGATATTTTTTTAATAGTTTTTTTTGTGGCATATTTTATTTTTCTCCTCATCAAACTCAAAACTGTACTTCTAAAAAATCAAATTTCAAAAAATAATATTAAGAATTTTTTAAAAAAACCTCTTATCATTTCTTTTCTTGTGCTTTTTATCACTATGATTGTTTCCTCAATTATAAACGGTTTTAATATCGATTTATTAACATACTTTTCTGTTCCACTCATAATTTTATGCTTTTATTTTCTCTCTAAAAATCAAGTAAAAAATGTCATTTTCGTGTGGCTAATTGTTATCAGTATTTGCGTTTTAATGGGATATTTTGACCCACAAAACCTTTTTATGCCTGGTTTCAACAGAGGGTCATTTCCTTTGTGTCTTCAATTTTTAAATCCAAACTATTCCGCAGAGGTTGTCGCAACTGCCCTTGCCGTAAATATCTATATGTTTTTAAAGTCTCGTAGTAAGAGTCTGAAAATTATGTTATTTTTCTCATTTTTAAACTTCGCACTTTTCCTTTTTTTGAATGGTTCGTTTATGTCCATAAGTGCTATCTTCTTAATTCTATTTATATCTTTAATTGTTTTTATCAAAAGAAATAAAAACTATGCAAAGTGGACTTTTATATTTTTAGTTTCAATGATTGCAGTTTCTGTTTTAGTTGATTTAATTCCATTTTTATATAACAATCGAGCCACCACATGTGCAAACTATTTTGTGGAAGTGTTAGGTGCTTGTGACAGTCTTATCGGCACAAACTTTTTGCAACTTTTTGCCATCACAAATCAGCACGGCATAGACACCTCAGTCATTTTAGGCTTTGATGGTTGGGACAGGCAAGAACTCTGGGATAATGCCATTGTGAACATCTCAAACAGCCCAATTTCTGGCTATGGTGCGGGCAGTTTTATGACATTTCGCCCCCACAATGTTTTCCTTTCTCTAGCCCTCGACTTTGGCTTACTGGCTGGCATTTGTTACATTTCTATTATAGTTTGTTTGCTTCAAATCTTTTTCAAAAACAAAAATAAAAGTCTCATTCAATATGCTTTTTTAATGGCAATTATTGTCAATGTTGTCGTGGGTCTGCTCGGCAGTTTAAACGCATCTGCTCACATATATTCATTTATGTGCATAGGTCTTTTCCTAAACAAAAAAGTGTCAAACGACTCCGAATTTCCTTTGTTTTCAAACTCAAAAATTTCTCTTAAATTAACTGATAAAAAATCTCTTAAAATACATTCTAAAAATTGAATGACAATCTTAAAAATACAGATAAAAAAAACACCAATATTATGGTGTTTTTCTTTTTTTATCGAACTTTATTTTCAACTGAAATCTAAATTTTGTATGAAACTGCAAAATATCAAAATAAATTTTGTAAAGAATTTTTACTCAACAAGTCCATTGTTTTTATATTCAATAAATTTAGTGGCGTCCACAGTGAATGAAGTTAAATCAACTCTGGAATGTGTGACAGTTTCGCCTGTTTGTGGTCTGTCCACGATAAGAACTATCTCATCTCCTTCCCTCACAGTAAGCATAAAGTCATTCATCTCATAGCCCATATCAAAATAAATTGTTTCAAAAACCTCACTTCCTGCTCTTTTAATTTTAAGTCCCTTAACAATATCTTCAAGTGCAAGCCCAATGCTACTAGCAATAGAATCTTCAACAACCCCTGTCACAATTATGTCAGAAGTCTTGTTGTTTGTGATTGTCTCTTCGTCATAAGTGTTTGTTGGATTAACATTTTTATAATAAGAAAAGCCAATGAGATATTTATGAACACCAGCAGTTTTGTCGGTGAGTAATTCATTCTCTAAATTTAACTCATAAAAATGAATAATGTTTTCTGTCACATTTTTAACATTACTTGCCAAAATGGCGTTTGCAACATTTTCAATTTCGACACTCGAATATTTTGCGTTTGCAATTCCAATGAGGTTTCCATTAATGTCAAACACCCCGCCACCGCTATTTCCTCCATTAATCGGAGCGTCCAGTCTCAAGCAAGAAAGAACTCTATCTTCTCCAGCGATTGAAACACTAACTTCCTCTCTGTCAACACTCACAACTCCGCTTGTCACCGCAATTCCCTCACCCATAGGATTGCCAATCGCTATTGCCGATGAACCTGCTTGAAGGTTTGTCGTGTCAGCAAAAGTGACCGCCTCTGCGTCTGTCGCGTTTAGTTTTGTGAAATGTTCCCCAGTCACTTTCAAGACTGCAATGTCATAAACTGCCGAACCTCCAACATATTCCGCCATCATAAACCCGTCGCCAAAATCATACTCACTTTGCTCTGTAACCCCAACCGTTTCTGCCCCATAAGTATAGAAATAGATGTTTATTGCAGGAGCATAAGTTGCCAAACTATCAACTGTTGTTGAAAGAACAACCACGTGATAGTTTGTTATAATATAAGCATATTGCTCTGCTTCATTAATCTCATAGATAACACCCGCACCAGCACCTTGTTCTGTGTAGACACTCACCACTTGATTAAGGCACTTTGCAGCCACTTTCTGCACTGCAACTGAATTAGACGAATCCTTTAACATTGCCAAATAGTCTGCCATAAAATCGTTGTAACCAGCCGAAGTGTTTTCATATTCACCCAAAGAAACTCCAAGATTAAAAAGACTTTGAGCAGATAAATCTTCTACATTTGCGTCGTCAACAACAAACAAACTCGTCAGCCACGACACGACATCACCCTCATAGCCATTTATGACAGCAATTTCATAAGCCGACTTGCCTTTTAAACTTTCAATCCATTCTGCTTGCGTGCCAGTGAAGCCATTTGTAACCGCAATTTCATA
>CAYIZE010000009.1:14862-17078 GCA_964367785.1 uncultured Christensenella sp.
GTTGAACAGCCATAAAAAGTCAAGCCAACGCAAAAGAAGATGACTATGATATAGAAATATTTAAGTAATTTTTTCATTTAGTATTTCTCCCGTAAATGAATATCCTATTATTTTTTAGGTGGAAGTTGAAGAGCATCTTTCACCAGTTTTTCAATTTCATCGCACACCTGCGGATTTTTTTCAAGATATGATTTCACATTTTCTTTTCCCTGAGCAATCTTCTCGCCTTTATATGAAAACCAAGAGCCACTTTTGTCTATTATATTATGCTCCACTGCCAAATCTAATATGCATCCCACGTTTGAAATGCCTTTTCCATAAATAATGTCAAATTCAGCAATTTTAAATGGAGGAGCAAGTTTGTTTTTAACCACTTTAATTCTCGTTCGGTTGCCAACCATTTCGCTTCCCTCTTTAATGCTGTCAATTCTTCTCACATCAAGTCGAACGCTTGCATAAAATTTGAGTGCTTTTCCGCCTGTTGTTGTTTCAGGAGAACCAAACATAACGCCTATCTTATCACGAAGTTGATTGATGAACACAACGCAAGTTTTGCTCTTATTTGTGATTCCAGCCAACTTTCTGAGGGCCTGACTCATAAGCCTTGCTTGAAGCCCCATAAAACTATCACCCATCTCTCCATCAATCTCTGCCTTTGGAGTAAGTGCAGCCACTGAGTCTATGACAACAATGTCAAATGCACCGCTTTTCACAAGTGTTTCGCAAATGTCAAGTGCTTGTTCGCCATTGTCAGGTTGAGAAACATAGAGTTCGTCAAGGTCGACTCCAAGATGTCCCGCATAAATTGGGTCTAAAGCATGCTCTGCATCAATGAAAGCAGCCGTTCCCAGAAGTTTCTGTGCTTGTGCAATAAGATGTAAAGCAACAGTCGTCTTTCCTGATGATTCAGGTCCATAAATTTCAATAATTCTGCCACGAGGCACTCCGCCAATGCCCAGAGCATTGTCGAGAACCAAACACCCAGTGGGAATGACGTCCACCTTTTCCATAGGCTGTTCGCCAAGTTTCATAATGCAACCCTTGCCAAATTGTTTTTCAATCTGCAAGATTGCCTGCTCAACATTTTTTTCCTTATCCATAATTTTTCCTTTTATTTTTTTAGCATATTTTTCATAAATAATTATAGCATTATAAATCTAAATTTCCAAAATAAAAATCAATTAACATAAAAAAAATGATAAAACTTTTCTCCTATCACATTTTTTATATGCTAACTTCTAATTTTTCAGAAAATTGTTTAACATTTCACTGAAAATAAATTTTTACAAAACTGTTTTTCCAAACGCGAAGTCATTTTGTTTCAATTTCTTTATAAGTTCAAAAAAGATTGCGTTTGTCGCCATAATGATCTTTTGTTTTTTATTTCCACTCACTTTTTTGGTGAAAATATGAAGTCCGTCCCTGTTCCCAATGGCAAAAGTCAAATCTCCCGACTTCACATCTCCACAGTTTGCAACCACCACATCGGCTGATGAATTTTCAAGCACTCCCATTGCCATTTGATACGCAATCTCGCCAAAATCAAGTGATGCACGATTAAAAATCTCTTTTTCAACGCCCAAAACTTTAATCTTTGACTCGTTTGAGATTGTCACATAACTCTCCTGCAAAATATTCTGCGCCTCTTCCAGATTTTCAAAAAGCGTGGCACTCATATTCCCCGCAGTGAAATCTTCCGCAAAAGCAATTCTCTCTTTATGAAGCGACAAAAATGAAAAAATGTATTCAGACAAAGACTCATCTTTATCGGCATAGACATATGGCAACACCTTTTCAAAAACGCTCTTCACAAAGTTATCGGCATAGTCTTTCCTCGTTGATTTTGGAATATTAATGATGATTTCGCCCGAGAGCAGATATTCTCCACACACAACTTCAATGTTAAGTTTATTTTTAATAAAATCTTTAAGGAGAAGTTGCATTTCCCCACTTTTCAGCCCAAAAGTTTTAAGCACAAAAGTGGAAGAATCATTCCCCACAGACTTTAAAATGTATGGAAGAACAGAAGAAAAAAACATATGATGAAGTTCATCGTGCCTTAATGGAAGCAAAAAGACAGCCTTGCCGTTCTTTTCACACAGACAACCCTGAAATGGACTGAAAGGATTTTTAATCGTCCTTGCACTCTCTGGCATTTGTGCATAAGCCCCGTCTTCTTTTTTAAGTGGAATGTTTTGAAGTTTTGAATATTCATC
>CAYIZE010000009.1:17178-24461 GCA_964367785.1 uncultured Christensenella sp.
GAAACGGCAATAATTGTAATCTTCATCAGTTTTCCTTAAAAACTTTTTTATATTTTATGAGATAATGCACTCCCGACAAAACCGTGCAAAGCACTGTCACAGAGAGTAAAACATAACACGCCACTGAAAAAACTGTGTTTAAAGGAGTTCCCAAAATGCTCACATTGTCTTGGAAAAAACTAAAAATCATAAACAAAAATATTGCAATAAACTGCACCGATGCTTTCACTTTTCCCCACATATCTGCTGAAATAATAATGTTTTTGCCAGCCCCTATTTGTCTGAGTGCGCTCACAATAAGTTCCCTTGAAATGACAATAATGAGAGCAATCACTCCAAAAGGATTTGCAATCGTGCCGTCAACGACGACAAGCACAAGCCCAGCAATCACAAACATTTTGTCGGCAATGGAATCAAGAAAAGTGCCAAGTAGAGTGATTTGATTGTTTTTCCGTGCAAGATATCCGTCGAGATAATCAGTTAAAATTCCCACAGCAAAAAGTATCCCTGCAAATAACTTCCCTGCGTAAATAAAATTAGAAGACAGATAGAAAAAGATGATGAAAGGAATGAGAATAATCCTTGAAATTGTAATTTTGTTTGGTAAATTCATAATTTTTCTCCTTAATAAGTTGCAAATTTTTCTGTTTTCCCAATGAAATATCCCTTGTCATAATCGACAATCTCAACGTCCACAAAAGAGCCTATTAAGATTTCTCTTTTAGAAGTGAAGATGATTTCAAAGTCGATGTCAGGTGCACAAAAATAACTTCTTCCCACATAAAATCCGTGCTTTCTGTCATAACTATCGCACAAAACTTTAAAAGTCTGTCCCACAAGCGAGAGATTTTTTTCCGTTGCAATCTTTTCTTGAATTTTTTGCACAATTCTAAGACGCTTGTCCTTATCTTTCTCGCTAATTTGACAATTCATATCAAAAGAGGCTGTTCCCTCTTCCCTTGAATACTTGAAAAATCCTACGTTATCCAGTTTATACTCTTTTAAAAATTCGCACAACTCTTTAAAGTCTTTTTCAGTTTCTCCGGGAAATCCCACCATAAAAGTGGAACGAATTTTGATGTCACTCATCTCACGTCTAAGTTTTGTGATGAGAGAAATGATGTCTTTTTTAGTTTCTCGCCTACACATATTTTTAAGCACTTTGTCGCTCACGTGCTGAAAAGGAATGTCAATATAGTTTATCACTTTTGCACTGTCCTTAATCTCTTTGATAAGTTCATCAGTCACAAGGTCAGGATAGCAATAAAGTAGTCTTATCCAACTCAACTTCTTAATTTTTTCAAGTTCTTTCAAAAGTTTCACGAGATTTTCTTGTCCGTTTGTCTCACAACCGAACCTAGTCACATCTTGTGCAACAAGAATTATTTCTTTCACACCCTTTTCACAAAGTAGTCTTGCTTCTTGAACCAGTTCAATCATCGGCACAGACTTGTAGTTTCCACGGATAAATGGAATTTTACAATAAGCACACCGATTGTTGCACCCGTCGGCAATTTTAAGATAGGCAAAGTGACGAGGAGTCGTCAATTTCCTTGCCCCATCTTCGTCTATTCTGGAAAATTCCTCATTAAAAAGTCCAAAAATAATGTCATCAATTTTATAATAATCCTCTCTCAAAACAACTGCGTCAATTTCAGGGATTTTCTCCATTAGTTTTTTATTTTCAAGCACAGCCAAACACCCTGTCACAATCAGTTTTTTCAAACTTGCAGTTTTTTTAAGTTTTGCCATTTCAAGGATAATTCTCTGCGCTTCATCTCTTGCAGACTGGAGAAAAGCACAGGTGTTCACTATGATGACATCTGCCTCACTCTTGTCTCCAACAAATTCAAACTCCTCATATGCCGACAAAATAGTTATCATCTTTTCGAGGTCCACTCTATTTTTGTCGCAACCGAGAGATATAAATCCAATTTTCTTATGAAATTTTTCTTTTGTCATCATACACCTATTTCGTTCCGTAATATTTATTATAATCGTCCATTGTCATATACACAGAGCGTGGCTTACTGCCGTCAGAACTGGAAATAAAGCCTGCATGCTCCATTTTGTCAATAATTCTTGCTGCCCGTTGAAAGCCCAAACCAAAGCGTCTTTGAAGCATGGAAGTGGACGCTTGCCCAATCTCAATCACATGCTTTAGAGCGTCGGACATAATGGAATCAGTGCTTTGAATATTGCCACCATACGAGCCGTCAAAATTTTTCGTGCCATTTTCGCTATTAATGTTTTTATCTACATTTCCGTCATAATTTGTTGGATTGTTTTGTTTAATAAAATCAACCACTGCTCTCACCTCCGGTGTGTCCACAAAAGCACCTTGCACCCTGACAGGCTCGCCGTCGTTTGGAGCATAAAGCATATCGCCCCGCCCGAGCAGTTTCTCCGCACCGCCTTGGTCTAGGATTGTCTTTGAGTCCACAAAATTTGTCACAGCAAAAGCAATCCTCGTTGGCAGATTAATCTTAATGCTTCCCGTTATGATGTCGACAGATGGTCTTTGCGTTGCAAGAATGATATGAATGCCCGCTGCTCTTGCTTTTTGAGTCAAACGAATAATCTTTTCTTCCAAGTCTTTTTTGTTTGTCGTAACAACAAGGTCTGCAAGTTCGTCGACAATAAGCACAATGTATGGAAGTTTTGGTTTTCTCTTGTTCAAAATGTCGCTTTGCATATTATATTCGTTGATATTTTTCACAAAGCAAGATTGAAACACCATAAACCGCCTTTCCATCTCGTTTATGAGCCAATCGAAAGCATTAAGTGCCTTTTTAGGCTCTGTTATCACCTTTGGCATTAAAAGGTGAGGAAGATTGTTATAAATTGCAAATTCCACTCGTTTTGGATCAACTAAAATCAATCTCAAATCCTCTGGACTTGTTCTAAAAATCAAACTTAAAATGAGGGCATTTAAGCAAACACTTTTTCCGCTTCCAGTCGAACCTGCCACCAGCAGATGAGGCATCTTTGCTAGATTACAGCAATAAACAGTGCCGTCCACATCTTTCCCGAGGGCAAATGTAAGTGGCGATTTTGCTTCCATAAATTTTTCTGAACCAATGATGTCTTTAAGTCCAACAATGTCCACTTTATTGTTTGGAACTTCAATTCCAACAGCACTTTTACCCTTTATTGGAGCTTCAATTCGAATGTCACTCTTTGCCGCAAGTGCTAGAGCAATGTCGGACGAATGCATTTGAATTTTCTTCACAGGAATTCCCACAGGCATATGCATCTCATACCTTGTCACCGCTGCCCCACGGCAGACATTCTCCACCTTTGCAGGAATTCTGAATTCTTCAAGAACTCTTTCAAGTGATTCAATATTTTTTGCGTGGTCTGTTTCAAAATCCTCTTCGTTTTTATAGGTTTTTAAAAGTTCGACAGAGGGCGAAACATAATGTGAGTCATATCTAAAATTAGGCTCTTCTACTTTTTTTGTTTCTTTTCCACCGCCTAAAACATTATAGTTGAACTTTCTCTGCGATAAATTTTGACTGTTAGTGGCACTATCTTCAAAAAGATCACCATTTTGTTCTTTTTCTTTCACAAATCTCTCGCTAACATTTTCAGTATCACTTTCTTTTTTTCCATCGTTGACTTCAAAATTCATAGGGTTTAACAGGCTCATTTTTCTGCCATTTTCGTTTGGTTTGATGAAGTCGTCTTCGATGTCAAACTCATCAGCATTAAATTCCTTTTCAGGCTCAATGCCAAAAGAATCTGTGTCTGTAATTTCATCATCTGGCTCGCTGATTTTGTTTGATGAAGACTCTTCGTCACGGCTCACTGCGTGCAAATGTTGTTTTTCAAACATCTTCATTTTTTCTTTATAATCATCATAATTTTCAGCGTTAATAATAGGATTATCATTCACGTTATTTCTATCTTGAATAATTTTCATATATTTTCTATTTTCGTCGATAATAGGGTCTGGCTTTTTCTCAATCTTTTGGTCTTCATAGACAAACTTTTGTGGTCTGCCCGATTGCACTCCCCTGTTGCTCCAAGCCTCACTATTCTTTTCATCGGTTTTGTTCCCAAAGAGTCTGCTTTTTGGAGTTGGCTTTTCCTCTTCCTCAATCTCGTCGCTGTCTTGTTCTTTTGAAAGCCCCAACTTCTTTTTCGCAAAATCCACTTCTTTATTTGTTTCTTTGCTGTCTTTAATGAAAATATCATCTTCTGTATTGTTAATTGTCGGAATTTCTGTCTTATGCTCCATTTTTTCCACAACAATTTCCTTTTTAGGGAAAAAGTGAAGTTCCTCATCAACAAAGTTTTCATATTTTTTATATGGAACTTTATGCGATTTTTTTTGTTTCAGAGCGTCCAAATAGGAAAACACAAAGTAAAGAGATATGACAAAAGCAATGGCATAAATAATAACCCCCGCCATATCGTGCAAAAGGCTCATAAGTGGGAAAGTGAATAGCCCCACAAACAACCCTCCTGGAGTGTAGAGTGAATGGTAGCACGACAAAAGGTAATCGCCATAGGAAAGGTCTCTTGTGCCAAATCCTGTGAAAATGATGTGCAGAACACAGACGAAAAAGAAGAAAGAAAGCATAACAAAAAGCATATATTTAAAGGAATAGACAAATTTCTTTCCTAAACTTAAAGCAACACCAAAAAGAAGCGTAAAAAGAAGGATTGGATAAATCATCAGCCCAAAAATTCCCAGCAAAAACATCCTGACATCAATTAAAATGTTGAAAATGGAAAGCATAAGTAAAACGCAGGAAATAACAATCATCGTTATTCCCACTTGTCTTTTTGTGCTGATAGAAACCCCGCTTTTTCTTTCCTCATCCATCTTAAAAGTTAACCTCTCAAAAATTTATTAAAGTATTGATTTTTTTATTTAGAATTATAACACATCTTTCAAACAATTCAAAATCGTTACAAAATATTTCAAACAAAATCTTTATCAAAAAATTTTTACTTAAACACGTCAAACAATGTTTTATCAATATTTTTAGTCACGACAGTCCCCACCATATGGTCATAATTAAAGCCATTTTTCAAGGCTTCATTCACTTTTTCTTTTGTGAGATTTTCAATCTCATTAATGGTATTATCCATTGTCAAAATTTTGTTAAATATAAGCAAATTATTAGCATTTTTCCTTGTGAGGTTTGCTCCCGCTTCATTTCCAGAAACGATAAGACTTTTAGAGAGTATTTTTGCCATTTCAAGTTCCTCGTCCGTCACACCTTTTGCCACAAATTTGTCTATTTCTTTTTTGATTAGAGAGAGTGCAAGTTTGGCATTACTCTCAGTCGTCCCAAAAGAAATGGCGTTAAAGCCTCCTAAATCATTGCGATTATTTGAGCAGTTAATGGAGTAAACAAGTGCCTTTTCCTCTCTCACTTTTTGGAAAAGTCTTGAACTTGCAGCCCCGCCAAAAATGAAAGAATAGATAAAATTTGCCTTAAGATTTTTTTCATATATATTAGGAGTTGGAAAGCCCAAAATAATTTGAGTTTGTTTGACATCTTTTTTTATAAAAGAAAACTTTTTAACCGGAATAATGGTGTTTTCCTCTCCCTTTTTCTCCACTTCTCCTTTGTCCTCAAACCTGAAAGCGATGTATTTTTTCATAAGTTTTTTTACATAACTTTTACTAAAATCCCCACTTACAGAGACAACTATTTTGTTTGCAACATAATTTTTCTTCACATAATCTTCAATCTCATCGTGGTTGATTTTCATCAAAATTTTCTTAGTTCCTATAACAGATTTTTCAAGCGGAGTGCCTGCATAGAAGTCCTTACAAAACTTTTCATATATAACACTTTCAGGAGAGTCCTCGTGCATATCAATCTCTCTGAAAACAACCTTTCTCTCTTTGTTAATTTCTGTCTGCTTATAACTTGATTCAAACACAATCTGCGACAAAATGTCAAAGGCAGTTTCAATCTTTTCTGGCAGAGTAGTGCCATAAAATTGAGTGGAATGTTTACTTGTCACAGCATTAACATCAATCCCATTATTTTCCAAAACTATCATAATGTCTTTTGCTGATAGTTTATCAGTTCCCTTAAAATTCAAATGCTCCACAAAGTGCGAAATGCCACTTTGCTCGTTTGTTTCGTCCTTACTGCCCACGTCCACAGCAATCATCAGCGATGCTGGTCTGTTTTTAGTGAGTTTTTGAAACACCAACCTCAGCCCGCTTTCATATGTTTTTTGATATATCTTCACTTGTCACCTCAATTAAATAATTATAGCAAATAAATTCATTTTAAAAAATTGTTTTTAATGGTTTTCATTTTTTTATATTTTTTTCAAAAGTTTTTTATGCTTCTTTTCAAATTTCTTATTATTTCTTTTATTAAATGCAAGATGTAAAAAATTCCTGTCATAAATTATTGCCAAAAATATGTATTCTCCTACGCAAATTTTCAAATCTTAACTAACCCAAAAGAGTATCTGTCACGGTCGTCATAACAAGTCCTTTTTCTTTAAGACGAGCAATGATAGCAGAGAGTGCCTCCGCCGTTTTTTCCGTTGGGTGCATCAAAATCAAATCGCCACCCACAGTGTTTATAGTTGCACGCGAAAAAATCAAATCATAATCCTTATCTCGCCAATCAATGGTGTCACGAGTCCACATAATTGTCTTATATCCCAAACTCTCCGCCACAGACAGAACCTTATTATTATAACTTCCAGACGGTGGGGCAAACAAATTCATTTCAACATCTGCCACACTTCTGACAAGTTCCTGAGTCATATAAATCTCGTCTGTGTTTTGTTGAGTGGAGATTGTCGCTTGGTCTTTATGGTGATAGCCATGATTGCCAATCTCGTGTCCGTCTGCCACAATTTTCCTTAACATTTCATTATTTTTAGCAACCCAATAACCCCCAACAAAAAAGGTTGTTTTTATGTCATTCTCTTTTAAAACGTCAAGCATCTCATATAAATATTCCGTGCCCCAATAGACATTAATCATCAAACTCACTTTGTTTGAATTTTTATCCCCATAAAAATAGGGTGCAGTCGCAGTTGAAAAAGCCTCTGTCACAATGGGTGCAAAAAAAGACAGGCTCATCACGCAAAAAGCAGTTACAATCAAAATAAGGTTGCAAGTTCTGTGAATAAAATTTTTTTCGTTATGGACACTAAATCCAAAAGCCTTCATATTTAATCATATGCAAAATAAAAAATAAATAAGACAAATTTTACTCAAAAAAGATATTATAAAAGAAAAAAGAGATAATCTCTCATCTCTTTTTATTTTGTTTTATCTATTATTT